>JAQVCP010000008.1 GCA_028689735.1 Hespellia sp. | reverse complement strand
CATCCAAATATCGGTTTATATAATCAATTTTAGTTTTTGGATCTATTTTTTGCATAGAAAATGCTCCCTCCTAAGTAGCAAGTGATTTTATTATTTCACTTGTCTACCTAAGAGGGAGCATATCAAACTGCCACACTAATGAGTGCGACAGCCCCTTTATATATTGAAGATTACTTTGACTTAATCTCTCTCCACAACTGATTGTATATTGCATCGTTTTTATCCCCCAGGAACTGGAAGGTCTCGCAGTTTGCAAGCTGATCCGGGCTTGGGAATGCGATGGTGCTGTTTCGGATGGCCGGGTCTTCAATCAGTGTCCTGCCGGCTTCGTTTGGTGTGGAATAGGTAATGTAGTCAAAGTTCATTTTTGCAATATCTGCACGGCATAAGAAGTTAATGAATGCCTCAGCATTTTCTTTGTGCTTGGCGTTCTTGGGAATTACCCAGGAATCAATCCACAGGTTAGATCCCTCTTTTGGAATGACATATTCGAGGTCGGGATTTTCCATCTGTGTGTAGATGGCTTCACCGGAATAAATGACACCAAGCGCCGCTTCATTTCCAATCATTTTATCACGGACCTGATCTACCACATAGGCTTGAACCAGCGGCTTCTGCTTAATCAGGAGTTCCTTTGCTTCTTCCAGCTCGTCAAGATCTGTGGAATTAAGAGAGTAGCCAAGGTATTTTAAAGTGATGCCAAAAGCATCACGGACGCTGTCCTGCATCAGGATATTGTCCTTGTATTTTTCATCCCAGAGAACCGCCCAGCTGTCAATCGGTTCATCGACCATGGTCTTGTTGTAGAGGATGCCAACGGTGCCCCAGCAGTATGGTACGGAGTAGAGATTGTCAGCATCGAACTGTCTGGACTGTTCCATATAAGCAGTTCCGATATTCTTGATATTCGGAATCTTGTCAAAGTCAAGCTCTGCAAGAAGATCATTTTCAATCATGCGCTGAATCATATAATCGGAAGGGCAGACCACATCGTAGGCGATTGCCCCGGACTGCACTTTTGGATACATGATTTCATTGGTCTCATATTCTTCGTAAACCACATCAATTCCGGTCTCCTCGGTAAACATGGTCAGAACCTCCGGATCAAGATATTCGCCCCAGTTATACACAATGACCTGGTTGGTGCCGCTGACTGATTCTTTGGAACCATAGTAAGCTCCGCCGATGGCAATCACAACGACCATAATGGCAGGTACGACTCTGGTGAACACAAGCCGTGCGACTTTGTGAGCTTTGCTTACGGTCTTCTTTTTCTGCTTCTTTTCTTCCGGACTGATATTGATCAGAATCAGCAGAAGCAGCACTGTGAGAAAAAGTATGCTGGACAATGCGTACATTTCCGGCTTGATTCCTTTTCGCACTTCACTGTAAATCTTGGTGGACAGCGTATCGATTCCCGGCCCTTTGGTAAAATGCGTGATAATAAAGTCATCCAGTGACATGGTAAATGCAAGCAGAAATCCAGAGAAGATTCCCGGAAGGATATCCGGGAATACAACCTTGAAAAATGCATAGACCGGTGAGGCTCCGAGATCAAGTGCAGCCTCGTATGTGCTCTTGCTGGTCTGTCTGAGCTTCGGTGTGACACTCAGGATGACATACGGAATGTTAAAGGTAATATGTGCCAGTAAAATCGTTCCGAATCCCAGTGAAATCCGGAATGCGATGAACAGCAGCATAAAGGAAATTCCGGTTACGATATCCGCGTTCAGCATGGGAATGTTGGTGATGCCCATAACGATGGTGCGGGAGTGGCGTTTCATCCCCTGGATGCCGATTGCTGCCGCTGTTCCGATGATAGTCGCAATCAGAGCGGAGAGAAGGGCAATCACAAGGGTCGTGTACAGGGCGTTCATGATATCCTGGTTCTGGAAGAGCGCAGTGTACCACTTGAAAGTAAAACCGCCCCATTTGGCCCGGGTCTTCGAACTGTTGAAGGAGAGCACCATCAGGGTGACGATGGGGGCATAAAGCAGAATGAAAATAAGTGTCAGGTATAATTTTTTTGCAATATTTTTCATCAGAACATACTCCCTTCACCGTCTTTGTCATACTTGGCAATCAGTGCCATACTTGCGATAATAAAGAGCATCAGCACAATGGACAGACCGGAGCCCACATGCCAGTTGCTTCCCTGTTTGAATTCCTGTTCGATGACATTTCCAATCAAGAGAATTTTGCTGCCGCCCAGCAGATCGGAGATGACAAAGGTAGTGAGTGATGGTACGAATACCATGGTAATTCCGCTGATGATGCCAGGTACACTCAGTGGCAGAATAATCTTGAGAAAAGTCTGTAGGTTATTGGCACCCAAGTCTCGGGCGGCATTGATGACGTCCTTATCGATTCTTGACAATACATTGTAGATAGGAAGAATCATAAAGGGCAGAAAATTGTATACCATACCAAGTGCCACCGCGTAAGGTGTATTGATGATGGCAAGCTCCGGCAGATGAAGCAGATTCAGGAGACTATTGATGACTCCGTTTTTCTCCAGCAGTGTCTGCCATGCAAGTGTCCGCAGCAAAAAATTCATCCACATAGGAAGAATGAAGATCAGCGCCATGAATCCAGTCTGGCTTACATTTTTTTCGCTGAGAATCATAGCCAGCGGGTAAGCAAGCAGCAGACAGATTACCGTACTGATCAGGGAAATAAGCAGGGCAAGACCCAGCGCCTTTAAATTCTCCGGGGTCGTCATTCTGGCAAGATTGGAAAATGTAAATTGACCATTGTTGTTGGTCAGCCCGTAATAAAAAATCATAACCAGTGGAATAATGATAAATGCAATAGCCCAGAAAAGATACGGGCCGGATAGTAGTCTTTTATTCTTCAATTCCAACAGCCTCCGCGTCTTCTGATTCAGGTTTTTTCATAATCTGAATGTTAAATGGGTCAACAGTGATACCAACTTCTGTTCCAACCGGGTACATGGAAGTACTGTGAACCAGAAGTTCATAATTATTGGCAAGGACATCCATTTCATAATGAACTCCTTTAAAAATGATATTGGTCACGACACCATCGATGACACCTTCGCCCGGTTTTACGAGAACGATGTCCTCGGGACGCAGAACCGCGTCCACAGGCCGCATCTTTCCAAAGCCTACATCCACACATTCCCAGGTGGCACCAAGCATTTTCACAACTTTATCTTCTACCATGGTAGAGGAGATGATGTTACTCTCACCGATGAAGTCAGCGACAAAAGCGTTCTGAGGCTCATTATAAATGTCCTCCGGTGTGCCGATCTGCTGGATATATCCCTGGTTCATGACAACGATGGTGTCGGACATGGTGAGTGCCTCTTCCTGGTCATGGGTTACATACACAAATGTGATGCCAAGCTCATTTTTCAGGCGAATCAGTTCATACTGCATATCCTGACGGAGCTTTAAGTCCAGAGCACCCAGGGGTTCATCTAATAGAAGAACCTTTGGCTCGTTGACAATGGCGCGGGCAATGGCGATTCGCTGTTGCTGTCCGCCACTTAAGGAGTCCGGAGTCCGGTGCTCAAAGCCTTCCAGGTTCACCAGCTTAAGTGCATAGCGGATCTTATCTTCAATATAGTTTTTGGATTTGCCCTTGATCTTCAGCCCAAATGCGATGTTGTCAGCAATTGTCATGTGAGAAAACAGGGCATATTTCTGGAATACGGTATTGAGCTGACGCTTGTTGGGCGGAATTGCATTAATGTTTTGTCCATTGAAGATGATTTCTCCGGAATCAGGGGTCTCGAATCCGCCGAGAATGCGCAGCAGCGTTGTCTTACCACATCCGCTGGGACCGAGCAATGTAAGAAATTCATTTTCGCGTATATAGAGATTCAGTTTATCGAGAACCACATTTTCATCGAATGATTTTGATACATTTACGATATCAATTAATTTATTAGACATCTTTTTCCTCCATATAGAATGATTTGATTTTATCCATGCGGCAGCGCATGTTTGCAAACAGCAGATCTACCAGGGTGATGGCAACCATAGACTCAACGACGACCACGGCACGTGGAACCACAATAGGGTCATGTCGGCCATGAATGTTGATGACTGTCTCCTCCCCGCTGTCTGTGATGGTGCGCTGCGACTGGGCGATGGAAGGGGTTGGCTTGAAGGAAGCGCGCAGTATCAGCTCCGAGCCGTCACTCATGCCGCCGAGAATTCCACCGGAATGATTGGTTTTCTTAGCAACCTCATCATTTTCCATATAAAATGTGTCATTGTTCTGGCTTCCAATTGCCTGGGCTACTGCAGTGCCGTCACCAATCTCAACTGCTTTAACTGCCCCGATGGACATGACTGCCTGAGCCAGGGAAGCATCCAGCTTGTCAAATACAGTTTCACCGATTCCGACAGGCATGTGCGCAACACGGCATTCTACCATACCGCCGGAGGAGTCCAGTGTCTTGATGAGACCCTCGAGATAGGCAGAAGCTTCTGTAGCATAAGTATTGTTTGGCATATATAATGCATTTTCGGTAATGTGATGGAAATGGTACTGTTCCTCAGGTATGACGACCGGTCCGATTGCTTTGGTAAAGGTAGTTAGTGTGATGCCGAGACTATCAAGGATTGCAGAAGCAACGGCTCCGGCTGCCACCCTGCCAATGGTCTCCCTTGCAGAGGATCGTCCGCCGCCGCGATAGTCACGGATGCCATACTTTTTATCGAAGGTATAGTCTGCATGTCCGGGACGGTACAGGTTCTGAATACTGCTGTAATCCTTGGAACGCTGGTTTTCATTGCGAACAAGCAGTGAAATTGGGGTTCCGGTCGTGTGTCCTTCAAAGACACCTGAGAGAATCTCTACCTGATCGGCCTCCTTTCGTGAGGTCGTGAATTTACTTTGCCCCGGTTTTCTTCTATTTAAATAGGTCTGAATTGCTTTCTCATTAAGTGCAAGACCGGCAGGACATCCATCGATGACGACGCCGACACCTGCTCCGTGGGATTCTCCCCAGGTTGTAATGGAAAACAAATTGCCAAATGTTGAACCACTCATGTGATAACTCCTTTCTGTGAGTCAGGTATCTGAAAGAGAACAATTTTTTAGATACCTATATTTATACGCATAGACCCATTATATAAGAAGATAAAAAAACTGGCAATCATTATTTTCATTCTTTTTTCACTGTACATTTGCTGTGAAGCGTATTATAATGTCCCTATATGTTGATTAATAAAGAGGGAGTTAATACAAAATGGGCAATAATAATGAGAAGAATGGCGCACTTCCAGAGAATAAGCAATCTGTCGATATTGATATCGATAAGATTATTGAAGATACAATGAAAGAAATTCACGAGGATATCAATCAGTCTGGAGAGAAAAAGACTGAGAATAAAGTGAAAAAGAAACGCAGGAGGGCAGATGGAACAGTCAAATCAGAACATGCTGGACAGGCTAAAAAATCAGAATCCACAGAGGAGAGCACAAAACGGAGTGCTCCGGAAGACGGATCGAGAGTTACAGGAACTTCACAAAGTCGGGAAAAAGAAACAAGAAGAAAAGCAGCAGAGACCTCAGAAAACAAGCAAGAAGAGGCTGCAGTTGGAAGAAGACGGCGACAGGCGGAAGTACCTGAGGAAGGTGCAGAGCATACACATGAAAACAGCACCACAGACCCGGCACTACATAAAAGAAAGCGCAAAAAGAAAAAAAGTGTTCCAGAAGAAGCTGAGACGATGGAACAGGATTCTGCAGATTCTGAGTCTGGTGATTCCGGTGATGATTTGCTTTCTAAGAACCGTATGGGAGCAGTATCGGACAACGAACTAGAGGAGCAGGATGAGGAATTTGATTTAGATGAGGAATTCGATTTAGATGAAGACTTTTATGATGAAGATGATGAAGAGATGAAGAGAAAAAAAGAAAAGAACAGTAAAAAGATACTGATTACTCTGGGAAGTATCTTTGGAATACTTGTGATTGTGTACCTTGCGATTTCGGTTTATTTCATAAATCATCTTTATATTAATTCTACGATTAATGGTGTGAGTTTCTCGGGGAAGACGGCAAAGGACGTAGATGAATATATGTCCAGTGAGGTTCAAGGATACGCTCTCACTATCAAGGAACTGAATGATGCAACGGAGACAATTTCAGGAGCTGATATTTCTCTGAAGTATGTAGACAATGATGATGTGGAAAATGCAATTAAGGCACAGAATGCATTTCTCTGGCCGCGGGCATTTTTTCAGAAAAATAGCGCAAAGATTACCATTGGTGTATCTTATGATGAAGCCGCACTGAATGCGAAGATTGCTGCACTGGCATGTGTGACAGGGGAGCAGACAGATCCGATATCAGCAACTCCGAAGTATGATGGCAATTCTTTTGTTATAGAACCGGAAGTGGCAGGTACAAAGATTGACAGTGATGTGCTTACGAAGAAGATTATAGAATATGTGACAGGCTTTCAGAATACGCTGGACATGTCAGCGGAAGGCTGCTATGTGACCCCGAAGTATACGTCAGAATCACCGGAGGTAAAAACTGCCTGTGATACGCTGAACCAGCGCTGCGCTGCCAGTATTACATATACGATGAATCCAGATGTTGTCATAGACAAGACCTTGATCTCAACCTGGCTTACAGTGGATGAGAATATGGCAGTGTCATTGAACACAGATGCGGTGACTGCTTATATGTCTGAATTTGGAAAGACCTATGATACGGTGGGAAAGGCCCGCACGATTACCACACCGGGTGGAAAGAGCGTGGAAGTTTCAGGCGGAACCTATGGCTGGTCCGTGGATGAGGCAACAGAAGTTCAGAATCTGATTAACAGTATTAATGCAGGGGAGGTTGTTTCAAGAGAACCTGCTTATGAGCAGACAGCGTCAAGCCGCGATCAGGCAGACTGGGGCTCTACTTACGCAGAAGTGGATTTGACAGACCAGCATATGTGGTACGTGTCAAACGGAAGTGTAGTATTTGAGACCGATGTGGTTACAGGACTTCCGACACCGGACAAGGAGACACCTGCAGGTGTTTGGTCCTGTCTGGAAAAAATGCAGAATAAGACACTGACGGGAGAGATTCAGTCAGATGGTACACCGGAGTATGAGACACCTGTTGCATACTGGATGCGTGTCACCTGGACAGGAGTTGGTTTCCACACAGCGACCTGGCAGCCGTATTTTGGTGGAAACAGATATACTACGAATGGTTCTCATGGATGTATCAATATGTCCTACAGTGATTCGGAGACATTATATGGACTGATTCAGGTTGGAGACCCGGTAATTGTTCATTATTAAACTATGTGGTAAGGAAGTGCCCGCCGACAGAGGGGCGAACTTTGTATCACTTGAAAAGAGACGAGGAACTAACAATATGTATCAACTAATTACAAGAGACGGCCGCGCAAAGCGAGGCCGTTTTCACACGGTTCACGGAGTGATTGAGACTCCGGTATTTATGAATGTAGGAACAGCGGCAGCAATAAAGGGTGCGGTGTCTACTGATGATCTTCAGCAGATCAAGACGCAGGTGGAGTTGTCGAACACGTATCATCTCCATGTTCGTCCCGGCGACGAGGTAATCAAAAAATTGGGCGGCCTGCACAAGTTTATGGTTTGGGACAAGCCAATTCTGACAGATTCCGGCGGATTTCAGGTGTTCTCACTTGCCGGACTGCGCAAAATCAAAGAAGAGGGAGTCTATTTCAATTCTCATATAGACGGTCGCAAGATTTTTATGGGGCCGGAAGAGAGTATGCAGATTCAGTCGAATCTGGCATCAACCATTGCCATGGCTTTTGATGAATGCCCATCCAGTGTCACGACCAGGGAGTATATTCAGAATTCTGTCGACCGTACGACAAGATGGCTGGCGAGATGTAAGACAGAGATGGCGAGACTGAATGAACTTCCGGAAACAATTAACAAGAAGCAGATGCTTTTTGGAATCAATCAGGGGGGGATCTACGAAGATATCCGCATCGAACATGCCAAGCAGATCGCACAGATGAACCTGGATGGATACGCTGTAGGCGGACTGGCAGTGGGAGAATCACACGAGGATATGTATCACATTCTGGATGCTGTCGTGCCACATCTTCCTGTGGAAAAACCTACGTATCTTATGGGAGTTGGGACACCGGCCAATATCCTTGAAGCGGTGGACCGCGGTGTGGACTTTTTTGACTGCGTCTATCCAAGCCGCAATGGTCGTCATGGACATGTGTATACGAATCACGGGAAGATGAATCTGTTTAATGCCAGATTTGAGTTGGATGAGAGCCCCATTGAGGAGGGGTGTCAGTGTCCTGCCTGCAAGAGCTACAGCAGGGCATATATCAGACATTTGCTTAAGGCGAAGGAAATGCTTGGAATGAGACTTTGCGTTCTTCATAATCTTTATTTCTACAATACGATGATGGAGGAGATACGGGAGGCGATTGAAGCAGGAGAGTACCAGTCCTACAAAAAACAGAAGCTTGCAGGAGTTTTGGGAGAAAAATAAGGCATACTATATTGCACAAAACATCAGGGATGTTGAGACAGAAAAGAGGATTACAGATATTTTAGACATAAAAGTTAGATAAAATGGCAAAAATTACTTGAAGTATTATTCTGTTTTGTGTATGATAGCAATAATGCGACAGTTATTAGCTGCAGAGTATTTAGCGGAGGAGTTCCGTGGAACTTGTCTGGTGTCTACTCAATATGTAATTACGAAGCAGAACCCTGCTTCATAGAATTTAGGAGGAAATGAAATGAACGGAATTATTGCGTCAAGCAGTGTAACAAGTTGGGGAAGCATGATTTTGATTTATGCTGTTTTAATTGGAGCAATGTGGTTTTTTCTGATGCGCCCACAGAAGAAGGAGCAGAAGAGAATCACAGCGATGCTTTCTACAATGGAAGTTGGAGATACTGCGTTGACTACAAGTGGATTTTACGGCGTGATCATCGATATCACAGAGGAAGATGTTATCGTAGAGTTCGGTAACAACAAGAACTGCCGTATTCCAATGCAAAAGTCAGCAATCGCACAGATTGAAAAACCTAACGCAGAGTAAGGATTGAACTTAGAGAAAAGGGTGCTTTCATTGGAAGGCATCTTTTTTCATTTAACAATAGAAGGTGCTGCTTACAAATGGGACGGGATGTTATTGAAAATAATGCGCTGCCCACAAGGCATTCAGGACGTTGTTTCAGTCCTTTGGCGAGAATGTGAAAAGTACATGTAATAAAGTCGGATGCCGTTGGTCATATTCACGTTAATAAAGTAAAGGGTTGAAATGTTTAAAAAAATAAGTTATTATAGATAGCAACATTAAAATATGGTGAGAGGGTTTCTGGCAAAGCCAGGATGTCCGATTACTTATGAAGGTGTCGAAGGATGAGATTTCTGGATACATCTGAGCCGTATCTTGGGAGGAAAACAGCATGAGATTAGACATTGGAGTCATAAAGGGCGATGGAATCGGCCCTGAGATAGTTACAGAAGCGATGAAAGTATTAGATAAAGTAGGAGAGATTTATCAGCATGAGTTGTCATACTCGCAGCTTTTATTGGGCGGTGCATCGATTGATGCTCATGGAATACCGTTGACGGATGAGACGGTTGCCGAGGCGAAAAAGTGCCAGGCAGTGCTTATGGGATCCATTGGCGGAGACGCTAAGGTGTCGCCGTGGTATCAGTTGGAACCTTCTAAGAGACCGGAGGCCGGACTTCTGAAAATCAGAAAAGAACTAAATCTATTTGCGAATCTGCGACCGGCGATTTTATACGAGGAATTAAAAGGTGCATGTCCGCTGAAGGAAGAGATTACAGAGGGCGGCTTTGACATGATGATCATGCGGGAGCTTACTGGCGGATTATATTTTGGAGAACGAAAGACAGTTGAGGAAGACGGTGTGGTAACGGCATACGATTCCCTTACATATAATGAGAACGAGATTCGTAGAATTGCGAAACGTGGCTTTGACATTGCAATGAAGCGCCACAAAAAGGTTACAAGCGTTGATAAAGCCAATGTACTTGATTCTTCCAGATTATGGAGAAAGACTGTGGAAGAAGTAGGAGCTGATTATCCAGAGGTTACATTGGAGCATATGCTTGTGGACAACTGTGCGATGCAGCTTGTGAAAGATCCAAAGCAGTTTGATGTCATCCTGACAGAGAACATGTTCGGGGACATTTTATCAGATGAAGCAAGTATGGTGACTGGTTCCATCGGTATGCTGGCATCTGCAAGTCTGAATGAGACGAAGTTTGGGCTGTATGAGCCAAGCGGCGGTTCCGCACCGGATATCGCGGGAAAAGGAATTGCCAATCCAATCGCAACGATTTTATCAGCAGCAATGATGCTCCGATTCAGCCTTGATCTTGATAAAGAGGCAGATGCAATCGAACAGGCAGTGGCACAGGTGCTAAAGGACGGCTACAGAACCGGTGACATTATGTCAGACGGCAAAACATTAGTCGGCACGGCACAGATGGGTGATTTGATCTGCAATCGGATAAAGAGATAAAAGACATCATTGTAAAACGAAAAGACAGAAAAGGTATAGACATAAAACAGAAAGGATATTTAAAAGAATATCTTAAAGAAATCATAAGAAAGGTGGATAAAAATGAGAAGTGATCAGGTAACAAAGGGAATGCAGCAGGCACCACATCGTTCCTTGTTCAATGCATTGGGGTACACAAAGGAAGAATTAGAGAGACCGTTAGTCGGAGTAGTGAGCTCCTACAATGAGATTGTTCCGGGACACATGAATCTGGACAAGATTACAGAAGCGGTGAAGATGGGTGTTGCAATGGCAGGTGGAACACCGGTCATGGTACCGGCAATTGCAGTATGTGATGGAATTGCAATGGGACACATAGGTATGAAATATTCACTTGTGACGAGGGATTTGATTGCAGATTCAACAGAGGCACTTGCGATGGCACATCAATTTGATGCACTGGTTATGATTCCGAATTGTGACAAGAATGTTCCGGGACTTTTGATGGCAGCAGCCAGAGTGAACATTCCGACTGTATTTGTCAGCGGCGGTCCGATGCTTGCGGGACATGTAAAGGGACAGAAGAGAAGTCTTTCCAGCATGTTCGAGGCAGTAGGTTCTTATGCGGCAGGAACGATGTCAGAAGAGGATGTATGTGAATTTGAGAATAAGGTATGTCCGACCTGCGGTTCTTGTTCTGGTATGTATACAGCGAACAGTATGAACTGCCTGACGGAAGTTCTGGGAATGGGACTCCAGGGCAATGGAACGATTCCGGCAGTATACTCCGAGCGAATCAAGCTTGCAAAGCATGCAGGAATGAAGGTGATGGAGATGCTCGAGAAGAATATCCGGCCGAGAGATATCATGACAAAAGAAGCAATCCTCAATGCGCTGACAGTTGACATGGCTCTTGGATGTTCTACGAACAGCATGCTGCACCTTCCTGCAATTGCACATGAGATTGGAATGGATTTTGAGATTGATTTTGCAAATGGAATCAGCGAGAAAACTCCAAACCTTTGTCATCTTGCACCGGCAGGTCCTACGTATATGGAAGATTTGAACGAAGCTGGCGGCGTCTATGCGGTAATGAATGAATTGAACAAAAAGGGGCTGCTTCATACAGAATGCATGACTGTTACAGGAAAGACTGTTGGAGAAAATATCGAAGGATGTGTAAATCGCAATCCAGAGGTCATTCGTCCAATTGAAAATCCATACAGTCAGACAGGCGGACTTGCAGTGCTTAAAGGAAACCTGGCACCGGACGGCAGCGTAGTAAAACGTTCTGCAGTCGTAGATGAGATGCAGGTTCACGAAGGTCCTGCAAGAGTATTTGAGTGTGAAGAAGATGCAATTGAAGCAATCAAGGGTGGCAAGATTGTCTCTGGTGATGTGGTTGTTATTCGGTATGAAGGCCCGAAGGGCGGACCTGGTATGCGTGAGATGCTGAATCCCACATCGGCAATTGCTGGAATGGGACTTGGATCCAGTGTGGCACTGATTACAGACGGACGTTTTAGCGGCGCCAGCAGAGGTGCATCTATCGGCCATGTTTCTCCGGAAGCAGCAGTCGGCGGACCAATTGCCCTTGTGGAGGAAGGAGATCGGATTAAGATCAATATCCCGGAACTTGCGTTAGAGTTGGATGTATCCGATGAGATAATGGAAGCAAGAAGAGCACAATGGCAGCCGAGAGAGCCAAGAGTAACAACAGGCTATCTCGCGAGATATGCTGCGATGGTGACTTCCGGCAACAGAGGTGCTGTTCTGGAAGTGCCAAAGAAGTAGACAAGGGGAAGATACGAATGCAATTAACAGGATCAGAGATTGTTATTGAATGTTTGAAAGAACAAGGCGTGGATACCGTGTTTGGGTATCCAGGCGGCTCTATTTTGAATGTATATGATGCACTTTATCGGCACAGTGATGAGATTCGGCATATCCTGACCTCGCACGAACAGGGTGCTTCCCATGCAGCAGATGGATATGCGCGTGCCACAGGAAAAGTAGGTGTCTGTCTGGCGACCAGTGGCCCGGGTGCAACAAATCTGGTAACAGGAATTGCCACAGCCTATATGGATTCGATTCCGGTTGTAGCCATTACCTGTAATGTTACGCTGCCGCTCCTTGGAAAGGACAGCTTTCAGGAGGTGGATATCGCTGGAATCACCATGCCCATTACAAAACACAATTATATTGTGAAAGATATCGAGAAGCTGGCACCCACAATCCGCAAGGCATTTGAGATTGCCCGTTCCGGTCGTCCGGGTCCGGTACTGATTGATATTCCAAAGGATCTGACAGCGGGAAAGACAGAGTATCAACCGATGCAGATACGTCCGAAGGAGACAGAATCATCGATGATTTCTGCGGACGAGATCGAGACGGCATTGTCAATGATAAAAAAAGCAAAACGACCATATATATTTGTAGGGGGAGGCACTGTCCTCTCCGGTGCAAGTGAAGAGGTTATCCGGTTTGCCCATCAGGCAGATGCACCGGTAACGGATTCACTGATGGGAAAGGGTGCATTTCCAGGGACAGATCCTCTTTACACAGGAATGCTGGGAATGCATGGAACAAAGACTGCGAATTTCGGTGTCAGTGAATGTGATCTGCTGATTGTGCTGGGCGCACGATTCAGTGACCGTGTCACAGGAAATGCGAAGAAATTTGCCAGTCACGCTAAGATTCTGCAGTTCGATGTCGATCCGGCAGAGATGAATAAGAATATTGTGATTAACGCAGGAGTCACAGGAGATGTCAGAGAGGCACTTGCGATTATCAATGCGAGACTGGAACAGCAGTCGCATCCGGAATGGATTGAAAAAATCAATGGCTATAAGGAATCCTATCCCCTCACTTATCATCACGAGGGACTTACCGGTCCGTTCGTAGTAGAAGAAATCTACAGACAGACCAAAGGAGAAGCATTGATTGTCACAGAGGTGGGACAGCATCAGATGTGGGCAGCCCAGTACTACCAATATACAAAGCCAAGGACATTCCTGACATCAGGAGGACTTGGGACGATGGGATATGGACTGGGAGCAGCCATTGGTGCAAAGGTCGGAAGACCGGATGACACGGTAATCAACATTGCAGGAGATGGGTGTTTCCGCATGAATATGAATGAGGTGGCAACTGCTGCAAGATATCAGATTCCAATCATCCAGGTGGTGATTAACAACCATGTGCTGGGAATGGTCAGACAGTGGCAGGGCCTTTTCTATGATGAGAGATATTCGGCAACTGTTCTCGATGATGCCGTTGATTTTGTGAAACTGGCAGAGGCTATGGGCGCAGTCGGTATCCATGCGACTACCCAGGAAGAGTTCAAAGCGGCACTGGAAAAGGCTCTGTCGCTTGGTGAGCCGGTTGTGATTGACTGTCAGATTGATTCTGATGACAAGGTGTGGCCGATGGTTGCGCCGGGAACAGCAATCAGTGAATCATTCGATGAAGATGACATGAAAAAGAAAAGTAAATGAATTTTGGGAGGAAGAAAAAATGAGCAGAGTTTATAATTTTTCAGCAGGACCAGCAGTTCTGCCGGAGGAAGTGTTAAAAGAAGCAGCAGCAGAGATGTTAGATTATAATGGAACAGGAATGTCTGTTATGGAGATGAGCCACCGTTCAAAAGCCTTCGAAGAAATTATCGAGACAGCAGAAGCGGATCTCAGAGAACTGATGAATATTCCGGACAATTACAAAGTAATGTTCCTGCAGGGCGGTGCTTCCCAGCAGTTCGCAATGCTGCCAATGAATCTAATGAAGAACAAGGTCGCAGACTTTATCGTGACCGGACAGTGGGCGAAGAAGGCATACCAGGAAGCTTCCAAGTACGGAAAAGCGAATAAGATTGCTTCTTCTGAGGACCAGACATTTTCATATATCCCGGATTGCTCCGATCTCCCAATCTCAGAAGATGCAGATTATGTATATATTTGCGAGAATAATACAATCTACGGGACCAAGTATAAAGAGCTTCCGAATACAAAGGGCAAGACTCTTGTGGCAGATGTTTCTTCTTGCTTTTTATCAGAGCCAATCGATGTATCAAAATATGGTGTAGTTTACGGCGGCGTTCAGAAAAATATCGGACCTGCAGGTGTGGTAATTGTAATCATGCGTGAAGATCTTATCACAGAGGATGTCCTTCCTGGAACACCTACCATGCTTCAGTACAAGACACATGCAGATGCGAAATCGCTTTACAATACACCTCCGGCTTATGGAATCTACATCTGTGGAAAAGTCTTCAAATGGCTGAAAGCAATGGGTGGTCTTGAAGTAATGAAAGAACGCAATGAGAAAAAGGCGAAGGTATTATATGATTACCTTGACCAGAGCAAGATGTTCAAAGGTACCGTTGTTGCAAAGGACCGTTCTTTGATGAATGTACCATTTGTTACAGGTGATGCGGATCTGGATGCCAAATTTGTAAAAGAAGCCAAGGCGGCCGGATTTGAAAATTTAAAGGGACATCGTACCGTTGGTGGTATGCGTGCCAGCATTTACAATGCGATGCCTTACGAAGGTGTGACTGCATTAGTTGAATTTATGAAGAAATTTGAAGAGGAGAATTTGTAAGATGTATAAATATCATTGTTTAAATCCAATTGCCAGCGTAGGACTGGACGGTTTTACAGAGGAATACCAGAAGACGGAGGATGCTCAGGAAGCACAGGCATTTCTTGTGAGAAGTGCAGTGATGCATGATATGGAACTGGGTGAAAATCTGCTGGCTATCGGCCGTGCAGGAGCAGGAGTGAATAATATCCCTTTGGAAAAATGCGCAGAAAAAGGTATCGTGGTATTTAATACACCTGGTGCAAATGCCAACGGCGTAAAAGAACTTGTTATTGCTGGAATGCTTTTAGCATCCAGAGATATCATCGGCGGTATCAGTTGGGTTCAAGAGTATGAGGAAGACGGAGATATCGCAAAGCTTGCTGAAAAACAGAAAAAGCAGTTTGCAGGACATGAGATTCAGGGTAAGAAACTCGGTGTCATTGGCCTTGGAGCAATCGGTGTTCTTGTTGCCAATGCGGCAACCCATCTGGGAATGGAAGTATATGGGTATGATCCATATGTATCTGTCGATTCTGCATGGAAGCTCTCAAGAAGCATTCACCATGCAAAGACGGTAGATGAATTATATAAAGAATGTGACTTTATTACCATTCATGTTCCGGCACTTGACGATACAAAGGGCATGATCAACAAAGATGCAATCAGTCTGATGAAAAAGGATGTGGTTGTCCTGAATTTTGCAAGAGACGTACTTGTCAACGGGGAAGATATGGTAGATGCACTTCTGACAGGAAACGTAAAGCGTTATGTTACGGACTTCCCAACACCGGAGATTGCTGGTGTAAAGGGAGCAATCGTGATTCCTCATCTTGGAGCTTCCACAGAAGAGTCTGAGGACAATTGTGCAAAGATGGCTGTAAAAGAACTGAGAGACTATCTTGAGAACGGTAACATTCTGCATTCTGTCAACTATCCGGACTGCAACATGGGCGTACGTTCAGAGAGCGGAAGCAGAATTACAGTTCTTCATAAGAACGTCCCGAACACACTGGGACAGATTACAAGTGTTCTTGCCTCAGAGAATCTGAATATTGAACTCATGACAAATAAGAGCAAGAAAGAGTACGCTTACACTATGCTGGATGTAGATTCAGAAGTATCACAGACAGCAATGGACAAATTATTGGAAATTAATGGAATCTTAAAGATTAGAGTTATTGCATAGTTCCCATATTTGAGTTATAATAGTTTGGTAAATGTGAAAAAACAATGAAAACTTACAAAACTATTATAAATGGGGAAATACAATGAGAGAAGACGGAACAGATGTTTCCAGTAGAACAAAAGAGACTGTGCAGAAGACTGCACAGCACAGAACGGTACATAGCAGACACAATCGCAGAGAAGCAATTAAGAAAAAGTTAATTGGAATTGCGGTATTGTGTCTGTTTGCTATTTTGTTTTTTAGTACAGCGGCATCAGCAGGGACGAAAAAGTCTGCCAGGATTGTGGTGAAGGCTGATGAGCTGACAATGGTCCAGGAGGAGAGTGTGCCGAAGCTGACAGCAACCGCATCCTGTTCGAAGAATGAGAGTGTGGTTCTGGATGAAAAGTCCGGATATACGGCGAAAGACCTGCTGAATGATCTGAATGCGGGAGACGGTTATACTCTGACCTGTGATACAGATGGAAAGACAGAAGGAACTTTTCCGATTGTCATTGATTTGTCGGAAGATACCGAACATTCGATGATGAATGAATGGTTTGGAAAAGTCACAATCAATGTGGAAGATTCCAACCTGATTGTGAAGAATAAGTATGGAACCTGGGATGGAAGTAAATTTAAGCGCATGGATGGAACCTATGTTGTCAATGATTTCATTCAGTCCAAGGGGAAGACCTACTATTTTGATGCGGACAACAAGATTGTCACTGGATGGCAGGATATCAACGGCAGCAAGTACCTGTTTGATGATAAGGGAGTCATGGAAACCGGATGGGTCAAAGACGGCGATGGAAATAAGCATTATATGAATGCTGATGGTACAATGGCTACTAACTGGGTTGAGATTGACGGTGACAAATATTGCTTTGATAAGGACGGAATGATGTACACCGGTGAGCAGCAGGTTGGTGTCAAGAAATGTGTCTTTGCAGAGGATGGTAAGCTGGAATCCGAAGAATACAGAATCGATCCTACGAAGCCGATGATTGCGATTACGTTTGATGACGGTCCGGGAGAGTATACCATGCAGTTGCTTGATGTGCTGAAGCAGTATGATGCCCATGCGACATTCTTTATGCAGGGACAGTATGTTGCGAACTACACGGATGAAGTGAAGAAGATGCTGGAAATCGGTTGTGAACTTGGTAATCATTCCATGGACCATACGAGTCTTAATACACTGGGGCCAGATGGTGTGCAGCAGCAGATTACAGGAACGAACTCTGAACTGAAGAATGCATGTGGTCAGCCGGCGACAGTGATGCGCCCACCATATGGTGCAATCAATGATACTGTAAGAGAGAATGTTGGAATGCCGATGATCCTCTGGTCGGTCGATACTCTTGACTGGAAGACAAAAGATAAGGATGCAACGGTTCAATCAATTCTTACTGCAACGGATGGAGACATCGTTTTACTCCATGATATTCATGAATGGTCGGTACAGGCTGCAATTGAGGCAATTCCTCAGCTCATCAATAACGGGTATCAGCTTGTAACAGTCAGTGAATTGGCAGAGTTAAAAGGGTATACGATGGAGAATGGCGGAACCTACAGCGATTTTTATGGAGCGGATTCAGGCACATCCGATACAGGTGTTTCAGAATAATTATAACTGAAAAAATAGATGTCCCCTGCTTCGTATATCAATCATATCGAAGTGGGGGAGTTTTCTATTTTGCAGGGGCAACAATCACTTGTGGAAGCGTTTTGCAGATAGGGGAAAAATATGCTATCCATGGGACCTGATGTTCACGAATAGTATGCAGGCGCATATAATAGCAGTAACATATTTTGAGAGTGTGATGTGATATGCCAGATATGGTGGATAAAGGAAAATTACAGATCAATGTAACCTCAGAGATAACCTCGCGTCCAATTGTTGACGCGAGGATTTCTATTTATTATACAGGAGAGCCGGGAAATCGGCTGGAGGAGTTGGAAACAAACAGCTCTGGGCAGACACAGGAAATAGAATTGAATGCACCTCCGGTTGAATACAGCCTGAATCCTGCAATTGAACAACAACCCTATTCTGAGTATACCCTGGAAATCAGTGCGCCGGATTTTGAACCTGTCAGTATTGCAGGTACAGAAATTCTCGCAGATGTGAAAGCAATCCAACAGGTACAGATGAGTCCGAGAACAACTGTGCAGAATGCACAGCAGATATTTGTGATACCTGCACATACTCTCTATGGCACTTATCCGCCAAAGATACCCGAAGAAGAGATTAAGCCAGTGACAGAGACAGGTGAGATCGTGCTGAGCCGTGTGGTGGTTCCGGAATACATCGTAGTGCATGACGGTTCTCCTCAGGACAGCACGGCGAAAGATTATTATATTCGCTATAAGGATTATATCAAAAATGTAGCTTCCAGCGAAATCTATGCTACATGGCCGGCAGATACCATTCGGGCAAATATTCTTGCGATTATGTCTTTCACATTGAACAGGGTCTATACGGAGTGGTACCGGAATAAAGGCTATGATTTTACGATTACCTCCTCGACTGCCTTTGATCACAAGTGGATTCCAGAGAGAAATGTGTTCGATACGATTTCTACAGTTACAGATGAACTGTTTGCAAATTATCTGTCCAGACCAAATGTCAGACAGCCGATTTTGACTCAGTATTGTGATGGGAGACAGGTCCAGTGTCCGAACTGGATGACACAGTGGGGATCGAAGTCTCTGGGAGACCAGGGCTATACACCGATAGAAATCCTCCGGTATTATTATGGCGATAACATGTACGTTAATATCGCACAGGAGATATCAGGTGTTCCATCTTCGTGGCCGGGGTATACATTGGAAAATGGATCCACCGGAGACAAGGTAAGACAAATGCAGGAGCAGCTGAATGTGATTGCGGGCGCATATCCGGCCATACCAAAGGTGACAGTAGACGGCATTTATGGTCCGGGAACCGCGGAGGCGGTGCGGGTCTTTCAGTCTGTCTTTGGCCTTCCGGAGACTGGAACTGTGGACTACAGAACCTGGTATAAAATCTCGGAAATTTATGTAGGAGTCTCCCGGATTGCAGAACTTGTATGAAAATAATCAAGAACTGACTGATAAATTTGACGGCAGTGTATGACTTCCTATATAATAAAGGCAGATGTATCAGATTGGATTTGCCCAAAAGGAGTTAATCATCATGAAAAGAAGACGAAGAAGAAGGTCAAAGGTACCAAAGATATTATTGCTATTATTATGTATATTGCTTGGAACGGTTGCCACGATAGCATGCAAAGCGGATCTCCGGCAGACAGTTCAGGCAGAGACAATTCCTTTTCAGGAAAATAAAATCTCGGAGGAAGCATTAACAGATAAGTATTATTATCAACAGCTTACGGAAGAAGAACAAATTGTCTATAAAGAAATATCGCAGGGTTTGGAAAATGTAGAAGAAGAAATATATGTTCACTCCAGTGATGGCAAACTGGTAAACCGGATTTTTACAGATGTGATGAATGATTCACCGGAACTTTTCTGGTGCGATGGAAGCGCACAGACCAGCAGCTATGAACAACAGTTAAACACAGGTGCGTACTCGATTGTAAAACCCAATTATACCTACACAGGTGAGGAACGGGAAAACAGACAGAATCAGATTGATGCTGCGGTGGAAGAAATCATGGGACAGATCAGTATGGATTCACAGGAGTATGACAAAATCAAATTTGTATTTGATACTCTGGTGAACCAGACAGATTACAATTTGGATGCGCCAGACAATCAGAACATTTACAGTGTGTTTGTGAACAAAGTATCTGTCTGTGCCGGATATTCGAAAGCAACACAGTATCTCCTGGAAAAAATGGGAGTCTTCTGCACGTATGTGACGGGGAGAATTCCGGAGCAGGGAGCGCATGCGTGGAATCTGGTGCGCTGTGACGGTACATATTACTATGTGGACACCACCTGGGGAGATCCGGTTTTTCAGCAGGAGGAAAATGAACCAGTAGTGGATATGTCAAATATTAATTATGATTATCTCTGCTGTGATGATACAGAACTGTTCAAGACACATACGTTGGATGAAGATATGGTGATGCCGGCGTGCACATCCATGGATCGGAATTATTATGTGATGAATGGGCTCTACTATGAATCCTATGATTCCCAGCAGATTCTTAAGGCGATGAATGATACAATCTACTCGGGAGGGGAGCAGACGGTCTTTAAGTTTGCCAGCGATGAGGTGTATAACGAGGCCCATGACCCCATTATATCGGAACTGATTCCGACTGCGCTGGACAATCTGGCGTTGGCATATGATTTGTCACAGGTACAATATTCTTACGTGGAAGACTCAGATTCCGATAAATTTGTTATCGTGTGGAGCTATGAATAGTCCAACCAGATTTTAAAAAGATGGAAAAAATCAGAAAGAAAAAACAGTCAGAAAGCGGTTGAAAAAAGAGATTTCTTGTAGTATAATCATTGAAAGTTTGAGAAAGAGGGCGCTCTGGAAGGTAAAGACTCCAAGAGTGCCTTTGTTATGCCCGAAGCCGTTTTACAGATTCTCTGTAAAGCCGACTCAAGCTATATGGGCAAAATGTGGATGATGAGATCCACTGGATTGATTTGAATTGAAGGGATAAGGTGAATTTATGAAAGCATTTCTGATTTTGGAAGACGGGACGGTGCTTACAGGTACGAGCATTGGTTCTACGAGAGATATGATTAGCGAAATCGTGTTTAATACCTCAATGACAGGCTATTTAGAGGTGTTGACAGACCCTTCTTATGCAGGTCAGGCAGTCGTCATGACCTATCCTCTGATTGGCAATTATGGGATTACACCAGATATGGAATCCAGAAAAGCATGGGCGGATGGCTACATTGTCCGGGAGCTGTCAAGGATGCCGAGCAATTTCCGGTGCAAGGGGACGATACAGGACTTTTTAAAAGAACAGGACATACCTGGAATTGCGGGGGTAGATACGAGAGCACTTACGAAGATTCTCCGGGAAAAGGGTACGATGAATGGAATGATTACTACAAATGAAGCGTATAACCTGGAAGAAATCCTTCCAAAGCTGAAAGCATATACGGTTGGCGATGTTGTGACGAAGACAACCTGCGATAAGGAATATGTATTTCCTGGCGAGGGGAAGAAGGTTGCACTTCTGGATCTTGGAGCAAAGAACAATATTGCAAAGTCACTGAATGACAGAGGATGTGAGGTTACCGTTTATCCGGCACATACACCTGCCGAGAAGATTCTGGCAGCAGAGCCGGATGGAATCATGTTGTCCAACGGACCGGGAGATCCGGAAACCAATGTGGATATTATAGAAGAAATCAAAAAGCTGTATCAGTCTGAAGCCCCGATTTTTGCAATCTGTCTCGGACACCAGTTGATGGCGCTTGCAACAGGCGGAACAACACACAAACTAAAATACGGTCACAGAGGCGGTAATCATCCGGTCAAGGATCTGAAGACCAACAGAGTCTACATTTCTTCACAGAATCATGGGTATGTGGTGGATACAGAAAGCATAGACAGCAGTGTTGCAGTACCGGCCTTTACCAATGTCAACGATGGAACCAATGAGGGACTCTCCTATGTGGGAAAGAACATTTTTACCGTACAGTTCCATCCGGAAGCATGCCCTGGACCACAGGATTCAGGATATTTATTTGATCGGTTTATAGAGATGATGGGAGGAACAAAATAATGCCAAAGGATAATCGTATTAAGAAAGTTTTAGTCATCGGCTCCGGACCAATCGTCATCGGACAGGCGGCGGAGTTTGACTACGCAGGAACACAGGCATGCCGTTCTTTAAAAGAAGAGGGTATTGAGGTTGTCCTGCTGAACTCGAATCCTGCTACAATCATGACGGATAAGGATATTGCGGACCGTGTTTATATTGAGCCACTTACCGTTGAAGTAGTGGAGCAGTTGATTTTAAAAGAAAAACCGGACAGTGTGCTTCCGACACTTGGAGGGCAGGCTGGACTGAACCTTGCAATGGCACTGGACGAAAGAGGATTTTTTAAAGAACACGATGTCAGACTCATCGGAACAACGGCGCAGACCATCAAGAAAGCGGAGGATCGTCTGGAATTCAAGGAGACCATGGAGAAAATCGGCGAGCCATGTGCGGCCTCTCTTGTCGTAGAAGATGTGGACAGCGGAGTTGCATTTGCAAAGGAAATCGGTTATCCGGTTGTACTTCGTCCGGCGTATACTCTAGGCGGAAGCGGAGGCGGTATTGCACACAATGTAGTAGAACTGATGGAAATCCTTGAAAATGGACTCAGACTGTCCCGTGTGGGACAGGTTCTGGTAGAGCGATGTATCGCAGGATGGAAGGAAATCGAATACGAAGTGATGCGTGACAGTAACGGTAACTGTATTACGGTATGTAATATGGAGAATCTGGACCCGGTCGGCGTCCATACCGGAGACAGTATCGTAGTAGCTCCGTCTCAGACACTGGGTGATAAAGAGTATCAGATGCTTCGTACTTCCGCACTGAATATCATCAGTGAGCTTGAGATTACCGGGGGATGTAATGTACAGTATGCACTGCATCCGACCACGTTTGAATATTGTGTAATCGAAGTGAATCCTCGTGTGAGCCGTTCATCCGCTCTGGCATCCAAAGCCACCGGATATCCGATTGCGAAGGTGGCAGCAAAGATCGCGCTGGGTTATACACTGGATGAGATTAAGAATGCAATCACTCACAAGACTTACGCAAGCTTTGAACCGATGCTTGACTACTGTGTAGTTAAGATTCCAAGACTCCCATTTGACAAATTCATCAGTGCAAAGCGTACGCTGACGACACAGATGAAAGCAACCGGGGAGGTTATGAGTATCTGCGATAACTTTGAGGGCGGTCTGATGAAGGCAATCCGTTCACTGGAGCAGCATGTGGACAGTCTGATGTCTTATGATTTTACCGGGCTCTCTGTAGAGGAACTGAAGGAGCAGCTTTATGTAGTGGATGACAGACGAATCTGGATGATTGCAGAAGCAGTCCGCAAGGGAATCAGCTATGATGAAATCCATGAAATTACAAAGATCGATCTGTGGTTCATTGACAAAATCGCGATTATCGTTGAGATGGAAGAGGCGTTAAAGACTCAGAAACTCACACCAGAGCTTTTGAAGGAAGCAAAGCGGATGGAATTCCCGGATAATGTCATCGCAGAACTCTCTGGAAAGACAGAGCGCGAAATTCATGACCAGCGTCATGCGAATGGTATTGTTGCAGCATACAAGATGGTTGACACCTGCGCAGCTGAATTCGCGGCGGCAACACCATACTACTATTCTGTATTTGGCAGTGAGAATGAAGTGGAAAAGACCAGTGGCAAGAAAAAAGTGCTGGTACTTGGATCTGGACCGATCCGAATCGGGCAGGGAATCGAATTTGACTTCTGTTCTGTGCATTGTACCTGGGCATTTTCCAGAGAAGGATATGAGACCATCATCGTTAACAACAATCCGGAGACAGTCAGTACAGACTTTGATATTGCGGATAAGCTGTATTTTGAACCGCTCACACCGGAGGATGTAGAAAGCATCGTTGACATTGAAAAACCCGATGGTGCGGTGGTACAGTTTGGCGGTCAGACGGCCATCAAGCTGACAGAAGCTTTGATGAAAATGGGCGTGCCGATTCTTGGAACCTCCGCAGAAAATGTAGATGCGGCAGAGGACAGAGAGCTGTTTGATGCAATCCTTGAAAAATGTGAAATTCCAAGACCATCCGGCGGAACTGTATATACAGCAGAAGAGGCGAAAACAGTTGCAAACAAACTGGGGTATCCTGTTCTGGTAAGACCTTCTTACGTACTCGGCGGACAGGGAATGCAGATTGCAATCAATGACCACGATATCGATGAATTCATTGGAATTATCAACCGGATTGCACAGGATCACCCGATTCTGGTAGATAAATATCTGGTGGGAAAGGAAATCGAAGTCGATGCGGTATGCGATGGAGAGGACATCCTGATTCCGGGAATCATGGAGCATATCGAACGTGCGGGAATTCATTCCGGAGATAGTATCTCGGTGTATCCGGCACAGAGTCTGACTGAGAAGACCAAGCTGAAGATTGAAGATTACACCAAAAAACTGGCACAGTCTCTGCATGTCATCGGACTGATCAATATCCAGTTTATCGTATGCGGTGAGGAAGTCTACGTTATCGAGGTGAATCCACGTTCCAGCCGTACGGTTCCATATATCAGCAAGGTGACGGGAATTCCGATTGTTCCCCTTGCAACTAAAGTGATTATTGGAAATAAAATCAAGTCACTGGGTTATACTCCGGGACTTCAGAAGGAAGCGGACTACATCGCAATCAAGATGCCGGTATTCTCTTTTGAAAAGATCCGGGGAGCAGACATCAGTCTTGGACCTGAGATGAAGTCTACAGGAGAGTGTCTTGGTATTGCCAAGACATTTAACGAAGCATTATACAAAGCGTTCCTGGGAGCAGGAATCAACCTTCCGAAGTACAATAATATGATTATGACTGTTCGTGATGAGGACAAGGCAGATGCAGTGGAAATCGGCCGCCGTTTTGAGGCGATTGGTTATCGGATTTTTGCCACAAGAGGGACGGCGGAAGCATTAAAACAGGGCGGTGTAAAAGCGATTGCCGTCAATAAGATTGAGCAGGAGACTCCAAACCTCATGGATTTGATTCTTGGACATGAGATTGATCTGGTCATCGATATCCCTCAGCAGGGAGCAGACCGGGCACAGGATGGCTTTGTGATTCGAAGAAATGCCATTGAGACCGGCGTGAACGTTCTGACAGCTATGGATACAGCAGAAGCGTTGATTACCAGTCTGGAGAATACAGACATCAGTCAGCTGACACTGATTGATATTGCGAAAGTGCAATAAGAAAGTGACAGGCAGAAGCGAATCGTGTGTACAATGAAGGAGGATATCATGACGAAAGCAGGAGAAAGAGAAGTATTAAAGGTTGAAAAATGTAATGGCGGTGCAGGGCATCTGCTTCGCGAGTCGCTGCTGACACCGGAGCAGTGGGGCGAGCACTGCGGACTTTTTGCAAAAGTGACACTGGAGGCAGGATGTGAGCTGGGATACCATGAGCACCACGGTGAGACAGAGACTTACTATATCCTGACAGGAAAAGGGCTCTATGATGATAATGGAACAGAAGTTGCTGTTGAGGCAGGCGATGTTGTATATTGTGAGGACGGAAATGGACATGGAATGAAGAATGCAGGCAACAGTGATTTATCCTTTGTTGCATTGATTCTGAAAAAATAGCAAGAAGGAATATCAACCTGATTTTTATTTAAAAAGAGCAGGGACACATAAAAAGCACTTGAGGAGCAAAAACCGGAAGGTTTTAGATTCTCAGGTGCTTTTTGAATACTACAGAATGTTGCTTTTGGTTTCTGAAATACTTATAGTTTGACCAGACATTGCAGAAGGCGGTTGTTATCCTCCGGCTTCATGATGCAGAAGCGTATGAATTGTCCGGGAAGACTGTCAAAGGAAGAACAGTCCCGAATCATAAGCCCCTCCCGGATACAATGCTCGAATACGTCATGGGAAGTGGAATCATCTTTTGTAATCTGAACTAGAATGAAGTTGGCGTAAGCGGGATAGGCTTTCAAGTGAGTCATAGGCTCCAGCTCATGCAATATCCGGGTTCTTTCGGACAGAATCAAATCCCGGGTTTTCTGGATGTATTTCTGATCCTGCAGCATTGCCTCTCCTGCAAATGCACCGATACTGTTGAGCGTCCAGGGGTTCTGGTGAATCTTCAACTGCCAAAGAAGCTCCTTGCTGCTGGTTACACCATAGCCAAGGCGCAGTCCGGGGGCGGCAAAGAACTTCGATACACCGCGGAGCACAATCAGATTGGAAAACTCTGAGACAAGCGGCATTGCAGTCACAAGCGTTAAATCTGGAACAAATTCTACATAGGTCTCGTCAATCATTACGAAGATGCCAAGCTTCTGGCAGACTGTAAGAATCTTTCGCATATCATCAGCAGTGATGACAGAGGAGGTCGGGTTGTTTGGGTTACAGATAATCAGCATGTCAATGGCATCATCCAGCGTCTCACACAGTTCTTCGACATCCAGTAGGAAATCATCTTTTTCTTTCAAATTATAATAATCCCAGGTACCACAGACGAATCCAAGTTCTCGCGAATACTCGGAATAAGTGGGCCCAAGGAGCAGCGCTTTTTTGGGGGAGAGCTGTTCAATCACAAGTGCAATAAGTTCTGTGGAACCATTGCCGATGAGTACGTGTTCCGGCAGAACCTGACAGTAATCTCCGATGGTCTTGCGGAGAGAAGTGTAGTCCCGGTCGGGGTAGGAGGAGATGATATCCAGATGTGCTGCCACCTCCTGACGGACAGATTCGGATAATCCGAGGGGGTTTACATTCGCTCCAAAATTAATGATAGATTCCTGCTCTATATGATAAATTTCTGCGATTCTCTCTAAGTCGCTCCCATGAAAAACTTGCTTTGTATTCATGTATACAATCTCCTTTCAAATTCTTTTATTCGCCCATTGCAACTATTGTGCTAATGATGCTATAATAGTGTAGGCTATATTTATCATTATATAGTCATTTATAAAAAATGCAATGTAAGAAAATGAGTAGGTGACCAACTTGAAGAATAAAATTAAACGCTTTTCTAAAGGAGATTTCCACATTCCAAAACCAGATATTGTTTTCCCGGAGACGAAGCTTATTTTACGTGTCGGCGAGGGAGAGACTTATCAGGGGAGTTTTTCCCTGCAGAATCAGTCAGAAGGAGCCATCAGAGGTATTGTATATCCCTCTTCTTTTCGTGTGCACTGTAACGAGCCGGGATTTGAAGGCAACCCAATCAATATCTATTTTTCCTACGATGGAACTGGGCTTCTTCCGGGACATGTCGAACATGGAAAATTTACGATTGTCTGTAACGGAGGTGAGTTTGAAGTTGCCTTTACGGCGATTATCGAAAAGCCTTTTGTCATGACTGCATATGGCAAGGTTCAGAGTCTGGATGATTTTAAGAAGCTGGCGATTAAGGATTTTGCTGAAGCTGTGAAGTTGTTCCGCTCCAGAGATTTCTATGAGATTTTGAAGTATGAAGATCCAAGAATCAAAGCACTTTACGATAATATGAGAAAGTGGGAGTTGGATCAACAGGCTTTAGAGGAATTTCTGGTGGGCTGCAAGCAGAAGGAAAAGATATTCTTTGTTCTGGAAGATGAGAGCAGGGCTTTCACCGATTTGGAAGAGGCGAGAAAAGAGACCATCGCCATGACGAAGAACACCTGGGGTTATCTCGTGATGGATGTGACTACAGAGGGAGATTTTCTTGAGGTCGAGCACACGAAGATTACAACAGAAGAATTTATAGGAAGCACCTACCGTTTGGAATATATCGTTCATCCGGAGAAGCTTCACCGGGGAAGTAATTTTGGACAGATTACGATGGAGACACCGTACGAGACTCTGACCTATGAGGTGGTTGCAACCAAGGATGCTGTATATGAAGACGAGCGCAGCACATTGGGCAAGGAATGTGCACGCTTACTTAAGAGCTATCTCTCTGTAGATGCCGGCCGCATTGAACTTGGTGACTGGGTCAATGAGGCAGCTCCACAGATTCAGCACATCCGTGAGCTGGATCCTAACAATGAGCTTTATCTTCTGGTTCATGCGCATATTCTGATTAAGGGAAACCGTCTGGAGGAGGCAAAGTGGATTCTGGAGTCTTACAATTACAATCGTTTTGCAATTGGCAAGAATGTAGAACTGAGTTCTTATTATCTGTATCTTACTACGTTGCTCAAGACAGATAGTGCGGGGCAGAGACGTGTGGCGGAAGAATTGCGTAAAGCATATATGAAGAATTCAAGCAGCTGGTTTATTCTCTGTATGCTTGTCAATGTGGACCAGGAATACAAGATACTGGTAGAGCGGCTCCGCGCACTGGAAAAGCAGTTCTATGAGGGCAATGCCCATAGCATTTTGTTTTATCTTCAGTCCTATCGCTGTTTCAAAGAAAAGAGTACCGTGCTTAAACGGCTTGGCAAGTTTGAGATTCGTGTGCTACTGTTCGCGACCAAGTATAAGCTTCTGTCAAAGGAACTGGCACTTTACGCAGCGAATCTTGCAAGTCAGCAGAAGATGTTCGACAAGCATTTATACCGTATGCTGGTAGAATCTTATAAGATGTATGAGGAGCCAATGATACTGACTGCAATCTGTACGCTGCTGATCAAGGGCAACTGTGTGGATAACTGCTATTTTAAGTGGTATGAAAAGGCCGTGGAAGCGGAGCTTAAGATTGCACAGCTTTATGAATATTATATGGAATCCATCAGTGAGAATCGCATGAGCCGGGCACTGCCGCGTTCTGTGTATCTGTATTTTATGCATGGAAATTCACTTGATTTCAAGAAATGTGCATTACTCTATGCCAATCTGATTACTTATGAGGACGAATCCAGTGAGATATATGCACACTATAGAGATGAGATGGAGGCGTTTGCATGGAGTCAGTTAGAGAGACGCCATGTCAATGACAAACTGCGAATTATTTATAAGAGATTTTTCTTAGAGAATGCCATGAATACAGAACGGATCAAAGCGTTGTATGACATTTGCCATGCATACGAGATTACAACGAAGATTCCACATATGAAGTATGTTCAGGTAATCAATGAAGCGGGCGATATTACACAGAGGGTTCCCTATACAGAAGAGGGCGCTCATGTCTTCCTTTATGCAAAGACAGATCGTATTGTATGGGAAGGGAAGGATGGAAGACATTATACCGACTCCATTCCTTATGACAGCAAGCGCCTGTTTTATGAGCTGCGTTATATGGACATGTGCCGGAAATATATCAATACCATTCAGGGCAACAGGCAGCAGGTGGAAAAGGAAGAACTGACACTGGAGACTGTACAGGAAAAGGGACTGGAGAACTACGGCGAGCAGGAAATCTTTGCTCTTTGCAGCAGGACAATCCGGGAGACGAACTACAGTTGTAATGACTTCCTGACTTATATCTGCTTTGAACTGTTCAAGAATGGCCAGTACGACAAAGCGACGCTGACATATCTCGCCAACTATTACTGCGGCGAGACCCGTGAGATGAAGATACTCTGGCGCGTGGCGAAAGAATATGAGGTACACGTACATCAGCTTTCAGAACGGATCTTGACACAGATGCTGTTCTCAGAATCGATGTTCAACGAGGAGGAAATCTTTGAAGAATACTATTCTGATGGTGCATATTTCCGTCTGCAGCAGGCATACTTCGTGTATGTATCCCGTGAGTATGTGCTGCATGAGCGCAAAATCAGCCGTTCTATCATAGATACAATCTGCAAGGAATATGAGAAGGGTGAAGAGACTATTGACATCTGCAAGATTGCAGTTCTGAAATACTATTCTGTAAAAGAGTATGTGCATGAATTACGTAAGACGCTGAAAGCGTTTCTGCAGGAACTCTGTGCGAAGCAGATTTACTTCCCGTTTTTTATGAAATATGAGGAAGAGTGGCTGACAGAGCTTCAGCTCTGGGACAAGACGTTGATTGAATACAGAGGGCAGAGTGGAAGTCGAGTTACACTTCATTATCAGATTCAGGATGAGGGAACCGAGAGCGTGAACTATGCCACAGAGGTCCTCGTCCCGATGCATGAAAATATATATGTGAAGAAATTCGTGATTTATGCAAAAGAAAAACTGAAATACTATTTCAAAGAGTCTATTGACGGCATTACCTACCGGAGCGACAAGGTCACCAGCAGAAAACGTATGGAACCGGGCGGTGAAGGAAGGTATGGAAGAATCAATGATCTGATTCTGGCAGGAGAAGACAAAAAAGAAAGATTGATAGGGGCATATGCGAAAGAAGATGCAGTTGCGATGCATATGTTCGAACAATACTAGAGGAGGAAAGACAACATGAAACAGGGGAATATCATAGGATATGATCTCAGTGAAAAAAGCTGTCAGATTAGCTATTATAATGATAATCAGCTGGAGCCTGAGACATTAGAAGTTGATACGGATAATTTTCAGATTCCTCTCATGATTGGCAAGATTCGAGATACCTGGGTGTACGGCAAGGAAGCAAAGCGGATGGGAACCATTAAAGAAGGCTATTCCACCGCACATCTTCTGGAGAAGAGTATTCATGGTGAGACGGTACAGTTCGGGGAAGAAAACTTTGAGTCAGTCCAGCTGCTTGGCAAGTTTATCGAACTTTCACTGGCATCCTTCGAGCAGATAGACGGAATCGTCTTCAGTGTTCCGCGGATGACAGAAGAACTTGCCAATATCCTCCGGGGGATCGCCACTAGAATGAATATCCCAAAGAATCACATTTATACACAGGATTATAAGGAAAGTTTCTGTAATTATCTGTTTTACCAGCCGAAGGAGCTATGGCAGTTCGATGCGGCCCTCTTTTATTGTGACCGCAATGAGATGTGTGCGTATATGCTGCGCAAGCTGAAAGGGGACTGGGATTCGGGAAAGACGACATTTGTCACGGTGGATGAAGTTGCAAGAGCACATATGAAGGAACTTGCAGCAGTCTATCCGGTGCTGAATGAAGACAAAGCGAAGGATGCAGATGCGGTATTCTGCAAATTCGTACAGAGTGTTTTTGATAAACGGATTGTCTCGTCTGTGTTCCTGACAGGAGAGGGCTTTGAAAATGAGTGGTATCCGAATTCTCTCCGGGTGCTGTGTAATGGGCGAAGAGCATTTATTGGGAATAACTTGTACAGTAAGGGTGCCTGCTATACGGCGTACCGCAAGATGTTCGTCCATATGGAGAACCCGGTCTATCTGGCCGAAGGAAAGCTGACCGATCAGATTACACTGAATATGCGTGTGAAAGGTCAGGACGTCGCGTATCCGCTGGTGTCCTGGGGAGCTCACTGGTACGAATCGGATAATGAGATTGAAGTGCTTCTTGCAGACACCAGCGACATCGAGATTCATATCGAATCTCTGATCAAAGGAACGGTGGATACAGAAGTTATTTCACTGGAAGCATTACCAAAGAGGACAGAATATTCTCTCAGACTAAGAATAGAAACCGTATTTATAGATGAGAAGACCTGCAAGCTGATTGTAAGAGACATCGGGTTTGGAGAATTTTATCCACCTACAGATTTTCTGGTGGAGCGAGTGATACATTTAGGAGGAAATGATGAGAAGTTTAATTCTTTGTCATAACAGACGTGCGAAGCATGCCTACGAGATTACACGAATTCATTGTAAGATTTATACCATTGAGGAGTTATGCTATTATCTGTGCAATAATCTTTATCTGATTGACTATACCATTATGAATGAGCAGCTCTGCAGCTGGCTGGAAGAAGAACTTGGAATGGTAGAATTGGCAGGGAGGCTGAGAGATTATCTGCGAACCGGAGGTTCTGTGGAACGGTTTGTTCTGACGATATTGATTTCCTCACAGATTTATGGTGAGACAGAGATGATTCGCATTCAGAATGTGCTGGAGCGTCTGAAGAACCAGAAGGATATTGAACGCCAGAAATATAAAGGAGATAACCTGCTGGAAAGTGGTGAGTGGGAGGAAGCGATTCTGGTTTACCAGTCGATTCTAAGCTCTGAGGATGACTCTGTGGATGATAAGTTCTATGCATCCATTTATGCATGTATGGGTGCCGCTTATGGCCGACTGTTTTTATATCAGGAGGCGGCAAAGATGTATAACAGGGCGTTTCAGATGTGCCATGACCAGGAACTTCTGAAGCCATATATTTATGCATCGTACAAATATATGTCTTTGGAGGAATTCCATATCCTGATTACCAGGAGTGAGACTCTGATGCAGATGAATGCAGTGATGCGAAAGGAATGCGAAGAAGTTGAGGCAACAGTCGCCGTTCCAGCGAATAGCAAAGTTATTGAAAAATGGAAACAACAATATAGAAGAAGCCATGTTTAGTTCAGGAAAGTGTTCCGATAAGGAGCGCTTTCTTTTTTGCTTGAATGCATTACGGTAAACACCATCCGGCATGTATCCATCTGACATGCCATGCAGGGAACGATTGACAAAAAAGTGGAAAGTATGATACTATAACAGGGCAATTTAGCGTGGTAGAGTAATCAATTGATAACAAAGGAAAGCCACGCGGAGGAGGACGATTATGAAAAAGAGATTAGCAGCATTATTAGTTTTGGCACTTTCCGTTACGACCATTATGGCAGGGTGTGGCAGCAAGAATCAATCATCAGAGGGTTCAACAGCAGCTTCCACAGGCAGTACGGTGACCAATGAAGAGAAAAAAGAGGGTGACACATTTACCGTAGGATTCGATGCCGAATATCCGCCGTTTGGTTACAAGAATGACAGCGGCGAATACGTGGGATTTGATCTGGATCTTGCACAGGAAGTATGTGATCGCAATGGCTGGGAATTAGTGAAGCAGCCGGTTGACTGGGATTCTAAGGATATGGAGCTTGAGTCAGGTACCATTGATTGTATCTGGAATGGTTTTACCATGACAGGACGTGAGGATCAGTACACCTGGTCAGAGCCTTATCTTGACAACAGCCAGATTTTCCTGGTAAGTGCGGAATCCGACATCAAGACATTTGAAGATCTTGCAGGAAAAGTTGTCTATGTACAGGCTGATTCCGCCGCACTTTCTGCACTCAATGACAATGAGGAGTTAAAGAGCAGCTTCGGAGAGCTTACAGAGATCGGTGATTACAACAGTGCAGTCATGAATCTGGAAGCAGGAGCAGCAGATGCAGTAGCCATTGACTCTGCAATTGCAACAGGCTATACAAAAGACGGAAAAGTCGTGGCGCTCGAGAAAGCGATTTCACAGGAGCAGTATGCAATCGGATTTAAGCTTGGCAACGAAAAGCTCAGAGACCAGGTTCAAAAGACAATCGATGAGATGGCAGCAGATGGAACCGTTCTTGAAATTGCCAATAAGTACGCAGAAGATGGAATCCCGGATGCCCTTCTGATTGGAAAATAAAGAATGACAACAGCGTTTAGCTGGCGGCATTGAATTATATTTGGAGGATACATAAATGGATATTTTATCAATTGTCACACAACTGGGAAGTGGAATGCTTGTTTCCATAGAAATTTTTGTCTGTACGCTGGTGTTTTCCCTTCCACTTGGATTGGTGATATCCTTTGCCAGGATGTCTAAGATCAAACCACTTCAATGGCTTGCAAAGGTTTATATTTCCGTGATGCGTGGTACACCACTGATGCTGCAGCTGATGGTGGTTTATTTTGGACCCTATTATCTCTTCGGTGTGCGTATTTCTACAGCCTATCGAATGATAGCGGTCATGATTGGATTCGCAATCAATTATGCGGCATATTTTGCGGAAATTTACAGGGGGGGTATAGAGTCTATGCCGGTTGGACAGTATGAGGCAGCAAAGCTTTTGGGATACTCCCGAGTCCAAACGTTCTTCCATATCATTTTCCCGCAGGTGGTGAAGCGGATCCTGCCGTCAGTGACCAATGAAGTGATTACTCTGGTAAAGGATACTTCGCTCGCATTTGTTCTGGCAGTTGCAGAAATGTTTACCATTGCAAAGCAGATGGCGGCGTCTCAGACCACAATGGTTCCATTCGTTGCGGCGGCAGTATTTTATTATGTCTTTAATCTGATTGTGGCAGTTGGAATGGAAAAATTAGAAAGTAAGTTGAATTATTACCGCTAGGAGGAGTGCCATGAGTTTATTAGAAGTGAAAAATCTGAAGAAAAGTTTTGATGGTCTGGAAGTCCTGAAGGATATTTCTCTTACGGTTGAACAGGGAGAGGTGCTGGCAATCATTGGTCCTTCCGGAAGTGGAAAGTCGACCCTGCTGCGCTGCTGCACTAATCTGGAGACGGCAGAGGCAGGGGAAATCCACTATGATGGAGAATTTGGTCTGGTGTTCCAGAATTTCAACCTGTTTCCACATTTTTCTGTACTAAAGAATATCACAGATGCGCCACTGCGTGTCCAGAAGAGAAAGAAAGATGAAGTCTTTACAGAGGCGAGGGAGCTCCTTCGCAAAATGGGACTTTCGGATAAAGCAGATGCCTATCCGTATCAGCTCTCTGGTGGTCAGCAGCAGAGGGTGTCAATTGCAAGAGCACTTGCTATGAATCCGCAGGTTCTGTTTTTTGATGAGCCGACTTCAGCTCTGGATCCGGAGCTTACGGGAGAGATTCTAAAAGTAATCAAGGACCTGGCAGCAGAGCATATGACCATGGTCATTGTTACTCATGAGATGAATTTCGCGAAGAATGTGGCAGACCATATCATTTTTATGGATAAGGGCGTGATTGCGGAGCAGGGAACGCCGGAGCAGGTGTTTGGTTCTGAAAATGAGCGAATGCGGGAATTTCTCGGCCGTCTCTCAAATTGACATAAGCAAGATATGTTCAGCACGAAGTGCAAAGATGAAATGACTGGCATCGAAAACATTTTTGAAATGATGTCAGCTAATATAAGAGATGAATTTATAAGTTTGACTAATAAATAGAACCATAATAAAATATAACACAAGGCTGGTGGATTATTGCTTTTCCATGAGCCTTGTGTTATATTTTATGTTGCAGTGCTTTTTCTTTTTGTGAAGAATTCAGAACGTTTTCACATGGAAAAAGTGATAAATTAAATTATTCAAAAAAGGACAGGTGTGAACGTATGAAAAAATTAGAACAACTCTACGAAGGAAAAGCGAAGAAAGTATTTTCTACAGATGATCCGGATGTTGTGATCGTGGATTACAAGGATGATGCAACAGCATTTAATGGTGAGAAGAAGGGTACTATCGTAGGAAAAGGTGTTGTTAATAATCGTATGACGAACCATGTATTCAAATTGATTGAAGCAGAGGGTGTTCCGACACACTTAATAGAAGAATTAAGCGATAGAGAGACAGCAGTAAAGAAAGTGCAGATCGTGCCACTGGAAGTAATCGTTCGTAACGTAGCGGCGGGAAGCTTTTCTAAGAGAATGGGCGTAGAAGAAGGAAGAGAGCTGCTTTGCCCGATTCTGGAATTCAGCTACAAGGATGATGCACTTGGAGATCCATTTATTAATGATGATTATGCACTTGCACTTGGTTTTGCAACCCAGGAAGAGATTGACACCATCAAGAATTATACAAAGAAGATTAACGAAATCTTAAAGGCATATTTCTTGCAGGCTGATATGAAGCTGATTGACTTCAAGATTGAATTTGGTAAGGATTCCAGCGGAAAGATCATCCTTGCAGATGAGGTATCACCGGATACATGCAGACTCTGGGATGTCCACACGAACGAGAAGTTAGATAAAGACCGTTTCAGAAGAGATCTTGGTAATGTAGAAGAAGCATACAATGAAGTATTTAAAAGATTAGGTCTTGCATAAGACACACATACAAAACCCGAAAGTAAGGAGTATCATTTGAATGAGTGATTTTGAGAAAGCAGTAACTGGTTTAGGGGAAGAATGTGGTGTGTTCGGTGCTTATGATATGACAGGGAGTGATGTTGCTTCCTCTGTATATTATGGGCTGTTTGCTTTACAGCATAGAGGTCAGGAAAGCTGCGGAATTGCCGTGTCTGATACATATGGACAGCGCAGAGTACTTTCCAAAAAAGGACTGGGACTTGTCAATGAAGTGTTTGATGAGGAAAGTCTTACAGAATTAAAAGGCAATCTTGGGGTAGGTCATGTACGCTACTCGACGGCCGGGGCAACCCGCGTGGAGAATGCGCAGCCTTTAGTTATCAATTATGTAAAAGGAACACTTGCCATTGCGCACAATGGGAATATCGTCAATGCCATCGAACTTCGGAAAGAACTGGAATATACTGGGGCAATTTTCCAGACGACGATTGATTCGGAGGTCATTGCATATCATATTGCAAGAGAGCGTTTGAACGTAGGCAAGGTAGAAGATGCAGTGAAAAATGCGATGAAGAAGATTAAGGGTGCGTATGCGCTTGTAGTCGGAAGCCCGCGGAAGATGATTGGAGCAAGAGATCCCTTTGGTCTGAAGCCACTTTGTATCGGTAAGCGGGATGAAACTTATTTTCTCGCTTCTGAGAGTTGTGCACTCTCTGCTGTGGGGGCAGAGTTTATCAGAGATGTACTTCCGGGCGAGATCGTGAGCATTACAAAGGATGGAATTGATTCCGATATGACGATGGCGATTGCACAGGAGAAGCAGGCACGCTGTATCTTTGAATACATTTATTTTGCAAGAATGGACAGTACTATTGATGAAATCAATGTGTATCATTCCAGAATTATTGCAGGAAAAGCGTTAGCAGAATCTTATCCGGTGGAGGCAGACCTTGTAGTCGGCGTTCCAGACTCAGGGCTGGTAGCGGCAAAGGGGTATTCGGAAGGGTCAGGAATTCCTTATGGAATGGCATTCCACAAGAACAGCTATGTAGGCAGAACCTTTATTAAGCCAAAACAGAGTGACAGAGAGTCCAGTGTGAAGATTAAGCTGAGCGTTATTCCGGAAGTAGTAAAAGGAAAGCGCATTGTAATGGTAGACGATTCCATTGTACGAGGAACTACCAGTGCGAATATTATCAGGATGCTTAAAAAAGCAGGGGCTACGCAAGTCCATGTGCGAATCAGTTCGCCACCTTTTTTGCATCCTTGCTTTTTTGGAACGGACGTTCCTTCCAATGAGCAGTTGATTGCACATTCTCATACAACAGAGCAGATCAGAGAGATGATCGGAGCTGATTCTCTTGGGTATATGGAAGTAGATAAATTAAAAGAAATGGTTGGAAACTTAGGCTACTGTGATGCATGCTTTACCGGTGATTATCCGATGGAGGTGCCAACAGAAGATATCAGTCATGCATTTGACTAGAAAGTTCCGGCCAATAGAAGATAAAGGAGAGTTATCATGACAACAACAGACAAATATGTAAGCCCTCTTTCTGAACGGTATGCCAGCAAGGAGATGCAGTACATTTTCTCGCCGGACAAAAAATTCCGTACCTGGAGAAGACTGTGGATTGCTTTGGCAGAGACGGAGAAAGAGCTTGGACTTAATATTACAGATGAGCAGATTGAAGAATTAAAGGCTCATGCTGAAGACATCAATTACGACGTTGCAAAAGAGCGTGAGAAATTAGTCCGTCACGATGTAATGTCTCATGTATATGCTTATGGTGTTCAGTGTCCAAAAGCAAAAGGAATCATCCATTTGGGAGCAACCTCATGCTATGTGGGCGATAATACGGATATGATCATTATGGCGGATGCACTGAAGCTTGTGAAGCAGAAGCTTGTCAATGTAATTGCAGAGCTGGCAAAATTTGCGGAGGAGTACAAGGCACTTCCGACATTGGCATTCACACATTTTCAGCCGGCTCAGCCGACAACAGTCGGTAAGAGAGCCACGCTCTGGATGCAGGAATTTATGCTGGATCTTGAGGATCTGGATTATGTAATCGGAAGTCTGAAGCTTCTTGGTTCTAAGGGAACGACCGGAACACAGGCAAGCTTTTTAGAGCTGTTTGATGGGGATCATGAGACCATTGATAAGATCGATCCAATGATCGCTAAGAAGATGGGATTTGAAGAATGTTACCCGGTATCCGGACAGACCTATTCCAGAAAGGTAGATACCAGAGTCGTGAATATTCTGGCAGGCATTGCGGCCAGTGCACATAAGTTCTCTAATGATATCCGTCTGCTTCAGCATCTGAAGGAAGTGGAAGAGCCATTTGAGAAAACTCAGATTGGTTCCTCAGCTATGGCATATAAGAGGAATCCAATGAGAAGTGAGCGCATCGCTTCCCTGTCGCGTTATGTGATGGTAGATGCCATGAATCCTGCAATTACATCAGCAACACAGTGGTTTGAGAGAACACTGGATGATTCCGCAAACAAGCGTCTGAGTGTACCGGAAGGCTTTCTGGCCATTGATGGTATTCTCGATCTCTGTCTGAATGTAGTAGATGGCCTGGTGGTATATCCGAAGGTGATTGAGAAGCGTTTGATGTCAGAGCTTCCCTTTATGGCAACAGAGAACATCATGATGGATGCAGTAAAAGCAGGTGGGGACAGACAAGAGCTTCATGAGAGAATTCGTGAACTTTCGATGGAAGCCGGCAAGAATGTGAAGGTGAATGGACAGGACAATAATTTACTGGAACTGATTGCAGCAGATCCTGCATTTAATCTGACATTAGAAGATCTTCAGAAGACCATGGATCCAACGAAGTATGTAGGACGTGCAAAAGAGCAGGTAGATACATTCCTGTCCAAAGTGATTTACCCAATGCTGGATCAGAACAAGCAATTGCTGGGAATGAAGGCTGAGATCAACGTGTAGCTCGATTTCATAACCTCATAAGAAGCAGGGGTTCGTAAATTCGCAGAATGCAGCAAAGTGGATTTTGATGTCTACTTGACATAAAGGTAAAATGGAAATGGCGATGTTGAAAGATAGCATCGCTATTTTTGCCTGCCTGAAAGAAAGATGAAAGTATGAGTATGAATCATAGAATAAAATGTACACTGTGCCACGCCGGAAGAGTTGCAGCAGTTTTATGCATGGCACTGAGCCTCAGAATGGGAATGGAATCGGAGGCATCAGGTCTCGAATTGTTTCAAACGGAGTTATTTCCGGATATTAAAATGAATTATAAAATGAAGATTCCTGAACAGTGTGAGGAAGGCGCAGCAGAAGGAGAAGCTGAACTGACGGAAAGTGCACTTTTGACATTGATTGATTCGGCAAAGGAGATAAGCGCAGAAAACACTGCTGAGACTTCGTCTGTTGGATCGGAAAAAGTAGAATCAGATCATTGGGCGGGGAGTAAGAATGAGTCAGAATCTGGTGGCCCTGCAGAAAAAGAAGGGGAAAATAATTCTGAAATTACAGAAAATTCGGTGAATGTAGTGGCCGAATCAAAACCGGAAAATTCGACAGAAGAAGTGGACGGAACAGGTACAGAAAATCCTTTGGAGGGAGAGTCTGGAAGTAATCTCAATGATTCAACAGAAGGAGCAGATGGGAGCAATTCCGATAATTCAACAGGGGATGCAAACGGAAGCAACTCGGAAAAACCAGCAGATGAAGAGGATAAAAACAATCCAGAGATCCCGAAATTTACAATCAACGAAGGTTTTATCGTGGATGCAGGTGGCGTGATTGCAGGTTTTGATTCAGAATCTGTGGTTCTGGATGAAGGATATCTGGAGTTACCATCATCCGGATGTAATGGAATTGGACCGGAAGCATTTTCTATGTTGGGTGAAGCAGTATATGAATTATATATTCCAGGCAATATTACGGATATCCAGGCCGGAGCGTTCCGTGGATTGGAAAATTTGGAGTGGATTGAGATGGAGACCAATGAGTCATTCTGCTCAGTGGACGGCGTAATCTATAGTACAGATCTCACGATTCTATACGCATTTCCAAGTGGAAGAACAGGGACATTCCTGCTTCCGGAAACTGTGACACATATTGCGCCGGGGGCATTTGAAAATGCAAAGCTGGAGCAGTTGGATATACGCCAGAGCCGCGGTCTGGTTTTGGATGATGAAAGCAATCTGGAATTTGGTTTTGAAATTATAGGTGATGAATAAATGAAGCACATTTTATTGCTTTCCGGTCTCATACTAATTTTTGCAATCCGTTTCAAAGATTTGTATCTGGTGACTGCCGGATTTCTACTCTCAGAAACTTATCTGATTTGGACAAGGGGAGCTGGTCAGAAGAAACTGGCATATATACTTCTGATTTTCTATCTTTTGTTCTGGATGGGAAGCGTGCGGTCAGGAAGATGCAAGAAAGAGAAGCTGGCAGGAATCTGTCTGTCTTTCATGATCATGATTATCGGCTGTACCGGTGTCACTGTGATTGCATCAAACAGTGAAGGTGTGGAGTCTCTGCGCCTTTTGGCTTTGCAGGCGGAAGAGAACCTCTGTTATGGAAAACAGTCACCTGACGATGAAATACTGCTACATTTCAACGGAGAGAATGCGCTCTATTTGAAAAACAGAACCTATGTCAGGTATGATGAAACTGGAGGCACAGAACTGGATGAATCAGAGATTGATCAAAAATATAAAGGGATGAATGAGTATTTCAGAAAAGAGAATTTTTCTCCTTTTAGTCAGCTCAGTCAGTATATAGCACTTTCTCCTTCAGAAGATTCGATCTCAGACGCTGCTGGAAAAGAAAGTGAGATGATGGTAGAAATTAAAAACGGAAGCAGGAAATATTTTTATCTGCCGATTGGGGCCTCATTTCAATCGTTGAAAAATATCCCAATGAAGTCTGAATGTTTTGAAAACGCTATTTCTACAGAATGGTCTGGAACAAAAGAGTATCATCTGAACATAGTGGAATATGATTGCGAAGAAATTCTGAGCATGGAGGTAAACTGGGGGCTAGACTGTCTTGAACATCCAGAAGACTATGAAACGGACGCTGTGAATTTTGCAAAATGTGAGCGCGTTTATAGAAATTTTATTTACGATTATTACACTTCTCTTCCTGAGAAAGTACCGGAGAGACTGAAGGACGTGAATCTGGATGCAATCGGAGGGAATACTGCAAAGGAAGTCATTGATTCTGTTCGCACATATCTGGCATTGGAGGAGAAACCAATGACAGAGGAAGCCTATGCGATAGAAGCACTCTATCTGCTTCGTTTTGCACATGTCCCGTGCAGGGTGGCAGAAGGTTATTATTATGTACCGTCAGATGAATCTGGAACATCTGAAATCAAACTTCAGAACAAGAACCGCCATGTGTGGCTAGAGGTTTATGTCAATGGTGCAGGATTTGTAACGGCAGAGATGAATCCGGATTATTATCAGGAAAATATTGCGCAAATGGATGCAGATTTCCAGAATTCGGCTCCAACACCTGCGGAACACACAAATCTAACAGACCCAGCCGGTCAAAAAAGGGGAGAACGAACGGGCATCTTATGGATGCTGGCAGGGATTTTGATACTGGCTCTTGCTGTGGGACTGTTTTTGTGGAGGGCTGTGCGAAGATGTATATGGAAACATCGGTTAAGAAAGGCAACAGATGAGACATTTTTGACATTATTAAGTACGGACTTGGAAAAAATGCTAAAATGTAGTAATATCAATGTGAATGTGTCTTACCCGGAAAGGATGGCAGAAATTATGTCGGACAGATATGGCCTGGAAATGGACAACTTGACCGGGCCATATTTTCAGATGCTGGAGGAAGTGACCTTTTATGAGAAAAAGCTGAATGAGGAGGAGAAAAATAGAATCCGCAGGCTTCATCTCACACTTTATAGCCGAATTAAAAATGAGAAACCAGTATGGATGCGCGTAAAGATATGGTACTGCAGGAATAGTTAATTGGAATCACTGGGAACGGCATGAGAGGAACCGTGCCCGGAACAGGAAAGGATGTGTGGCAGTACACAACTAAGGAAGGTGGAAAATGAGAGGAAAGGTACTTAAGAAAAACGTAGGTGTATTTCTGGCAGTACTGTTTGTAGTGTTGTCGGCTTCCGGATGTGAAAAGCTGATGGAGCAAGAAAAAGTTCAGCCGGGAAAAGCGATTGGAAAAGAGCGGTATACAGGGTTTGACAACCTGCCAAAAGACTATACGGCGGAGCAGGCCATCGCAGATGGCTGTGTCGTCTATAATCAGAACAAGTTAGCGGGGGGCAGGGATAAATGGGATGAGTTTGTCAAGAAGACCCAGGAATCAGACTATGCCAAAATACGTATCAGGCAGAATATCACAGAGGCAGACGTCTATTATGAGGATGTAATCTACAAAAATGGGAAGTTTCGGCTTATTATTTCCACAGATCCTGAACAATATGATTATGAATACAGCTATTTGCAGGATTTAAAAGGAAAAGCTTCTAAGAAACTGAAATACAGCAGATTTGTTTTCCTCACCGATGAAAAAGAAGTTTCATTTGAGCAGGTCCTCGAAGCAGAGTCAGTCACTGCATCCAAGCGAAGCTTTAACTATCAGATGATTTTCCATGAATAGAGGCTGTGTCAGCACATGGCAGCGCATAGGTCTGCTGCGAATACTGGTTATTATAGCAAGCAGGCAGCTGTGACAAAGCGATGAGAAATGGACTGGAAAGTCCGCTTTACTGTTTTTGGAAGATAGGATATAATAAAGATATATAGGATGAAAGGTGGGGATACTATGAATGAAAAGAACATAGCACGTCTTTTACAGGAGAGTAAGTACACTGTTGCTCTTGGAGGATTCGGAATGTTAATTGAAAATGGATACCCGGCAGTTAGAGATGGCGATGAATCCTACGATATAGAAGAAAAATACGGCTACTCTACGGAAGAAATCTTTACCAGCGGATTTTATGCGACCAGAACGGATCTTTTTTTTGATTTTTACCGCAATGAGATATTGTCGGCACTTAAAACGCCACCACAAAAAGGTTATAAGATACTGGCACAATTAGAAGAAAAAGGTCTGATTCAGACTGTGATTACCAGAAGACTTTTCGGTCTTGATAAGAGAGCAGGATGCCAGCATGTCATTGAACTGCATGGTTCGGTGTACGACAATTTCTGCCCCCATTGCGGAAAGAAGTATTCTATGGAATACATAAGGGATGCAAAAAAAATTCCACGATGTACAGAGTGCAGTACTCCGATAAGACCGGGGGTGACATTGTTTGGCGAAATGGTCGATAATGCAGTCATGACAAAAGCGGCAGAAGAGATTGAGAAGGCAGATGTGCTACTTGTACTCGGAACAAATCTGAACAAGCCGCTTTGCAAGCAGTTGATTGATTATTACTCCGGCAGCAAGCTGATTCTCATAACCAAGAACAAACACTTTTCCGATAAATATGCCGATTATGTGTATTACAGCAGAGTAGATCAAGCACTCGAAAAACTGATTACAAAATTATAAAGAGACAACCAGGAGGAAATATTAAAAATGACACAGGTAAGAACAAGATTTGCACCAAGCCCAACGGGAAGAATGCATGTGGGTAATCTGAGAACCGCATTATATGCGTATCTGATTGCAAAGCATGAGAATGGAAGTTTTATGCTTCGAATCGAAGATACGGATCAGGAGCGTTTTGTGGATGGAGCGTTAGAGATTATATACCGCACGCTGGAGAAGACCGGGCTGGTTCACGATGAAGGACCGGATAAGGATGGCGGAGTTGGTCCGTATGTTCAGAGCGAGAGGAATGCATCTGGATTATATTTAAAATATGCAAAGCAGCTGGTAGAACAGGGCGATGCTTATTATTGCTTCTGTGACAAGGAACGTCTGGATTCCTTAAAGACAGCTGTATCCGAGGACTCTGAGACTTCGATTGTTGTCTATGACAAGCATTGCCTCAGTCTGACCAGAGAGGAAGTAGAAGCGAATCTTGCGTCTGGCAAGCCATGGGTCATTCGTATTAATATGCCGACAGAGGGGGAGACTACATTTCACGATGAGATTTACGGAGACATCACCGTTCCTAATAACGAGCTGGACGATATGATTCTGATCAAATCCGATGGATATCCAACCTACAATTTTGCAAATGTAGTGGATGACCACCTGATGGGAATCACTCATGTCGTACGTGGAAACGAATACCTTTCCTCCGCACCGAAGTATAACCGTTTGTATGAAGCATTTGGCTGGGAGGTTCCGGTTTATGTTCATTGTCCTCTGATTACAGATGAGAATCATAAAAAACTGAGTAAGCGATGCGGACATTCTTCCTATGAGGATCTGGTAGACCAGGGATATCTGACCGAGGCAATCGTGAATTTTGTTGCACTGCTTGGATGGAGTCCGACAGATAATCAGGAGATATTCTCCTTAGAGGAGCTGATAAAAGCCTTTGATTATCACCATATGAGTAAATCACCGGCAGTATTTGATGAAGTGAAGCTCAAATGGATGAATGGTGAATATATTAAATCAATGGACTTTGACAAGTTTTTTGGGATGGCTGAGCCTGTAATCAAAGAAGTGATTACAAAAGACTATGACCTTAGGAAGATTGCAGCACTTGTGAAGACCAGAATTGAGATTTTTCCAGATATTAAGGATCAGATTGATTTCTTTGAAGCACTGCCAGAATATGATACAGCGATGTATACTCACAAAAAGATGAAGACTAATGCAGAGACATCTCTTGAGGTACTGAAGGAAGTGCTGCCACTGTTCGAGGCTCAGGAAGATTACAGCAACGATGCTTTATTTGAAACATTGAAGGGCTATGTTGCAGAAAAAGGATGCAAGAATGGTTATGCAATGTGGCCGGTCAGGACAGCAGTATCCGGCAAGCAGAACACACCGGGTGGAGCCACAGAGATTATGGAAATTATCGGAAAAGAAGAATCACTTGACCGCATTAAAAAAGCAATTGAGATGCTCAGCTAAGAAGTATGGGCAAATAGAAAGAGGAATTCATGAGTTTAAACAAAGCTCAATATGAGGCAGTAGCCCACAAGGATGGTCCCTGCCTGGTTCTTGCGGGTCCCGGTTCGGGAAAGACCCTCACCATTGTGAAAAGAATTGAATATATGATAGAAAAGTGTAAAGTAAGACCAGAAGATATTCTGGTCATTACTTTTACTAAGTATGCAGCAAAAGAGATGAAGAGCCGTTTTCTTTATCAGCAGAAGAAGACAAGTACCCCAGTCACCTTTGGAACCTTTCACGGTATCTATTATGGGATATTAAAATGGGCTTATGGTTTCAAGGCTGAAAATCTCCTTTCCGAGGAAGAAAAATATCAGCTGCTGAAACAGATTGTGGGACAGCAGGATCTGGAAATTGGAGATGTCAAGGACTTTATTCAGGAGATTTGCGGAGAAATCGGACGTGTGAAGAATAATCAGGCAGCAATCGAAACTTATGAAGCCACAGTCTGTGAGGTATCAGTTTTCCGGGACATTTTTGTGGAATATGAGATGCGGAGGAAAAAGGCGCGAAAAATTGATTTTGATGATATGCTCGTACTCTGTCATCAACTCTTTGTGAGCCGACCGGACATTTTAAAAAAATGGCAGGAACGCTTCCCATATATTATGGTGGACGAATTTCAGGATATCAATCAGGTACAGTATAATGTGATTAAGATGCTGGCCCGGCCGCAGAACAATCTTTTTGTAGTGGGGGATGATGATCAGTCTATCTATGCATTTCGTGGGGCAAAGCCGGAAATTATGATGCAGTTCAAGCAGGATTTCCCGGATGCGAAAGAAATTCTTCTGAATATCAATTACCGCTCATCGAAGAATATCGTCAATAATGCTTTACGTGTAATTGGTCATAATAAGACCAGATTTCCAAAGGAGATTCAGGCACAGAATGAGCCGGGGGCAAATGTGCATGTCCAGGAAGTGAAAGATCGTATGGAAGAAAACCAGTACATTCTTTCTGAGATTGATCAGCTTCTTCAAAATGGAGTGGAAGCAGAGCAGATTGCGGTTCTTTATCGTACCAATGACGATGTGCGTTCGCTTGCGGAAACCTTGATGGAATACAACATCCCTTTCCAAATGCGAGATCGTTTTATGAATATCTATGAACATTTTATCGGAGAAAATATACGAACGTACCTGCATATGGTACAAGGAAGCAGAAAGAGACAGGAATTTCTGGATGTCATGAATCGACCAAAGCGTTATCTGAGCCGGGAGAGCATGGAGAAACCGGAGATCGCATTTGAGGATCTGCGCAGATTTTACTGTGATAAAGATTGGATGCTGGATCGGATTGACCAGTGGGAACTGGATCTTCGGGTGATGAAGCCCATGACACCATATGCGGCCATCAATTATCTGAGAAAAAGAGTAGGATATGATTCCTTTCTTCAGGAATATGCGGCATTTCGTCATATGAATGCAGAAAAGCTGTTTGAAATCATCAATGAAATCCAGGAACATGCAAAACCATATGCGACCTTTGAGGAATGGACTGCTCATATTGAGGAATATACGAAGGCTCTGCGGATAAAGGAACGTGCGAGAGAGGAGAACCGTGAGGGAATCCGGCTTTTAACGATGCATGGTGCGAAGGGATTGGAATTCAAGGCAGTTTTCGTTATAGAGGCGAACGAAGGAATCACGCCATACAAAAAGGCGGAACTGAAAGAAGAGATAGAAGAAGAGCGAAGACTGTTCTATGTGGCAATGACACGGGCGAAGCGAAGCCTGAAAATCACTTATGTGAAAAATAAAAACGGAAAGGATATGGTTCCTTCCCGTTTTGTGAACGAATTACTCGCCGTCTGATTCATCGTCCATGTCTTCAAAAGCATTGGCATCGAGCCATTCGTCAAATGCTTCGGCAGCAATCTCGTACTCATCATCATCTTCGATGTTAGATAAGTCAGGTTCGCCGCTCTCGGTCTCGATGTAGCGGTAGATGTAAACCTCGCCGTCTTCATTATCGCCCGCATCATCCAGTGGAAGAAGTGCAATATAATCGCGGTTGCCTGCTTTATAAATTGTAAGAACGGCACATTCGATTTCTTCATCGTTATCTAATGTGAGAGTAACTGTAAGTTCTTTTTCGTCCATTATTTTTCTCCTTTTCAATTGATAAGTTAACTCTATCAAATTGTTTCGGGAAATGCAAGAAGAAATGGCGCGAATCGAGATTTAAATGGTATTAACCTTGACCATTCAAATAAAAGAAGATAAAATAAAACTAAGTGTATAAACAATCGGTATGCATGGGCGTATCTGATTGCCTGGGAGGAAAGCTACATGAATAAAAAGATTTTTGGCATATTTCTGGCAGCATTATTAATTGGCATGACAGTTTCAGGCTGCAAAAAAAATGTCGGAACATCAGAAGATAACGCGGTGGTGGAAGAAGATACAGATGAAAAAGCAGAGGAAGAGAGCGGATTTACCTTTGGATTTTCCTGCATTGATATGAATAATCCATATTACGATACGCTGCAGCTTGCAATCCAGACAGAGGTGAATAATCAGAATTGTACTATGATTTCCAAAGATCCGGCGCTTAATTCGGATTTGCAGATTGAACAGATTCAGGACATGATTGACAGTGGAATTGATGCCATTTTCCTGTGTCCGGTGGACTGGGAGGCAATCACGCCTGCATTGGAGGCCCTTCATGAGGCTGAGATTCCGATCATTAATATTGATACGGAAGTGAAAGCGATGGACTATGTCACAGCCTATATAGGATCGGATAATAAGAATGCCGGATATGTCTGTGGTGAAGATCTTATGAACCGAATGCCGAAGGGTGGGAATATCGTGATTCTGGAGTGCCCGACCATGAATTCCATCAATGACCGGATTACCGGTTTTGAGGAGGCTATTGCCGATGGGCAGTTTGTTGTAGTGGATCGGATCAATGTGGAGGGAGACCTTCAGGAAGCCATGGATGCAACAACAAAAATTTTAGAAAAGTATGATAATGTAGACGTGATTATGTGCGGAAATGACCAGACGGCACTGGGGGCACTGGTGGCAGTCAATACGGCAAACCGGATCGGAGTGTCAATTTATGGAGTAGATGGCTCTCCAGATTTGAAAAAGGAGCTTGCAAAACCGTCATCTTCTATTAAGGGGACGGGGGCTCAGTCACCGATCAGTATTGGAAAAGCAGCAGTAAATGTAGCGATGGCAGTGCTGAACGGGGAAAAATACGAACCGTTTACATATGAATCGACTTTTTTTATCAATTCAGAGAATGTGGAATTGTATGGAACGGACGGATGGCAATAACAGAAAGGACAGCAGAATGAAAAAAGTTCAGGGATTTCCAATTCCACTGGGGGTTACAATCGAAAAAGAGTTTGTGAATTTCTCAGTTGAGGTACCTAGTGGGAAAACATGTGAGTTATTATTATACAAGGCAGGAACAAAAGAACCAGTTGAGAAGTTTGTTCTTGCACAGGAAGATGGAATTGGTGAAATCCGCTTTATGGGGCTGAATGGGGAGCGAATCGAGGATTATGAATACAATTACTATATTGACGGAAAGGTTGTAGTGGATCCCTATGTAAAGGCTCTGGCAGGCACACAGCACTGGAAACAGCCGCGTGATATTTCCATGCATGAGGTGAGGGGCAGATTTGTGAGTGCTTTTTATGACTGGCAGGGCGATAAGCCGCTGCATCTGCCCTATGATGAGATTGTTGCTTACAGCCTTCATGTGAGGGGATTTACAAAGCACAGTTCTTCAAAGGTAAAGCAGAAAGGGACTTTTGGGGGAATTGTCGAGAAGCTTTCATATCTGAAAGAACTTGGAATCAACCAGATTCAGTGCATGCCTCCCTATGACTTTAATGAGGTTGGGAAAAATGCAGTGAATTACTGGGGCTATGGACCTGCTTTCTATTTTGCACCCAAAGCAGCCTATAGTGCATCGGAGGATACCGCAAGGGAATGTAAAGATATGATTCGTCTGCTGCATGCGGAAGGAATCGAAGTCATATTTCATTTCCCGTTTACCGCTCAGACTCCGCCGCAGATGATTGAACGGTGTTTGGAGTATTATGTAATGGAGTACCATGTGGACGGATTTATTCTGAATCCGATGAACGCACCGATGGATGCCCTAAAGCGGAATCCATTGCTGAAAAGTACGAAGCTGATACGGATGGAGGATGGATTCCAGAATGTGATGCGCAGATTTTTAAAGGGCGATGAAGGCATGATTCATGATGTGATGTGGGCATTAAGACATAATACGTCTGAAGATCAGCTGCCAAATTACATTACAAGCCACACCGGATTTACACTGAAGGATCTTGTCTCCTATGACGCAAAGCACAATGAGGAGAACGGAGAGAAGAATCAGGATGGTCCGGATTATAATTATAGCTGGAACTGTGGCGCAGAAGGTCCAAGCAGGAAAAAGAGTATTGTCACGCTCAGAAAAAACCAGGTGCGCAATGCGTTCTTTCTTTTATTGATGGCTCAGGGAACTCCTTGTCTTCTTGCGGGGGATGAGTTTGGCAATACCCAGAAGGGAAACAACAATGTATACTGTCAGGATAATGAGACTTCCTGGCTCGATTGGAGAAAACTGGAGCGGGAAAAAGACCTGTTTGAGTATGTGAAGGGATTGATTGCTATTCGCAGGAAACATCCGGTACTTCACTGCGCAGAGCGCCTTCTTGGAATGGATCAGATTGCATGTGGTATGCCAGACGTTTCTTATCATGGAGAAAGTGCATGGCAGGTTCCGTCGGAGGTTTCCAGCCGGCAGCTTGGAATTATGTATTGCGGTACCGGTGTGGGGGATAACGACTGTTTTGCTATTTACAATATGCACTGGGTGAAGCATACTTTTGCGCTACCTACATTGAAGAAGAAAAAATGGTATCTTGTAGTTTCCACGGAAGAGGGGGTGCTTGAGATACCGAAAAAGGTGGAGAATCAGAAGAGTCTGGAGATGAAAGAACGGACGGTTGCCCTGTTAATTGGCAGATAGATAGTGTGAAAAAGAAGGGAACCTCTGAAGGATGGAGAGAGTGACCAGTGTGAAAGGAGCAGGGTGGCTGGCTTATCAGCCAGCATACCAACTAGAATGGAAAACATAAGAAATTATATTGGACTTGATACTTTTACATTAAAGCTTCTGGCCTGTCTGTTGATGTTGACAGACCATGTGGGGGATGTTTTTTTTCCAGAATATTATATATTGAGAAAGATTGGAAGGTTAGCTTTTCCAATCTTTGCCTTTTTAGTTGTGGAGGGATTTTACCATACTCATGACGTGAAGAAATATATGCTGCGTCTGTTTATCTTCTCATTGGTGTCTGAGGTTCCGTTTGATCTTGCATTTTACCATACGCCTTTTTATCCGGAACATAATAATGTCTTTTTTACATTATTGTTTGGCCTGGTTATCTTGTATTTTGTACAATATATAGGAAACGTGTACTTGTCAATGGGGATGGCACTTTTGCTGATGTCACTGGCAGAATATATTCATACGGACTACCGTGCAAGAGGTGTGCTGATGATTCTATGTTTTTATTTTTTCAGGCAGAGGATATGGCCGCTTTTGCTGTCAATTGGAGGAATCAATGTGTTTCTGTTTTCACCGGTTGGTGGAATCCAGTCCTGTGCCACACTGGCGCTGCTTCCAATCTGGCTTTACAATGGGAAAAAAGGATTATCTGTAAAATACATTTTTTATTTGTTTTACCCAGTGCATTTGCTGGTGATTTATTATATCTGGCTAATGACACAGGCAGGATGAGAAAGAGGATTTTGATGAAAGCATGGAAACATTTTAAGACAATAACGAAACATAAGGTGATGGTGATGCAGGAGTGCTTCAAGGTTGGACTTTATAAGCAAGGATTGCTGCATGATCTCTCCAAGTATACTTTGACTGAATTCCGGGTAGGGTGCAAGTACTATCAGGGAGATCGGAGCCCCAATAATGCGGAGCGTGAGGACATAGGTTATTCGTCGGCCTGGCTGCATCATAAGGGGCGCAACAAGCATCACTATGAGTATTGGATTGACTATGGTCTTGGAGATGACAAGAGCATGACTGGTATGAAGATGCCTGTTAGGTATGTTGTAGAAATGTTTTTGGACCGCATAGCGGCGAGCAAAAATTACAAGGGAAAGGAGTATACGGATTCTTCTCCTTTGGGATATTTCAATCATGGGAAGGGTCATTATCTGATGCACCCGGAGACAGAGGCATTGTTGGAGAGTCTGCTTCGGATGCTGGCAGAAAAGGGAGAGGAAGAGACTCTGGAGTATGTGAAACAGGTAGTGCTGAAGAAGCGTTGATCCATAGCAGAAAGAAATGACTTTAATATACAAAATGATCACTTATTCTTGTGAATCTGACATAATATGGTTGAATTTACGTGATTATGACTTTATTTGACATATTTTTTGTGAATAGTGAGCATTGACTTTAAATCGAAGCAGTGGCATAATAACAACAATATAGGAATTAGATTTCTTATATTGAAATTTTCGATTCATTTATAGGAACCATAATGTAGTACCCTTGAAAGGAGGCGTAACAATGAAAGAGAATTCAGAAAACGACAATATTCAGATTAAACTGAATGCAGCAGATGAAGTTGCAGAGTTTGTAGCAGCAGCGGAAAGATGCGATTTTGACATTGATGTATTCTACAACAGAGTTATTGTTGATGCCAAATCTATCTTGGGAGTTCTAAGCTTGGATTTATCACATATTCTTACAGTCCGTTGTGCAGAGAGAGATTCAAAGTTTGAAAAGGCTCTTCAGAAGTTTTGTGTTGCATAAACAATTGACTTGAAATTTGACCGGGAATAGGAAACCAAAGCTATTTACTTTACTGAAAATTATTTTTACAGTCGCAAAAAAAGAAACTGTCGAAAGAGACGGTTTCTTTTTTTATTCTTTTTTCCAGGAAATGTTGTATAGAATTTGGGTTAGTGATAAAATGAAACTAGTATTAAAACCAGTTAAGGTGGAAGCGTGTGGGAAGAACACATTCCAAAAATCACAAGGAGGTTATAAGAATGAAGAAATTTATTAATGAAACGTCACAAGTGGAAAATGAGATGATTCAGGGGATGGTCAAGGCATATCCGAAGCATCTGAAAAAGCTGGATTGCGGTAATGTAGTTGTACGCGCGACAAAAAAAGAGGGAAAGGTTGCACTGATCAGTGGAGGCGGAAGCGGACATGAGCCTGCACATGGTGGATTTGTGGGAACAGGAATGCTTGACGCAGCTGTTGCCGGTGCAGTATTTACTTCACCAACACCAGATCAGATTCTTGAAGGAATCAAAGCGATTGCAACAGATGCTGGTGTATTCATGGTAGTAAAGAATTACACGGGTGATGTCATGAATTTTGAGATGGCTGCAGAGATGGCAGAGATGGAAGGAATCTCAGTAAAGCATGTGGTTACCAATGACGATGTTGCAGTGAAGGACAGCCTTTACACCGTAGGACGCAGGGGGGTTGCAGGTACACTTTTTGTACATAAAATTGCAGGAGCTCTGGCAGAAAAGGGCGGAAGCCTTGATGAGGTTCAGGCAGTGGCGCAGAAGGTTGTTGACAATGTGAGAACTATGGGTGCAGCGATTGAGCCTTGTACCGTTCCGGCAGCGGGTGAGCCTGGATTTACGCTGGAAGAAGATGAGATGGAGATTGGTATCGGCATCCATGGAGAGCCGGGAACACACAGAGACAACATTAAAACAGCAGATGAGACCACAGATATTCTTCTGACACAGATTCTTGCAGATATTGATTATTCTGGTTCAGAAGTCGCAGTGATGGTCAACGGATCTGGTGGAACACCATTAATGGAGCTGTTCATTATCAATAATCATGTGGCAGATGTGCTGGCAGAAAAAGGAATTAAGGTTTATCGGACACTGGTTGGAGATTACATGACCTCAATTGAGATGAAAGGATTCTCAATTTCTATATTGAAACTGGATGATGAGATGAAGGAATTACTGGATGCTCCGGCAGATGCACCGGCATGGAAGGAATAAAATCCGCGACAGCGTTCAGACTACATAAAAGAGAGACAATTGAAAGGTGACTGAAATGGCAGATAGTAAAAAAGTAATTCAGATTTTAAGAGCAATTGGAAGTAAGATTGAAGAGGAGAAGGATTACCTGACAAAGCTGGATCAGCCGATTGGTGACAGTGACCACGGAATCAATATGGCGAGAGGATTTGGTGAAGTTGAGAAGAAGCTGGATGATCTGGCAGACAAGGATATCGGGACTATTTTGAAGACAGTCGGGATGACATTAGTTTCCACTGTTGGAGGTGCTTCCGGTCCACTGTACGGGTCGGCATTTCTGAAGGCAGGGATGGCTGCAGCAGGGAAAACCGAGATGAATGTGCAGGACTTTCTCGAAATTATGGATACAGCGATTCAGGCTGTTCAGCAGAGAGGAAAAGCGGTTCTCGATGAGAAGACCATGCTTGATGCGATGATTCCATCGCTGGAAGCAATGAAAGCGGAAGCATCAGAGGATGCAAAGACCGTTTTGAAAAAAGGTGTTGAAGCAGCCTGGAAGGGTGTGGAGCATACCAAAGATATCATTGCAACCAAGGGTCGCGCCAGCTACCTAGGTGAGCGTAGTATTGGACATCAGGATCCGGGAGCTACATCTTACAGCTATATACTGGAAGTGATCAGTCAGCAGATTTAAAGACAGAGTACCGAAGATGCTGCTGTATAGGAATGGATAAAGGGTTTTCCGGTACAAAATAGCATATTATAATGAGAAAAGTGCACCCTGTGAGATGCACTTTTCTTTTGAAAAAGGAGGTAGAAAATGGTAGGGATTGTAATTGTATCACATAGTCAGAAATTAGCGGAAAGCGTAGTAGAGCTCACAACCATGATGGCGGCTGATGCGAAGATTAAGGCAGCCGGAGGGATGGATGATGGAAATTTTGGAACCAGCTTCGAGAAAATTCAGCGTGCAGTTGAGGAAGTTTATTCTGATGACGGTGTTATTATTCTGATGGATATGGGAAGTGCGGTCATGACAACTGAGATGGTCATTGAGATGATGCCGGAACGAAAAATTAAAATGATAGATTGCCCACTGGTGGAAGGAGCAGTCTCAGCCACAGTGAGTGCTGTTTGCGGTGCATCAATGGAGCAGTTGGAAGAAGAACTGGAAAAAGTTGCAGCTACTAAAAAATTCTAATCATGGGTGAAGAAGAACAGATGATAAAAATCTCTGTCCGTAATTTGGTCGAATTCATTTTGCGGGAGGGGGACATAGACAATCGAAGGGCAAGCAGTTTTGATAAGGACGCCATGCTTCTGGGTGGGAAAATCCACAGGAAAATCCAGAGGCAGATGGGGTCTGATTATCGTGCAGAGGTTTCGCTGAAGCTGAAAGTTCCATGTGACGATTTTTTTATACAGATCGAAGGCCGTGCAGATGGAATACAGGAAAATGACATGGGAGTAATGATTGACGAAATCAAAAGCATCTTAAAGAGCCTGGACCATATGGAAGAACCGGTCGGTGTCCATTTGGCTCAGGCTAAATGTTATGCGTATATTTATGCAAAAGAACATGGATTATCGCAAATCGCCGTGCAGATGACTTATTGCCAGATGGAGACAGAAGAAATCAAAAGATTTCGTCAGGAGTTCACCTTCGGGGAATTAGAGCAATGGTTTCAGCATTTGATTGAAGAGTATAAGAAATGGGCAAGATATCAGATGGAATGGAAGAGAATAAGGAATCAGTCCATCAAGTCTACGGAATTTCCATTCGATTATCGAAATGGACAGAAGGAATTAGTCACCTCGGTCTACCGTACGATTCTGCGCAAAAAGAAGCTGTTCATCCAGGCTCCGACCGGGGTGGGAAAGACTATGGCAACGATTTTTCCGGCAGTAAAAGCGGTGGGGGAGAGCATTGGTGACAAAATCTTTTATTTGACAGCGAAGACGATTACCAGAACTGTGGCTGAGCAGGCATTTCTTACATTGAAGGCACAGAAGATGCGGATGAAAGTGATTACGTTGACAGCCAAAGATAAAATGTGCTTCTGTGAGGAGCGGCTTTGTAATCCGGAGGACTGCCCTTTTGCGAAAGGACACTATGATAGAATTAATGACGCAGTGTACAATCTGATTATGAACAGAGATGACATAGGAAGGGAAACCCTGGAAGAACAGGCGAGGAATTATCAGGTATGTCCTTTTGAATTGGGTCTTGATGTATCACTCTGGGTGGACGCTGTTATCTGCGACTACAACTATGTCTTTGACCCGAACGCGCATTTGAAGCGATTTTTCGGAGAAGGCTCTAAGGAGGACTATCTTTTTCTGATTGATGAGGCCCACAATCTGGTGGAGCGGGGACGGGAAATATATAGTGCCACATTGTACAAGGAAGATCTGCTGGCGGCAAAAAAGGCGGTGAAAATCAGGTCACCAAATCTGGCAAAGCGTCTGGAGGAGTGCAACAAACAATTCCTTGCACTGAAAAGGGAGTGTGAAACATATCAGGTTCTTGAAAATGTATCACATATTGTTTTAAAGCTGATGAATATTGTTACAGAAATAGAAAAATTTCTGGAAGAGTGTGAGGATGGAGAACTGAGACAGCAGATACTGGAGCTCTTTTTTTCTATCCGCATGTTTCTATATATCTATGACCGGCTGGATGACAATTATGTAATCTACTCGGAATTAGAACCTGCGGGACGGTTTAAAGTGAAGCTTTTCTGCGTGAATCCGGCGGCTAATCTGGAAGAATATCTGGGATATGGCAGAGGGACCATCTTCTTTTCCGCCACACTGCTTCCAATCGTCTATTATAAAAAACTGCTGAGTACCAATCCGGAGGATTACGCAGTTTATGCGGAGTCTGCATTTCCAACAGAGAACAGATGCCTTTTGCTTGGAAATGATGTGAGTACAAAATACACACTGCGTGGACCGGAAATGTATCAGAAATATGCACGTTATCTTTTGAATATTGTCTGTCAGAGAAGAGGAAATTATCTGGTATTTTTTCCATCCTATCGCTTTTTAGAGGACGTGAGGGAGGCATTTGAAGTTCTGGCAAATGACTTGGACAGTGAAGATGAGATTGAAACGGTTGTGCAGTCTTCCTACATGAATGAGGAGGCAAGGGAAATCTTTCTGGAAACCTTTGAGGAAGAACGGAAAAATTCCCTGCTTGGTTTTTGTGTGTTGGGAGGTGTATTTTCCGAAGGTATTGATTTGGTGGAGGACAAGCTGATCGGAGCAATGATTGTAGGGACCGGACTTCCACAGGTCTGCAATGACCGGGAAATTCTAAAGAATTATTTTGATGCCAAGGGAATGCCGGGTTTTGATTACGCCTATCTTTATCCCGGAATGAATAAGGTGCAGCAGGCTGCCGGAAGGGTCATCCGGACGGAAGAAGATAAGGGTATCATTCTGCTTCTTGACGAGCGGTTTCGGCAAAATCAGTATCAATGTGTGTTTCCGAGGGAGTGGAAGCAGGTGGAACAGGTGAATCTGAAAAATATATTAAGAAAATTGGACGAATTCTGGAATGCTGATAGGTATTTATAATTAAAACTAATAACAGCTTTCGTTTACTTTATGAGAGGACTTTGTTAAACTTGTCACGTAGAGAGTTTATAGAAAATTTATAATTACAGGAATGAGGAGAACAACATGTTAGAAAAATTATTCAAACTGAGAGCGAATAATACAGATGTCAAAACAGAAGTTTTAGCTGGTATTACGACCTTTATGACGATGGCGTATATTCTTGCTGTCAACCCGACCATTATGTCGGCAGCTATGGGAGCCGATAAGTCAGGTGCAATATTTACTGCAACAGCAGTAGCAGCCTGTATCGGAACGCTATTGATGGCACTACTCGCAAATTATCCATTTGCGCTTGCACCGGGGATGGGGCTGAATGCGTACTTTGCCTACACCGTTGTTTTGGGAATGGGATATTCCTGGGAGTTGGCACTGACAGCAGTATTTTTAGAGGGTATCATTTTTATCATTCTTTCAGTGACCAATGTGCGTGAAGCAATTTTTAATGCAATTCCAATCAATTTAAAGTCAGCAGTCGGTGTTGGTATCGGACTATTCATCGCATTTATCGGGCTGCAGAATGCCAATATTGTAATAAGCGGAGCAACATTACTTGAACTGTTCTCTATTGATGGCTATAATACAGCGAATGGCGTGGTGGGCTCCATGAATGATGTGGGAATCACAGTGATTCTTGCAGTTGTCGGAGTAATTATTACAGGAATTCTTGTAGTGAAAAATATAAAGGGAAATATTCTCTGGGGAATTCTGATTACCTGGATTCTTGGAATGCTCTGCCAGGTTGCTGGGATTTATGTTCCCAATGCGGAATTAGGATTCTACAGTGTATTTCCTGACTTTAGCAGTGGTTTGTCTATTCCGTCACTTAGCCCAATTCTGTTTAAACTGGATTTTCATGGTATGGCATCGTTGAACTTTGCGGTAGTAGTATTTGCACTTCTGTTTGTGGATTTATTTGATACAATCGGGGCGTTGATTGGAGTTTCTTCCAAAGCAGATATGCTGGATAGCGAAGGAAAATTACCTGGAATCAAAGGGGCACTGCTGGCAGATGCGATTGCGACAACTGTAGGAGCATGTCTTGGTGTTTCAACCACCACCACATATATTGAGAGTGCTTCCGGCGTAACGGAAGGAGGACGAACAGGTCTTACATCAGCTGTCACGGCAATTTTATTTGCGCTGGCATTACTTCTGTCACCTGTTTTCCTTGCAATACCTTCTTTTGCTACGGCTCCGGCATTGGTTGTTGTTGGATTTTATATGTTTACTAATGTGGTGAATATTGATTTCTCAGACTTGGGAGATACGATTCCATGTTATATCTGTATCGCGGCAATGCCATTCTTTTACAGTATTTCTGAAGGAATCTCTATGGGAGTTATTTCTTATGTAGTAATCAATCTTCTGGCGGGAAAAGCAAAAGAAAAGAAAATCAGTATTTTGATGTATGTGCTTACGGTATTGTTCATCTTGAAATATATTTTCCTTTAGGAGCAGATTCCCGTGTCGAAAAACGAACTGGTTTCACAGCATGGGAAATGGAGCAGAATTAGACACAGTAATATGCAAAAACACCTTCCTGCGGTCGGGTACAGGAAGGTGCTTTTTTTGTTAGAGTATGATATAATGAACATGAAATGCGATTATATCATTCATTGCGCATCGAGCAGCTTCTACGCAGCACACAGATGTGTGTAGGGCTTCAGATTTACAATTTGAGATCTGCGTAGGCGATTGTCCGAAAACAGGACAATTACATGCTTGTTATATCAAGAAAAATAAAAGGTAAGATGTAGGAGGAAAGAGAAATGGCAGAAGAGAATACACAGGGATGTTCTGAAGAATCATGTGCAGGATGTTCCCATGCCGGTAATTGTGAAAGCCAGAAGAAGGATATGAGAGCTCCGGCAAACAAATTTTCAAATGTGAAAAAGGTAATTGGAGTAGTCAGCGGAAAAGGTGGAGTTGGAAAGTCTCTTGTTACAGCATCTCTTGCGAGAATGATGAGGGAGCAGGGATATCAGGTAGGAATTATGGATGCCGATATCACCGGACCATCGATTCCGAAGATGTATGGAGTTCATGAACAGGCGATGGGCAGCGAAGAGGGAATGCTTTTTCCGTGTATCGCAGCAGATGAGACAAAGATCATGTCAATTAACCTTCTATTAGATACAGAGGATACTCCGGTAATCTGGAGAGGTCCGGTTATCGGACAGGTTGTCACACAGTTCTGGACGGATGTTATGTGGGGAGATCTGGATTACCTCTTTGTAGATATGCCGCCGGGAACTGGAGATGTGCCTCTGACTGTATTTCAGTCTCTTCCGGTAGATGGTGTAGTAATCGTGACATCACCTCAGGATCTTGTTCAGATGATCGTTAAAAAAGCTTATAATATGGCAAAACAGATGAATGTTCCGGTTCTAGGAATCGTGGAGAACTACAGCTATCTTGAATGTCCGGACTGCGGAAAGAAGATTTCTGTATTTGGGGAGAGTCATATTGATGAAATTGCAAAGGAGCTGGACCTTGATATCCTTGGTAAGATGCCAATCGATCCAAAGATAGCGGAGATGGTTGAAAAAGAGAGATTTTATGATGTGAATAATCCATATCTTGAAAAAGCTGTCGAGAAGCTAAAATAATTGAAAGTAATAAATAACCGACACCGGGTGAATGTCATTCTCATAGATGTTTTAGGCATCTGTGAGAGCAACGTTCATCCGGTGTCGTTTTTAAATCTGATCAAATTCGTCATCATCAAAATCCTGTTCCTGGATTCTGCGGGCACGTTCCCATTCCCGTCTTGCTTTCCGCTTCTTGAGATAGCGCACACGTCTTACATAAATTATTCTCAAGTATAATCCAAATAAAGCAAACAGTACAATGAAAATTAGAAGAATCCATTTAAACGGACTGGACTTTTTGATGGAGTTAGAAGTCTTGTCTGCATTAGTGGAAGCATCCTTATCTTTCGAATTTGTGGATGATTTTTCTACATTTTCTGAGGTGCTTTTTTTATCTTCGGTAATAGTTTCATCAGACTTTGCAGTAGTTTCTGCTTCTTTTTTTGCCTCAGCACGTGCAGCTTGTCTGGCTTCTATTTTTTCATATCGGGCAAAGAGCAGTGTGGCAACAAAATGATCCAGCTTTGACAGCGTATTCATTTCTGAAAATTGAACATCAATATCCACATTGCTCTGAATATCTGAGATGGTATAGGAATTGGTGGAAGCATCAACCGGAACCTCAGAACCATTGATTGTGAGGTTTGTCAATTCGTAGTAATCATCCGGCATGAATGTAAGCTTGCAATCTTCGCTGCGTGCAAGTTCATTGGAGCTGATTGTAACGGTACCATTCTTGGCAGAGGCAGCAGCATGGAAAATATACGGAACCACTGTTTTGTAAAGATACATATGCAGACTGCCATCGTTGAGCTGCACTGTAACCGTTGCTAAAAATTCTCCGGGAGCTGTTTCACAGATGGATTCGGGTTCCACCACTTTGGCATTCTTGGGATTGATGTTCATTACAGCATCGGAAATCAATTTCTTCTGGGAAATAGAATAGAGATTCACGTAATTCCCAATATCATAGCCTAAGGTCAGTGGAAAGTTGATAATAAAATCGCCATCAACACATAAATCCTGGAAGTTAGATCCCTTGGCAGTGCCGTCATATTCTCCTAAATCTTCCACAACCTGAAAGTTGGAGTCTAATATCTTGAAACTGTAGCCTCCGTCTGAATTTGTCTGGATGATATATTGATCTTTGTCTTCCATGTAATCAATTCCAAGAATGTTATAATCTGTAGAAATCTGTACCTTATTCTTGAAAGTAAGATTATCAGGATCTATGGCAAAGATACAGCCACGGTTTGATTCATCCAGACTCGTATATAAAGCCACCAGGATTTCATTGGTCTTGGGATTGTATGCCATTCCGTTGGCGTGTTCATAGCTGGCACTTTGTACGCGCTTGGCAAGAGAGTACTGCTCTACAGGATTACCATTTTCGTCGACCGTGTTCTTATAATAAGCAGAGACCACATCGGGATCGGTATTTTGGTCATTGACGTTTTCAATGCAGATGATATAGTCATCGGTGCAGCAGATGGACTGGACATTTCCTGTAGTTGACACGAGTGATTCCTGATGAACCAGTTCCCAGGACGCATTTTCAAAAGGTATATTAGAAGCAAATTCGGCATAACAAACATGCGGGAAAAAGAATCCCCACATAAATGCTACACCGATTACTATTTTTAAAAACCTTATCCCCTTAATTGAGACCCTCATCTCTTGCATAAAAATACTCCTGTAAAAAAACATGTATATTTTATAATATCACTCCGATATCGGAATGTAAATAAAAAAATAAAAAAGCTTACTTTATTTTGAAAAAAGTGTTATAATTACTTATATATCTTAGAGTGCCCCTTTTCTTGCGAGATGGGCGCTCTTTATTCTACGGTATAGAAATGTAATAGTTTTTTATGTGGGTGTCTGATTTTCAATTGAGACTGTGATAAGGTTTTGTTTTTTTGCAGGAATGATTGAATGGGAATGTCAGCGAAAAGTGAAAGAGAGGAGATTGGAAATGTATCAAATTGGTGAGTATGTTGTACACAAAAAAAGTGGTGTTTGTGTGGTGTCGGGTATTGGAAAGGTCAATATCAGTTTCTTAGATTCCAAAAAGCAGTACTATACTCTGGAGTCGGTTTACACAAAAAGTAAAGTATATACTCCGGTTGAAAATCAATCCTCTGTGTTGCGTCCTTTGATTACAAAAAAAGAGATTATGGATTTGCTGGATGAAATTCCAAGTATGGAAGCTATCTGGGTAAAGGATGAGAAGCGTCGGGAAGAGAAGTATAAGGAAGTTATGAGAGAATATAACTGCCGGGACTGGATACGGATTATCCGGACCCTGTATTTTAGAAAGCAGGAACGGCTGAATCTTGGCAAGAAAGTGACTGCAATGGACGAAAAGTATTTTGCAGCGGCGGAAGAGCGCTTATATAGTGAGTTCGCAGTGGTGCTGAATATACCGAGAAGCGAAATAGAGAGCTTTATCGGAGAAAAAGTAAAGGCATGTGAAGAACAGATTTTTGCATAGTCTAAGATAGGAAAAGAGTGTCGCGTAAGTGATTAGATGAGACCTTCTTAAAAACAAGTATCTTACTGGTTTATTTTGAAGAAAACATCCGATTACAATGCGACACTCTTTTTATTGAATGAAACTTTACAGCATTGAAGCGGATTTTAGGTATCCACTTCAGTGTAGTGTTTGTAAAGCGTATAAGTCGTTATCTGGAAATCTTATAGGCACGTCTTGGTTTGCTTTTGAATTTATCGGATAAGTACTCATAAAAGTGCCGTATCAAATCGATTAGCAATGTTAAGTAGCGGAACAGCGGTTCAGTAATGACTGAGAAGACAACCAGAAGCATTCCGCATTTTAAGGAGACAGCAGTAATACTGAACAAATCACTCAAGTAGAAAATTGAGACTATCAGTCCTGCAATCATGGAAATGAACACCGTGAGGCGCAGGAGATTCAGCGGTTTGCTGATCCGGTATAGAATCATCAGTCCAACGATTGCTAAAAGCAGTGCGGACGCAGTGGAGACGTCCGTCGCATTTACCTCGAACACATTTCCAAAGATTACCATAGAGCCAATCACAACAAAATTAGTCAGTCCGGCAGGAAGTGCTTTTAAAAGCACATTGGTGAGGAAATGTCCCTGAATGCGGTTGGTGTTAGGCTCCAGCGCAAGGAAAAATGCTGGAATGCCTATTGTGAACATGCTTACCATGGAAACCTGTGAAGGGGTCAGAGGATAAGAGTTCAGTGAAATCATGGAGAAAATTGCCATCAACAGGGAAAAAATATTCTTTACAAGGAACAGGCTGGAGGAACGCTGGATATTGTTGACAACGCGGCGTCCTTCCAGAACAACCTCCGGCATACGCCCGAAATTGGAGTCCAGAAGTACAATCTGAGAAGCCTGAGCTGCCGCATCACTGCCGGATGCCATTGCAATACTACAGTCTGCATCCTTGAGCGCAAGTACATCGTTGACACCATCACCAGTCATGGCAACCGTGTGGCCCTGTTTTTTTAATGCTTCCACAAACAACTGCTTCTGTTTTGGGGTGACACGCCCGAATACGGTGTAATGGAGCATGGCATCTTCAATCTCCTTCATGGAATTCAGCTTGGAGGCATCAATATAGTTCTCGGCACCTGTGATACAAGCTTTCTTTGCAACCTCCGATACGGTGACCGGATTATCCCCGGAAATGACCTTGATAGACACTCCTTCCTCCTCAAAATACTGGAAGGTGGTCGGTGCTTCCTGGCGAATGGGGTTGGACATCAAAATCAGGGCGTATGCTTCCACTGGTCCGGTGAGCGGCTTGCCGATTTCAACCGTTCCATGGTATTTGCCAAAGACCAGGACACGGAATCCCTGAGAAGAATATTTTTCAATGACAGCCTGTACCTTCCCAAACTGTTTGCGGAGAACAAATTCAGGGGCACCTAGTACAAAGGTGGTAGAGCCGAAAGTCGCACTGCTGTACTTGGTAGCAGAAGAGAAGCCAGTGATATGGTCTGCTTTCAATCCGGAATTCTTTACAAAAAATTTCTTCAGTGCATTCATTGTGATGTTATCACTGCCCATATTATCCGCAAAATCGCCAATCATCAAATCCAGTGGTGCCATCTTATCCTCTTTGTATTCTGCGAGAGGAATGAGGCCATCAATTTCCATCGTATTCTCGGTGATGGTTCCAGTTTTATCAACGCAAAGGACATCGACCCGGGCAAGTGTCTCGATACAGGCCATCTCATGGACCAGTACATCCTTTTTCGCAAGGCGCAGGACGGAGACTGCAAGTGCCACGCTGGCAAGTAGATACAAACCTTCGGGAATCATTCCCACAACAGCCGCCTCCATAGAAATGATACTGGACTTGAAGGTGGCGTGCTCAACCAGAAACTGTTCGCCCACAAGAATCAGACCAATTGGAATGATAATGATACCAATCCATTTGACCAGCCTGGTCAGTGACTGCATCATCTCAGAAGCTGCAACCTCCTTTACCGTCTTTGCTTCCAGTGTCAGCTTGGAAATGTAGGAATCCGCCCCAACCTTGTCAGCAAGAGCGAGACACTTGCCAGACACGATGAAGCTTCCGGACAGGAGTGCATCGCCTCGCTTCTTTGTAATCTCATCAGATTCACCGGTAATGAGAGACTCATTGACCTGAATCTCTCCGGCGAGAACGATGGCATCGGCAGGAATCTGGCTGCCCGGGGTAAAATAGATGACATCGTCAAGAACCATCTCATCGGCCGGGAGTGTAATCTGTACGCCGCTTCTGATTACCGTTACCTTGGGGGCGTGCAGCACGTTGAGTTCATCCAGTGTCTTCTTCGCACGGACTTCCTGAATGATACCAATCAGCGTATTGGCAATGATGACTGGCAGGAAGGTCAGGTTCTTGAAGGAACCAACAATAATCAGTAAGATGCCAAGCACCACAAAGATTGCATTGAAGTATGTAAAGACATTATCATGGATAATGTCTTTTACAGATTTGGAAGGCGGGTCTACCGGCGCGTTACTGTAGCCTTCGTCAAAACGTTGTGAAACCTGTGCGTCAGTCAGGCCAAGCTTTGGATCGACCTGGAATCGTTCTACCCGTTCCTTTCGTGTAAATGTTTCTTCAATGTTATTATCAGTACGTTTTTTCAGTGAAATCATATGGTATGCCTCCGATGTATTCTGTCAGGAAAGTCTTGGCAATCTGCAGAAGCGCACCTGTGAATGAAACCATGCAGAGCATGGAGTGCGCTTCCAGCAATATGGCCGGGAAACTTTTGTTTTTAGTATACCACGAATCAAAAGGTGTGCAGAATAATTAAGATTTTTTAAGAAAGATTTAATACGTTTCATATCTTATCAAACAGGGAAAGGCACTGCAGATAATATCTTTGACAAAAAGATTACTTTTTGCTGGCAGTCTCAGCAAACTTGGTTGTGACCAGATCCTCGTAGGAAACACGTTCTTTTAATTCACCAGCAGATTCGAGAATGTCCTGCAGGAGATCAAAGGAAGCCTTTTCAAAAACGAGATCTCCTTTCCAGGTGTCCTGATCATGATATCTTGTCACGATGGTTGTCAGGGTGTTCAAATCTGTGTCGTCAAATTGAGGGAGAATGATTTTTGCAATTTCAGCGGAGCTGTGGTTCTGGCAATAGATCATTCCTTTTTGGAGTGCGTTGGTGAAGCCCTGGATAATTTCAGGATTTGTGTCAATATAGCTGGATTTTGCAGAAAATGAAGTGTAAGGGACATATCCACTGTCAACACCAAGGGAGGCAACAACGTATCCAGAACCCTCTTGCTCCAGTTTTGTTGCAGCAGGTTCGAATTCAACTGTGAAGTCGCCTTGCCCTCCAGAAAATGCAGCAGCGGTAGAACCAAAATCAATACTCTGGTCAATGTTCAAAGCGGTGAGGCTGATGTCATTCTGTTTTAAAATATATTCAAAAACCATTTCCGGCATGCCTCCCTTTCGTCCTCCAATCACGTTTTTCCCAATCAAATCATCCCAGGAAAAATCCGGCATCTCTTCACGTGCAACTAGAAAGTTGCCGGCGCGCTGTGTCAGTTGGGCAAAGTTCTTTATAACATCATTTGCACCTTCCTGGAAGGTGTAGATTGTAGACTCAGCTCCCATGAAACCAATGTCGGCTTCTCCAGAGAGCAAAGCTGTCATTGTTTTATCAGCACCATATCCTGTGACAAGATCAAGGTCGATGCCTTCCTCTTTGAAATACCCGTTCTCAATAGCAACATACATAGGTGCGTAAAAAATAGAATGGGCAACTTCATTTAGTTTGACGGGAGTAAGTTCTTTTGCGGGACTCTGGGTCTCGATGGTTGGTTCTTTGGTACATCCGCAGATCGTAGTGAAGAGAAGTGCGAGCAGAGTAAATGTGGAAAGGATACGCTTTTTCATAATACCTCCAAAATAACCTAGTGATATATTATATTAAAAATCGGTGGAAATGTGAGATAAAACAGAAATTCGAAACGCAGAATAAAGAATGTTTTGGATGAAAAGTTCTGGCGGGAGATGTTGCTGCAAAGAAATATTGCTTGACAAGGTCGCTTGCCATAGCGTAGCATTAAATTTTAGAGAAAAGTGTTTTCTTACCGAATAGTCAAAGTTACACGATATCAGGTTAAATTATGGCTGGGGGAACAGACGAAAATGAAATCGGAGAACTAAAGTCAGAATAGAAGAACTATTAACAATAACAAGATATAAAAAGAAAGGCATCGATATGGAAGAGAAAAATCATCAGACAGAAAAATGGCGTGGGAAAGCATACTCTTTTTTTAATCATAGAGAATGCGAGTATTTTCCGTGTCATCTAACAGACAATCCGGACGAATTTAATTGTTTGTTTTGCTATTGTCCTCTTTATATGTTAGGAGAGGATTGCGGTGGAAATTACAGATATGTGCATGGTATTAAAGACTGCAGTGCATGTCTGGTTCCACACAAGAAAGAAAATTATGGATACATTACAGGGAAATTTCAGGAAATCTGTAAATCGATGAAGAAATAATGTTCTGCATATTCTGTTTAGCGAGGGAGAACATCTTTGGTAAGGGATATTCAATAAAAAGGGCTGTCGCACTAGCTGATGATATGATTCCCCTTAAATAGACGAGGCAAATAACCAAAATCTACTTAAGGGGAGCATATCACTTAGTGCAACAGTCCCTTTTTGTATAAACAATCTAAAGCATCATAATTCTTTATGAGAATGCTAATTATCCCTGTTAGATAATGCACTTGATACAATCATCAATATAACGAAAATGAGACCAATAACAGCAGCAACGATGGTTCCCTGCAGTAACAGAGTATCGTTGCCTTTTTTTATGAAGACAAAAATTGCGCTTGCCAGACAGAAAAGTGCTGGTAATAAGAACGCAAGGACATTCTTGAAATTCTTCATGCAGATGGACAGAAGACCAGCCACTAGAAGACAAAGTGAAAGAATCAAACCGACAAATCCAATAGAAGATGTAGAACCTTGTGTGATATTATCCAGTCCGCACATTACTCCAAAATACACAGCAGCAAGAATTGATACAATCCCTAAAATGATACGCAGCACTTTAAAACGTGCTTTCTTTTCTTTAGGCTTGTTTGATTTTTGACGCTGGGCACTTTGGGACTTCTTCGGTGCAGATTCATTCGGTCTGACCTTTTTTGAAGAACTGCCACTTGTTTCCGGGGCTTTTTTTTGCATTTTTTTCGCCGGGACATCGGATTCGGGTCTTTTTTTTCTGGTCGCTTTTTTCTTGTGAGTAGACTCGCGGGTTGGATCGGTTGCAAGCATCTCGTCATAACTCTTTCTCATGACTTTTTCACGCTTGGTGCGAACCTCATCTGTTGGAATGTTTGAATATCTCTGTGTTTCAGAAGTTGGTTCAGGATCATCTAAAAAGCCATCTTCCGGAATCGCGGATATCTTCTCTTTCTGTGAAACTATAGCTTCCGAAGCTTGCTCAGAAACTATAGAATCAGTATCTTCCTGCTTGGATGCTGATTCCACTTGCTTATTTTCGGCTGCTGTCTCGGAAACTGGTATATTGGCCTCGGTCTTCTGAATCCGCTTTTTGTCTAAATTCCATTTTTTCTTACAATCTCTGCATATTGCATATTCATTCAGGACAGGCTGACCATTTTCATCAGTGCCAACTTGTCTCTTTTGTAATTCTAATTCTTTGCCACATTTAGGACACTTCATATGTAAAATCCTCACTTTCCATTTTGCTAATATTTTCATTATATCACTTGAACTGAATTGCGACAATGGAAAAATGCAATATATAGTTGCTTTACGGTGAAATCACACATTTTTTATAATGAAGAAAATAAAGGATGGAATCGTTATAGAAATGTGAGATGAAAAGATATGGTGAAATACAGAGCAGTACATGCCACCGTGATTTTGTTTTCTGTGGCTTCTTTTATTTATACGGGAGAACCCTTTTATGTGGTTCTTTTTCTAAGTTTTCTCCTGGCACCACTTTTGTTGAAGATACAGTTGCTTTTTGAAAAAAGAAAGACAAAAATCAAAGTGACATTTGAAGAAAAATGGATGTGCGGCGTGGAAGGTTCACTTCATATTCAGTGTAGAAAATCTGGTTTTGGTATCATAGGATTAGTGAAGGTTACAATATTACTGGAAAATCTTCTGACGGAGGAAAAGAAACAGCTGGGGATTACGTGCAGGGGAGACGGCACAGATTTTATGGCAGAGGAGCATTTTGTATTTACACGATGTGGAAGAGTCAATGTGAAAATAGAGCGCATAGTTCTGGTGGACTGCATGGGTCTGACCTCCATGGCGAAAGTGATGGATAAAAAGAGACCAGATATGGAGAAATATATTCTTGTTTATCCTAATGAGGAAGCTGCAAGCAGTGACATGGCAGCTTATGCAGCACTAAGTGCCAGAACATTGTGTGGGAGCTATCAAAATGATGCTGCATTTTATGATCTGAAAATGTATCATCCAGGAATGCCAGTGCAAAAAATACACTGGAAATTATACGGAAAACTTGGAGAGCTTATGGTGAAGGAAATGGAGTGGGAGAAAGAGGAACAGATCATGTTGCTTCTGGAGCCGGCTTATTTACCAGATGAGATGGTGGATACAGCCATTGGATTATTGTTTGCTGTCAGTTTCTGCCTGGCAGCGGACGGAATTTTTCATCAGGTCTGTCTTCCACAGGTGGACGGGAATTTCACATATCTTGTGGACTGCGAAAATTCATACATGGAAATGCAGGAACTTGTACTGATGTCCTTGACGAGATGGTCAAAGCTGGAATCGACACAATGGCAGAAACTTAGAACTGAATTTGGTGAAGAGAATATTTACAAAATACAGGATATTATTCAGGAGGATTTATGATATAATGAGCATGAAATGCGAATTATATCATTGCACATAAAGCAGTTTCTGCGGACCCGCAGAAATCTGCTGTGCATCCCCCGGCGGGTATCATGAGCGCCTGCGGTCGTGATATAATGAGCATGAAATACAGACGGTATGGTGAACTGGAGGAATGACTATGAAAATTATAGCAGATACACATGCACATACAATTGTAAGCGGACATGCTTACAGTACGATAAGGGAAATGGCAGCAGCGGGAGCGGAGCATGGACTGGAGCTTCTGGCATTGACAGAACATGCACCAGAGATGCCCGGAAGCTGCGGGATATTCTATTTTCAAAATTACAATGTTATCCCACGGGAAATGTGTGGGATACGGATGCTCTTTGGCGTCGAACTTAACATTATGGATACAGAGGGAACGGTCGATATGCCAGACTGGCTCTGTGAGAAACAGGATATTGTGGTTGCGAGCCTGCACAGTCCATGCTATGGACAGGATCATACCAAAGAGGAGAACACTACAGCTTGCGTCAACGCAATGAAGAATCCTCATATTAACATCATCGGTCATCCCGACGATGGAAGACTCCCTTTGGACTATGAGGCAATCGTAAAGACTGCAAAAGAGACGCATACTCTTTTGGAATTGAACAATTCCTCGCTGAAACCGGACGGATTCCGGGTGAATGCCAGAGAAAATATGATTCAGATGCTGGGACTTTGCAAGAAATACGGAGTATCCGTATCCACAGGAAGCGATGCACACATTGATGTGGATGCAGGAAATTTCAAATATATACAGGAAGTACTGGATTACTGCGAATTTCCGGAAGAACTGGTGGCTAATACCAGTCTGAAAAAACTACAGCCTTATATCAACCGCCAGATTATATGTTAGGGAACCACAGAACGTTGACGAACAAGTGACAAAGCAGATCAGAGTTGTCCCTTTACGAATCAGGCAGATAAAAAAGAATGAAAAAGCAGAGATGGAAAGAGTGAAAAATAGGTCTGGACTTTATGAGTTTAGTGTGCTAAACTGATAAAAGAGAAGTTCAGATACGCTAAATCTGACTAGATAAAGAAAAGCCGATGATGGTCTTTTCGTTGTAAAAGGAGATAGAACTATGAGTAAGAAGATTAGAACAGAGGCTGTTGACTTTTTATTTGAGGCAGTTCTGAGTCTGAGAAGTAAGGAAGAATGCTATACCTTTTTTGAAGACATTTGTACAATAAATGAATTGTTGTCCCTTTCTCAGAGATTTGAGGTGGCGAAGATGCTCAGAGATGATAATACCTATTTGGAAATCGCAGAGAAGACAGGTGCATCCACTGCTACAATCAGCAGAGTAAACCGTTCGCTTAACTATGGGAATGACGGATATGATATGGCATTTGAGAGAATCTGTAAGAAAGATGATAAGGAAGAAAAATAAAAGACTTACAGCAGAAGGATTCATAACTTCTAGGTGGAATGAAAAGTGAAAAAAGGATTCTTCGACCAAATGATAAGAAAAAAATAACAGAGATTTTTCTCTGTTATTTTTTTTTGCTGTCAGGAATCGGAAGTTCATCGACTAATTTCTCAATCAGCAGCTTTTTTACATAGACATCAAAGCTCAGGTTGCAGATAAATGCAAAGAGCTGCATATATTCTGTGGTATCTTCGGGGGCATCTGGAAATGCGGTCTCTGCAAGGTTGAACTTTTCGGTAATCTCATTTTTCAGATTGTCGAGTTGATTCTTCTGCATACTGCATACTCCCTCATAGATGGAAGAAATATCAAAGTCTGAATCTGAAGCGAAAAACCGTTCGATAATCGGATGAAGCAGTGTCTCAATATCCCGGATAGACAGGATATTTTTAAAATAGTAGATAAAAATCAGTACAAGAACATGTTCTTTGGAATACTTCTTTTTCTCCGGAGGAGGCAGAAGATTGTTCTTCGCGTAGTTATTGATCATGGTCTTCGTTAGAATCTTGTCTTCATCATATCGCTTCGTGGAAGATAACTGGGCATCCATAAAGGTAGTAACCTGATCCATGTATAAATCAATATTCGGAATATCGCCGGCCTTAATGTAGTCGATCCTTGATAAACTTTCTAAAATGCTGTTCAGCATATCGTCTGTGTTAATTGTCATATTGTCACCTCGTCTAATAACCTCATTATATAGTATTGAAAACTAGATGACAAGTGTTTCCTGCCACGTCTTTGAAAAAATCAGTTTCCCAATTTTCATCCCGCCAAGAAATGCTTTTATGCCAATTGGGAATGTGATATAATGTACGCGACAGCGAAGAGCAGTGCCAGCGGGTAAAGGCAAGTATTTACGTTGTGCTCGCACATAAGTACATACTTGCCTTTACCTGCTGATAGGGCGCAAGCCCGCGAGTGAGATGGAGCAAAGCGGAATCGAACGGCACTGCGAACGCTGAATGACGATCACGAATTTACACTTTAATTCGTGATATGATAAGGAGCAGGTTATGAGCATTTATGATACATTGAATACAGAACAGAGGGAGGCAGTCCTTCATACGGATGGTCCCCTGCTGATTCTTGCTGGGGCAGGCTCCGGCAAGACAAGGGTGCTGACGCATCGTATTGTTTATTTAATAGAAGAAAAGGGAATCAATCCCTGGAACATTCTGGCGATTACATTTACCAATAAGGCGGCGGGCGAGATGAGGGAGAGAGTAGATCAGCTTGTGGGATTCGGTGCGGAGAGCATCTGGGTCAGCACCTTTCACTCCACCTGTGTAAGAATTCTCAGAAGATACATAGATTTGATTGGTTATGAGAACAATTTTACAATTTATGATAGTGACGATCAGAAGACACTGATTAAGGATGTCTGCAAGCTTTGTGGAATTGACACAAAGGTCTATAAGGAGCGGAGCCTGATCAGTGCCATTTCTTCTGCCAAAAATGAAATGATTACGCCGGACGAATACGAGATGAATACAGCGGGCGATTTTGCAAAGATGAAGATTGCAAAGGTGTACCATGAATATGAGAAACAGCTGCGTGCCAACAATGCCCTGGATTTTGATGATCTGCTGCTGAAGACGGTACAGCTTTTCCAGACACAGCCTCAGGTCCTGGACTACTATCAGGAAAGATTCCGCTATATTATGGTGGACGAGTATCAGGATACCAATACGGTGCAGTTCAAGCTGGTTAGCCTGCTGGCTGCAAAATACCAGAACCTCTGTGTTGTAGGGGATGATGACCAGTCCATTTACAAATTCCGGGGTGCGAACATTCGCAATATCCTGAATTTTGAAAAAGAGTTTGAGCATGCGCGTGTCATCAAGCTGGAGCAGAACTACCGGTCCACCAGTACCATTCTGGATGCGGCAAATGCAGTGATTCGTCACAATGTCGGGCGAAAGGATAAGACGCTGTGGACGGATAACGGTGAAGGCGATAAAATTAAGCTCTGCCAGTTCGATACTGGTTATGATGAGGCGGAGTTTATCGTGGGGGACATCAGGGAACATGTTAGAGAAGGGATTGCAAGTTACAATGACCATGCAATTTTGTACCGGACCAACGCACAGTCCCGTCTGTTTGAAGAAAAGTTCGTTGCCGCAAATGTACCGTATAAGATTATCGGCGGTGTCAATTTCTATGCAAGACGTGAAATCAAAGACTTGCTGGCATATTTGAAAACTATAGATAATGGACAGGACGATCTCGCAGTGCGGAGAATCATCAACGTTCCAAAGCGCGGGATCGGACTTACGACCATCAACCGTGTGCAGGAATCAGCACAGCAGAGAGAACTGGGATTTTATGAGGCACTTGGTGGTCTGGATCTTATTCCAGGTATCGGACGGGGAGCGGCGAAGTTGGAGTCCTTTGTAGCTTTGATCGAATATTTTAAAGGACTTGTAGATTCGGTCAGCATTTCGGATCTGATGAAGGAAATTATTGATAAGACCGGATATGTAGAGTTGCTGGAGGCGGAGAGCAATGAAGAAGCCCAGGCGCGTATTGAAAATATTGATGAATTGATGAGTAAGATTGTGGCTTATGAGGACGGATGTGAGGAAGAACCGCCGACTCTGAGCGGATTTTTGGAGGAGGTGGCGTTGGTTGCCGATATCGATAATCTGGATGAAACCTCCGATTATGTGGTGCTCATGACACTGCACAGTGCGAAAGGACTGGAATTTCCTCATGTATATCTTGCCGGGATGGAGGATGGAATCTTCCCCAGCTATATGACAATCATGGCAGATGACCCTGAAGAAGTTGAGGAAGAGCGGAGACTTTGCTATGTGGGAATTACAAGGGCAAGAGAAAATCTAACCATGACATTTGCAAGAAGACGCATGATTCGCGGAGAGACACAATATAATAAGATGTCAAGATTTCTGAAAGAGATTCCGATGAATCTTTTGACCTCCGGACAACTGATAGAGGATGAAAAACCGGAGATTCCCACCCAGCAGGCATATCGGCAGGCGAAAGCATCTTTTCGGACCAAAGCATTTTCAGCAAAGCCTACACAGCAGTTCACGGTTTCAAAGGGGGCTAGTCTATCCTATGATGTTGGAGACCGGGTCCGTCACATGAAGTTCGGAGACGGAATGGTGACCCAGATTACATCAGGTGGAAGAGATTATGAAGTGACTGTTCAGTTTGATCAGGCAGGCACAAAAAAGATGTTCGCATCATTTGCGAAATTAACAAAAGTTTAGCATAATTTAGTGGTATTCTGAAAATGATAGTGTTATAATGGGAGCAGATAAAGACATTGGCTAGAGGCAGGAGGTAGAAAGGACGTGGACAGAATGAGCAAAGTAGAAGAGTTGATTGCTGAGACAAGACTGAACGACTTAATTCACAAGAAGGAAGCGGAGAAGAATAAGAATTGTGTATTGTGGGTTTTGGCAATTATTGGTGCTGTAGCTGCAGTTGCTGGTATCGCATATGCAGTATATTGCTTCTTTACACCGGATTATCTTGAAGATTTTGAAGAGGATTTCGATGATGACTTCGATGATTACTTCAACGATGATGATGAAGTGTAAGTAGAGCACAAGTTCATAAGGAAAAGTTAAGGAACGGAATCTAAGTGACTCCGTTCTTTTTCTATATTGTGTGAAATCTTACAAATTCACTGAAAATATAAAATAGAAGAGGAAATGAATGTGAAAAAAGGACAAGTGTTGGAAGGTATGATAGCAAAGGTGGATTTCCCTAATAAGGGGAAGATCTATCTGGAAGGAGAAGAACGATATGTGCTGGTGAAAAATGCAATTCCAGGACAAAAAGTAAGATTCTCCGTGAATAAGATTAGAAAAGAACGGGCAGAAGGTCGTCTTCTGGAGACTCTTGAGAAGTCTCCACTTGAAGTGGAATCTCCCTGTCCGGAATTTGGAAGCTGTGGGGGATGTACTTATCTGAGCCTTCCGTATGAGGAACAATTGAAGATTAAGGAAAAGCAGGTGCGTGATCTGTTAGAAGGCGTGGTGGAAGAGCCACATTTTGAAGGAATTAAAGGAAGTCCGGAACAGTTTGGATACCGCAACAAGATGGAGTTTACGTTTGGAGATGAATACAAGGACGGACCACTTTCACTTGGAATGCATAAGCGGGGAAGTTTTCACGACATTGTCAATGTAGGAAATTGCCAGATTGTGGATGAAGATTATCGCAAAATTTTAACGGCGACGCTTGCATTTTACCAGGAGCTGCCGATTACTTATTATCACCGAATGAAGCATACAGGAACTCTGCGTCATCTGCTGGTGCGAAAAGGTCAGAAAACCGGGGAGATTCTGGTGGATCTTATTACCACGAGCGAGGGTGATATCCATGCCGAAGAGTGGAAGGATGCGCTGCTTTCACTGGAATTAAAAGGAACAATTAAGGGAATTCTGCATACCTTCAATGATGGTGTGGCGGATACGATTAAGGATGAGGGAACAGAGATTCTTTATGGGGAAGACTATTTTTTTGAAGAACTGTTGGGATTGACATTTAAAATTTCTCCGTTTTCCTTTTTCCAGACCAATTCCCTTGGTGCGGAAGTGCTCTATGAGACGGCCCGGGAATTTATCGGGGATACGAAGGATAAAGTCATCTTCGATTTATACAGCGGAACTGGAACAATTGCGCAGATGGTTGCGCCGGTGGCATCGAGAGTAGTCGGAGTGGAAATTGTCGAGGAAGCGGTCAAGGCAGCGGGAGAGAACGCGAAGCTCAATGGACTGGATAACTGTTATTTCCATGCGGGGGATGTGCTGAAGGTGATTGACGATTTGCAGGAGGTTCCGGATCTGATTGTGCTGGATCCTCCGAGAGATGGAATCCATCCGAAAGCATTGGAGAAGATTATTGCCTTTGGAGTGGATACGTTGGTGTATATCAGCTGTAAGCCCACCAGTCTGGTGCGTGATTTAGAAGTACTTCAGGCGCGGGGGTATGAGGTGAAGCGGAGCGTTGCGATTGACCAGTTTCCGAATACCGTGCATTGCGAGTGTATCGTGTTGATTACAAGGGTGGCGAAGTAGCAGGCTGATTAGATTTGAAATAAAGGGGTTTCTGTGATTTGAGGTTAAAACTTTGCTCGTCATAAAACAGAAGGAAATTCTCTGTGGGAACATATCAATCCATAAAAAGACAGAGGGTTGAGTTGACAGGATGAAAACGGATAGGGTTGTGGAGATAAGATTGTTATTGTGAACAGGTTGAGTTGATGATATGATTGAAATAGGATAATTACCATTCGATGAAAACCACTGATTGATGATTAGGCAAGAACGGGAGGGATATAAATGCAGGAAAATTCAAAAATACATTTCATACCTCCAATGCCAAAACGAGAAAAGCGTGTTGGCATATATAGCCGTGTCAGCACAAATAGCACAGAACAATTACAAAGCTTGACAACTCAAGTATCACATTTGACGAGAATTATAGCTGCTACACCTCAATGGCTTTTAGCAGATGTTTATATGGATATCGCAACAAGTAAAACTGGTTCTTCACGCAAGGAATTTAATCGGATGATTGATGACTGCAATAATAAGAAGTTGGATATAGTCATAACGAAAAGTATTAGCAGATTCGGAAGAGACACCGTTGAGATTTTAGATGCGCTCAATCAACTTAAAGTATTAGGGGTTCGTGCAATATTTGAGCAGGAAGAATTGGACACTGCAAATACAGACAGTGACTTGATGATTTCTATTATTGAATCGCTTGCACAGGCAGAGAATGAATCCCGCAGCGAAAATATTAAATGGGGAATCAAGCAAGGAGCAGCGTCTGGAAAGTCAAAGCTATATGATAGAAAATGCTATGGATATAAGAATAATGTAGATGGCAGTTTGGTTCTTGATGAGAAAACAGCAGAGAATGTAAAGTTGATATTTGATTTGTATCTTCAAGGGTGCAGTGTGTTGGGCATTATAAAGGAATTAGAGAAGAGAAAAATCCTTTCGCCAACTGGAAAAGAGAAGTGGTGTAAAAGAACGATTGATGTTATGCTGAGCAATGAGAAGTATACAGGTGATGTTCGCCTTTTGAAATCCAGGGAAAATGAAACACAGTATTTGTCATCAGATAACAATCCGGCGATTATATCAAAGGAAACATTTGAGGCGGTGCAAATTGAGAAAGCAAGGCGGAGTAATATGACAGATGGGGAAAATGGTAGTAAGAGGAAAAATGAAAAGTATAGTGCAAAGAGGAAAGGTAGGCTAAATGATATTGAAAAATGATGCGTAGTAGTTACATTAAGTAAAGAACTTTTGAAGGGACGGTATTTAAATGGGGAATAGAATTTTCGATAAAAAGAATGTAATATTACTTAGAATTGATGAAGAAGATGTGAATAGTTTTTTAGTAGACATGGATATCGATGACAATGGAAATCCTAAATATTGTTTGGATGGTTTTACAAAAGCTATTTGCAATACAATTCCAGAATATGTTTTTGCACAGTATGAAGATCCTAAAATTCCTCAAAATGATATTGTTGAAAAAATAAGAGAATCGGCTCATTGTATTTATAAAATCAAGGATTTTCGATTAATGAAACAATGGTGTGTGGATAAAGATATTAATGCATACAATGAATTAAAAGAGTCTAGTACAGCTAAAAGAGGAGAATTTGGTGAATTACTACTGCATTTGATATTAAGAGAATTTAAACACACAATACCATTAATATCAAAAGTATACTTCAAGGATAGTTCAAATGTACCTGCTCATGGGTTTGATGCGGTACACATTACTGCGAATGAAAAAATTTTATGGCTTGGTGAAAGTAAGCTATATGATGATAGTAAAGAGGGAATAAAAGCACTAGTAAAAGATTTAAATGAGCATATTAATACAGACTACTTAAATGATCAGTTTTTAATAATTAAAAAAAATTTGGATAATAATTCCATACCTGGTAGAGAGGAATGGATTGATACAATAACGAATTGTGCAAAGCTAAGTGATAAACTAAGTATAATAAACATACCAATGCTTTGTACTTATTCGAATGACATCTACAAAAAATTTTCTGATATGAATGATCCTAATGCAATAGCCTACCATGATTTAAATGTCAGAGAGTTAAAAGAGTATTTTGATAAACAGAACAAAATGCCGTTAAAAGACAGAGTTAATATAATACTAATGTTATTTCCTGTAAATGACAAAAATGAACTGGTCATTAATTTGCATAAACGTCTTTGGCATATGCAAAATATCTGAGGTGAAGTATGGATAGGACAACAGAGATTGTATTAGAGATTGAAAATGTAGAAAAAATTTCTATTGAACAGAGTTTTAAAGTTGTTTCATACTGCACACAATTATTGTCACAACATTCTGCAGAAGCAGAATTATCTGCAAGAAAGATAGTAATACATATCTTGAATAATTGGGTGAAAGTCGATAACAATTTATATGAAGTGTGGGCGGATTTAATTGAAACATTAGGATTTTATCCGTATATTCAAAAAAATAGTTCTGATTTGAAAAATATGTCTTTTGCAGATGATGTACGAATGAGTTATTTTCAATCGGATTTTTTAGAAACCACATACCTACATAAGGAGCAAAAGAAAATTTCAAATTATCTTATAGCGGGGAAAAATGTAATTGCTAGTGCACCAACAAGTTTTGGGAAAAGCTTACTGATAGAAGAAATTGTAGCTTCAAAAAAATATATAAATATAATTATAATACAACCAACATTGGCGTTATTAGATGAAACCCGATTAAAGTTGAAAAAATATTCTGATGATTATAAAATTATAGTTCGAACATCACAACCATATTCTGAAGACGGGAGAAATCTTTTTTTATTAACAGCAGAACGGGTAATGGAGTATGAGGATTTGCCGAAAATAGATTTTCTTATCATAGACGAATTTTATAAATTAAGTCTTAGAAGAAAGGATGATAGGGCAGATACCTTAAATAATGCTTTTTTAAAAGTAGTAAATAAATTTCATCCCAGATTTTATTTTTTAGGACCAAACATTGATGGCATAACAGAAGGCTTTGCAGAAAAATATGATGCAGTATTTTATAAGTCGGATTTTTCTTTAGTAGACTGCAATGTGATAGATAAGAGTTATTTAATAGATTGGAGCAAAAGCACGAAGCAGATAGACAAAGAAAAAATGGAAATATTATGTAAAACACTAAGCGACTTGGAAAATGAGCAAACGCTTATTTATTGTTCCACTCCTGCAAGGGCTAGACGTATTGCAAAAGTATATTTAGAATATTTGCAAAGGATGAGAAAACAAAAGAACGAACAATTGCCCTTGGTAGACTGGATTAATAAAAATGTTTCACCAGAATGGAGTTTGTCTAAGGAATTGCAGTATGGATTAGCAATACATGATGGGTCTCTGCAAAAGCACATTGGAGCTTCAATTATTAAATATTTTAACGAAGGTCGGCTAAACTGTATTTTTTGTACATCTACAATAATTGAAGGTGTCAATACGAGTGCTAAGAATGTAATTTTGTTTGATGAAAAGAAAGGAGGGAATGAAATAGATTTTTTCGATTATAGTAACATTAAGGGACGCTCTGGAAGAATGATGGAACACTATGTGGGAAGAGTATTTAATTTCTGCCATGTTCCGGAGAGGGAGTCTGTTGTAATAGATATTCCGTTTTATGAGCAGAATCCAGATATATTGACTAATGAAATACTTATTAATATTAAAAAAGATGATGTAAAGCAAGAAGTTATGAGTCGTTATGAGCAGATTAATACACTCCCAGCTGATTTGTTAAATATTATTAAGCAGAATGGCGTTTCTATAAATGGTCAGATTAAGATTTATAATAAATTAGTGAGAGATTTGAAAACAAGTAGTACATTGTCGAGTATTCAATGGAGTCAATTGCCGACATGGGATCAGATGTGCTATGTTCTAGAGGTTGCAGAAAATAATCTTTTTAACTTCAATGACAAAAGAGGAGTGTTTTCAGTAAAACAACTTGCAAGATATTTAAATATGTATAGGACTAAAAAGAATATTATTGATATCGTTAATGACATTTATAATAGCAGAATTAAGAACGTAAAAGTTTTAAGCGATGAGAGAAAAACAAAATATTACGATGAAGCGATAGAAACAGCGTTTCATATTTATAGACACTGGTTTCAATTTACTGTGCCGAAGGCGTTTAGAGTGGTAGACAGTATTCAACGTTTGATATGTGAAAAGAAGAACATTAAGCCGGGATCATATAGTTTTTTTGTACAGCAGTTAGAAAATGATTTTATTCGTGAAAACTTATCTATTCTAGTTGAGTTCGGAATACCTAGTAATGCTGTGCGGAGATTGGAAAAAATTATTTCGGCCAATTTATCTGAGGATCAGGTTGTCGATTTTATAAGGAGGAATCGTGATGAATTGAAAGGATTCTTGTTACCATACGAAAGGGAACGACTAGAACAGTGCATATAGATGGATTATGTTTAATGAAATAGCCTAATCAAAATCAGATTTGTGGAGCTGACAAGGTTATTGAAAATCACTTGAATAAAAAGAGATTGCTGGATTTTTTATAAATGTGAAATAGCCTAACTATCACATGTGGAGACGGTAGTATTGATGTCAAAGATTCAAAAATAGAATTGAAAAAAGTGTAGAAAGCAAGGGATTTCCGAGAGTTGAGATTGCCATCACAGCAGTCTCCGCTCTCGGAATTTTTATGTTCAGCCTATCCGTGGAAACAAATCAATCGCTTAAAATGTCAGAGGGTTGTGTTGATTGTCAAGTAAAATTGACCCACTTTTTCGTTTAAATCTGACCCACCCTAGTTTTGAAATCGGTGGATCAGATTTTTTTGTTATTTCTGTTTTTTACACTGTGAATTGACCCACCCTGTTAA
>JAQVCP010000055.1 GCA_028689735.1 Hespellia sp. | reverse complement strand
CCTGCATCTGCTGCCAGGTTGATGAATTCAATAATTTCCTCTGTCGGAATGTTCTTTGTCATGAGCTCATCAATTGCATCATGTCTCATAAAGAGCGGCATATCCTCCGGCATGTTCTCTCTCATAGCTTTGATGACTTCCAAACTAAAACGGCAGCGATTCTCAAAGCTTCCGCCGTACTCATCTGTTCTCTTGTTCAGTCCCGGACTCAGGAATTCGTGAGGAAGATAGGTGTGTGCTGCATGATATTCTAATACATCAAATCCTGCTGCTACTGCTCTCTTTGCCGCTGAGCCGAAAGCTTCTACGATTCCGTGAATTTCATCAGTAGTCAATGTATCCGGTGTCTGAAGTTTACAGGTCTTGTCAAAGAAATCCTGAGGAACAAATCCACCGTGCCAGATCTGAATTCCGGCTTTTCCTCCATTTTCATGAATTGCTGTTGTAACCTTTTTCAGTTCTTCTACATCTTTATCTGTGTAGATTCCCATGTAAAGGTATGCATGACATTCTTCACTGATTGCACATGGCTCAAACATATTAAGTCCGCAGCCACCTTTTGCTCTTGCTGCGTGATAAGCAACCAGATTATCTGAAATATTATGTTTTTCAATTGTCATCTTTGTGCACATTCCTGGAAGAACAACACGGTTCTTTAATTCCAGTCCTCTGATTTTAATCGGATTAAACATTGCATCATAGCTCATAGTAAATTCTCCTTATTCATGTGTTATTAACAGATACATTTTGTGATTGATATAGCTTCTTTCGTTCAACGTACACCCTTACGCTGAACTTTGATTATATTTTATCAAAGGTTACCGTTTACTATCGCTTATTAAATTTGCTTTTGGTATATAGGCAATGCACAAAAAACAAAAAATCACTATCTCTAAAAACTTTTTTGTGCATTTTGACGGTAAGCGTGTGTCTTTTTTATAACAAATTACTATAACAATTGAGCTGAAGCAAAATATCTTCAACACTTTTCCAAATGCCAGAAGAACGTTTCCGGAATATTTTCAGACAAAAAAATAAGCCTCTCGTTTTCTAAACCAAAAGACCTATTTTGCTTCTTATCTATTTTTCTTTTTCCCGTTTTATTCTTGTTTTCTCTTCGAATATTTCTGCAATCATCATGCCAAACAACTGCAGTACATATAGAAAACTAATCTTATCATTATGATAGTTTTCCTTCGGTCCTGTTTTGCAAAGCTTCTCCATAACTTCCTCCGCTATGACCATGTTCTCTTCTGAGAGCTTCGCAATGCTGGTCGGCTGCGGAACCAGAAACTCGTTGGCTTTCAGGTACGGACAGGAAAGCATGTAGAGATATGCCCCACTGTTCAGATGGGTCTCCCCCACTTCCAGTGTCTCACCCTCATCCGGTTGGATACTGTAACTGTGAAATGGTCCCAGACAGACAAAACATCCTCTTTCAATCCGGAACACTTCATGATTCACATAAATCTTTCCCTTTCCACTTTTTATTAATAGAAGGAGATTATTTTCCATCTGTATATTTGGTGTCTTTTTAACAATCGTTTTATGCTTTCCGTATAAACCAGAAGGCAATACACTTTGCGCGTAATATTTGTTCATTCCAAAGGGCGACATCACATCATTCAATTTTCTCTCCTCCTCTCCTGACACATACTGCGGTATTCACTTGGAGACATTCCATTCGTGGATGCAAATACTCTGCTGAAGGTTCGTGCAGAATAGAATCCAATCATTACAGAAATATCCACAATCGGAAGGTCGGTCGTAGCGAGCAGCGATTCTGAATACCGCACCCGAAAGAGAGATAACAAATCCTTGTACCCGATTCCAAACGCCTTATGTAAAAGACTTCTTATGATACTTCCGGAAGTATAGAGATCCTTAGCCATCTGATTTAGGTTGATCTGTTCCGATACATTATTATATAGGTAGTTAATAACCGAAACCAAAGTCTCATCCATAATCATTCCCCGATAAGTCTCTCCTCCATGGCCTGAATTCAAAATGCTCTCCCGGTACTCTTCCGGCGTTACATTCATAATTTTTTTGAAATTTCTGTAAAATGTAATCTCTGATTTGAATCCGGAATTCGCCGCAATATAGCTAAAAGGAAGATTCTCATATAGGAAATAGGATGTTGCCATCATGATACGATTACGGCTGACCAACTGTTCAAAATTCATCCCTGTGACCATGCGCAACTCCCGGTTAATGGTGACGGAATCGTTTCCAATGTTTTCAATCACATCATTGATCTTAATCGGTTTCATACTGTTTGATGCAATATAGTTGGCACTTCTCCATCCGATAGGATACTCTTCATGATTGATTTCCGTATACATTCTGGAACATTCGACACTGAACACAACCACAATCTGGCCCAAAAGTGACACTTTCACAAGGGACATACCGTAATTGTTCTGCTTATTAATCTTCTCAAGATCCTCAAACAGCCGGATTATTTCTCTTGTATTTTCATTCATGTCTTTTGCAATCGGCATGCCAAGAACAATCGGATGCTTCTGTGTATTCGATGCCTCCCGGTACATCAGATAGCTGGATAACTGATACTCAAAGACATAAACCCAGATTTCCATCGGTTCTCCCTGAAACAGTTCAATTGTCAGAACCTGAGTGCACTGAATCCAGCAGACATTCCCCTCTTCCACATCAAACTGTACTCCGTTAATGGTAAATCGCCCACACCCTTTTCGTAGAAGCAGAAAGTAACTGTCATCTTCCATAATTGGGAACATATCCTCCTCCACCACAATTTTCTGGAGTTTTAAATACTTATCCGGCCCACAAAAAATACCCTTTCGTGGGGTATCACATAGTACTTTACTTTTTTTCATATTCATTAATTCCCTCCAAAACATACGCCTGTTCTAAACCAGTTCCCACTATTTTCTTGCATCTTCCCTAAATTGTATCTTTGTAAAAATTATAACAATTTTTTGATTTCTTTTCAACAAACCCATACCATTTCTGCTAGAAAATAATACCATTTATGCATGTTTTCTCCCAAATGATAGTAATTTTTCTTTTTTTGTCTTTTCCTTCGTAGTAAAAGAAAAATTAATGAGTAAAACGCTCATGGTAACCTCCCATTTTTTGCACCACATTTTTTTTCTTTGTCTGTTATAATTTTTACAATCTCAATATTAAAAGAGAACGACGATTCATTTTGTGAACAAATTACACCCTGATTTGTAAAATATCAACATTATGTAAGAAAGAAAAAAATGACGAAACCTTTCTTACTCATGCACATCTTATTTATACAGTGTACGAATAAGATGTGCTCCATTTATAGGAGGATTAAAATCATGATTACAGACATGAAAGATGCAAAACTCTTTTCTCCGATTCAGATCGGAAACCTTACTTTAAAAAATCGTATTGCCATGGCTCCCATGAGCATGCACCTGGAAGCTGCAAATGGTACTATTCAGAAAAGACTTGCCGATGTATTTACCCGCCGTGCAGAAGGTGGCGTAGGACTCGTGACCATCGATGCTGTAACTGTTGATCACAAGTACTGGTACATTGGCAAAACAACCGCATTAGACAAAGACAGTCTGATTCCACAATTCAAAGCATTTGCTGACCGGATCAAAGGTGCTGGAAGCACACTCTTTCCTCAGATTATTCATCCCGGTCCGGAATCCATCTGTGCCTTCAAAGGAATCAAACCACTTGGACCTTCCCCGAACACCAATGCAAACGGACATGTCAGCCGTTCTATGAAAATCAGCGAAATCAAGAAAGTCGTAAAACAGTATGGACAGGCCGCACGCCGCGCTGAAGAAGCAGGATGCGGCGGTATCGCCCTTCATGCTGCACACGCTTACATGCTGCCAGGTGCATTTCTCTCTCCACTGAGAAATCATCGTATGGACGAATATGGCGGAACCCTTGAAAATCGTGCACGTCTTATTCTTGAAATCATCGAAGAATGCCGGAAAAATGTCAGCGACGGTTTTCCAATTTCTCTTCGTGTATCCGGAGATGAGCGCATGCGCGGTGGAAATACTTTGATGGATATGCTTCATTTGGCTCCAATGTTTGAAGCTGCTGGTGTAAATATGCTGGAAATATCCGGTGGAGTTCAGTATGAAGGTCTGGAAAACATCATTCCATGTCACAACCAGCCTGTTGGCATCAATGTATACGAAGCATCCGAGATTAAAAAAGTCGTGAATATTCCGGTATTTGTTGTTGGTAAAATCAATGATATCCACTATGGTGCAGATATTGTGGAACGTGGACTTGTGGATGGAATCACTCTGGGACGTCCACTCCTTGCAGACCCGGACCTTCCAAAAAAGGCCTTGGAAAATCGTTTTGACGATATCACACCTTGTGCTTCCTGCGGTGGAAGCTGTATCTCCCAGAAGAGCGCAGATGAAACTTGCGGATGTCACATCAACCCACTGGTCGGAAAAGAATATTCTTATCCATTCAATCCAGTCACCACTCCGAAGAAAGTACTCATCATCGGCGCGGGGCCTGGCGGAATGTATGCCGCTGTCACAGCTGCAGAGCGCGGACACGATGTGACTGTATGGGAAAAGTCTGCTCAAATTGGCGGTCAGTTAAAGATTGCAGTCGTATCTCCTGGAAAACAGGATTTGTGTAAATGGCTGAGCCACCTGAATTATCGTGCCAAAAAAGCCAATGTGAAATTTGAGTTCAAAAAAGAAGCAACCCTCGAAAATGTAAAAGAATTTGCACCGGATGCAGTAATTTGTGCAACAGGAGCAAAACCATTTATCCCTCCATTTATCAAAGGTCTGACCGATTATCCGGTTACTACGACACATGATATCTTAAGTCGCAAGGTGACCATTCCAAAAGGAACGGTCTGTATCCTCGGCGGTGGCGAGGTTGCCTGTGAGACTGCTGAACTGCTTCTTGCAGATGCACGTCCTCACTCCTTTGCAGAGACGAGAAGTATTGGCGATGTGAAGGTAACTATGGTTGAGATGATGCCACTTCTTATGAACGGTGTCTGCCAGCCGAACCGTTCTCTGACACTGCGTTCTCTGGAGGCGCATGATGTGGATGTTCACGTCAATACCAAAGTATTGGAAGTAACCGCTCACGATGTCAAGATTCAGAATCCGGACGGCTCGGAAGAATGGATGAAAGGCTTTGATAAGATCATCCTTGGTCTTGGCTCCAGAAACTACGATCCACTCTCTGAAGATCTGAAAGCATTTGTTCCTGAGGTGCACGTGATCGGCGATGCTGTCAGAGCACGCCAGTCAAGTCAGGCAATGCATGAAGGTTTTGAAGTAGCATATAACTTATAGAATTTCAAAAGATTTTAAAAAGGGTATGGCATATGAGTGTTGCAGACGCTGCAAACCATATGCCATACCCTTTGTTTCTTTCCTTACAGTAAAGCGGACATTCGGAATCCGCTTCGCTACTTCCTCATGAACGCAGACAGCTTCGCCGTTTGCGTTCATCAAATACATCTACATAATTGCTGCGAGCTGCTGCCATCCCCGCGATCCGCTTCATCGCCTGTTCGTGAATCTTCATAAAACTGCGTGATCATACTGCGAAATTCTTCTTTTCTTCCATGCTTTGCCGGGGCCTGCACAATGTTCATTCCCGGATTGTGGTTTCCTTCAATAATTTCAAGTGTCCCATCTGCAAGTAATGCAACATCCCAGCCCACAATTTTAATACAGGAAAGTTCCTTGCTGGCTTTTTCGCACAATGCAACCATCTCTGTCCATTTCGGAATTGGAAATCCCCTGAATTTCTTTTGTGTCAGCGGATGGGTGACATATACATTTCCATATTCGTCCAGCCCATCTGTCACAATTGTTCCGCTGGCTGTATCAATCTCGCAGAAAATTCCACCGCCATGAGCATTATCTACAGCTTTTTTATTGTTTCCGACCCGGAGTCCCGCACCAAATACCTGGAACTTCTCTTCATTTCTAAAGGTCACGATCCGCACAGTGTTTAAGGAGTGAGGATGAAATGCAGCCAGCGATTCATGGGATACCAGATACCCCTCCAGAAGATAATCCTTTTGATATAGCTTCTGATATAGCTTCTGATACAGTTCCCTTTCGTCCATGTTTTCCGGGAAAGTCAGTTTTTGAAAACCAATTCCCCAACTGGAAGTCTGAGGTTTTGCCGCAACGACTTTATTTTTTTTAGCAAAGTCCAGGAACTTTTCTTCCGTTGCATTCCGTACCATCAGCCAGTCCCGATGAATGAATGGGGCGAACTCCTCCAGAAATGCACGTTTATCCCACAAATACTTTTTTGATGCTTCCGCGTGAGGCTTCATCATCAACGTTGCTTCATAGTCTGTCATAAAGGTATCTTGCTGTACCCCGGTCAGATTATATAAGCCAAAGATAAAGTATTCCGAAATGCGTACCCTGCTGTTGGGCCTTGTGCGTCTCACCTTCAGATAATCCCAGAATAACTTTTTCTTCGTCCATCCCTGTGGCAGCGTATGAACCCCCTTGATATAATGATCAAATTCTTTTTTTATCACTGGATAAGCTTTGATATTCTTTTTTATTTGTTCTATCATACCGTCTCTCTTCCCGCCCCTACACTTTTTGCCAGTGGATACTTTCCTTTGCCATCCACTTGAATAATGTTTCCTCCCGGCCAGTTGTAATTGCCCTCAATAACCTCTATTCCCGTTTCGGTCACTGCCAGATCCCAGCCCACGTACCCAAGGCTTGGCACCTTTTCCATACCGTACCGCACAGCCTCAAGTGCCTGCTCCCAGAAAGGGACAGCAAGACCCGGCATCATAATCTGACTGCCGGGATGCACAGAATATTCCTTTAAAGTAGTGTTGTCTCTCCCCGGTCCACAGATGACCCCCTGCTTTAAATCAATGGGATAGGCAATTCCGCCCTGATGAAAGTTATCCACAACCGCACTCCCGCAGCCACAGCGGAGTGCACCTCCAATAAGCACGATTGGACTCTCGGGATTGGCTCTTGCCGCTAGGATCCTTACGGTATTGACTGACTCTTTATGAATCTGCTCAATGACCGGATGCTGCCGGATGATTTCCTCCAGCAGATAGTTCTTTTTCCGGGACTCTTCTGCAAAATCATCTGGACTTGTGATTTGTGAGCAGTACACTTTTTGCATTCCCCGTCCCTGTGTCAGACCTGTCGGCTTCACAAAGACAACTCCCTGCTCTTCCAGAAAATTCAGAATCTCTTTTTGGGTACAGTCAGGCGCATATAAATACTTTCTATGATTCCATTCCGAAAACTGCTGATTGAAGACTCGTTTATTTCCAATCATATTCCGGTCTTTTTTGGAAGAGTTCCGGTTCAGAAATGCATCCACTTCCCTGGAGCGTTTACTGGTCAGATACTCTTTTCTCTCTTCCTCATTTAATGAGAAAAAACGGAGCACAAAATAATTTTCTGGAGATGCCCCATGGGCATAATGGCAGTAGGTTTCATCCAAATAGTAAAGAATCCAGTTTTTTTTCGTATGTTTTGATATCTCTTTTGCATACTGTTTTCGTCTCTCTTTGGTCTTTTTACTAACCATAATTTTCCTCTTTCCCTACGCCTTTTCCTCTGTGTGTCTCATATGTTTTCCATCCAGCAGAATCGCATGTACTTCCTGTTCCCCGAGATTCTCCAGAGACCTTGCGCCTTCTCTCACATTTCTTCCCAGAGCCGCTCCTGCCAGTTCAATTAAGGATGTGGCAATGGGCGTTGCAATAGAAAGCTTCTTTCCAAGTGCTTCGAGCATTACAATTCCCTGGGATACATCCTCTGTAATGTAACGGGAATCTACGGTTGTAGGACCCTTCGCCCTTGTCGGCATCTTTGCATAATCAAAGAACACTTCTTTCGCGTTTGCAGTTTCATCCAGACTGTTCCGAAATTTACAGGCCGCAACATAGGATAATCGCTCAAATCCCAGATGCTCCAGCACATCCATTTTTTCCTGATCCAGACATTCCAGCAGCTTCCATACACTGGGTGTAAACACCTCATGGTACATACAGTATTCTCCGCCTGTCGCCTCGATTCTCGGGATGCTCATAATCGCGCCAACCGTATGCACAATCATGTTGGGATTGTGCAGTGCTGCTTCCACCACACTCTTTAGAAAGGTAAATGGTGTCCCCAGCTGAAGAAGCTTCTCCGCTGCATGTTCCTTATTTGCCGCAGGGTAGATTCCAATCGGATTTCTCACATTACGAAATCCCACTCTGAAATGCCCCGGTGTCAAAATCCTGCCGTCGATAAAACTGCTTTCTGCCTCCGCCACTGTCAGGTTGATTCCTTTGCAGAAACGCAGGACAAATGCAGTGGAAAGATAACCGGGTGTAATCATAAGAATCTGGCCGTCCCTGAGAAATCCGCTCATTTTTTGAATCAGTTCCTGGTGAAATATGGTCTGCGTACATAAAATAACAATTTCAGCTCCTGACAATGCTGATAATTCCCGAGTCAAACTATGAAGGATCCCCATCTTTACTTCCCCGACCTCTTCCAGAATCATAGTTTTCTCATGCTCCTGCATATAAGAAAAATTATCATCATGCATCGCCCTTGATGTCTTAATCAAGGTGACCTCATGTCCCCGTGAAGCATAATCCCCAGCCAAAGCACAGCCTGTATTTCCAGCACCAACAATTGCAATCTTCATTCCAGTTTCCCCCCAAACATCCTGTCCGTTTCCGGCAGCCTGTTATTGTCCAATGCCGCCGCCGGAGTGAACGTATATTCCCCGAAGTATACCTTTCCGTCTACAAGATACAAATCCGTGCGGACAAAGTCAAATCCCCCGCTCAAACAATCTGCATACACAAAAGCCCGGTCGATTCCTTCTGGTTTTGGAAGAGAAAATCCTTCCGGTGCTTTTTTTGAATCCGGATTGATTCGCAGCAGATTCCAGTCCCGGTCAAAGAAGAAAAACTTTGGCCATCCGCTGTTTCTACCATAACAAACCATCACACACTCCGCTTTTCCGCCAAAGCAGTAAAATTTGTAGTCTTCCAAAGTTCCCTCTTTTTCAGATTGTAGATATTTTTCGACTATGATTTTCTTTTTCACATTGCGGTACTGCAATTCCGAAAAATACGCCCAGAAATCATCCTGTCCCCATTTTCTCATTTTCTGTTCTGCGATTTGAATATCTAATCTGGTTTTTTTCGGACAGATCAGATTGTAGCCGCATCCAAAGTTCCATTTCATTACAAAGGCTTCCGGCAGATTTTCCCAGTCTATCTCCTCCACAGAATCGTAGCTGGCATACAGTTCATTCAATATCTCCGGATACCCCAACTTCGTAATATACTCTCTCACAGCATATTTATCGGCACACATCCGGACTGTCTCATCCTTCCCATACTGTTCCAATTTGCGTTTCAACAGTTTTTCGTTCAACGTAACGGGATGCTCAAGATCCAGTTTCCTTCCGAATTTCTCCCGATACCACAGGCAGGTGTTCCACTTCGGTGACACATAGGAAATGGCCTTTAAGGTCTGTCTGCGTATGCTTTTATAGATGGTATTCTTTCCTTTCATAAAGCCACTCCCTCATTTGAATGTTCCAGGAGCAGTCTCTCCGCCGCTCCAAGTGAATCCAGCAAACAGTCCGTCACAAATCTGCTTCTTTGCAGCATGGTGCGAAACCGCTGGCTTGTAGATACATTCTGATGATGCAGGACGCAGATAGACGGCTCATATCTGCTGACAAGTCCTTGTCTTCTACAGATCCAGTCAAGAATTTCCATCTCATAGTACATAAAGGTCGCTGCATAAAATGGTTCCGGCCGTTTCTCAAAAAAACGTCTGGAAAAAATGATGCAGGAACCGTGAAGAATCACATTTTCCTTGGGAGTCGCAAAATCAATGCCCTCCCGCTCTCTCTTCTTTCTGGTTTTCCATCGGTATAACAGCACATTCTTCTTTTCCTCACTGCTCAGATACATCAGTACAGGATTTTGGCTTCTTCTTACGTAAGCCGCCTTGCTTCGCACACTCTCCAGAGTAATTGCATCCAGGCGTTTCGGGCTTTGATGCACACCGGTGTACTGAGAGATGATGTCTGGTCCCATCATATCAAAGGGATGTTCCTTATAAGTATCTACGACTCGTTTGCAGAAATCTTTCTGATTGATTTCCACATCATTGTTCAGAACAACGATAAAATCCGGTTGAAAATGCTGCCGGGCATAGGTAACTCCCATATTATTTCCTTTTGCAAATCCAGCATTGATACTGCTGAAAATTACAGATACATCCTCACACTCCTCATACGTTTTCATCAATCGATATCCAGAGCCGTTCTCAGAAGCATTGTCTACAACCACAATATGCTTTTCTCCTTCTAGATCTCTGATACATTTTATACAAGTGTTTGTACAGTCTTCATCCAGATAATGAAGTATCACAAATCCTATCATTTCCTATTCCTCCAAAAAATAAAAGCCTCTGTATCCCAGCCAGTTTCTTAAGTTCCGTTCTGTCAGATAGCTTTGATAAAAATATTCCTTTGCCTGTTTCTTATCCGATTTCCTCACACGTCTTCCCATGCGCCTGTACATGCGTGCCAGACACACCGGATGTTCCTGATAATCTTTCCGGTTCTTTTCAAAGAGTTTGTCCAATGCAGACATCGATTTTTCCACGCTGGAGATGCTGTCATTCCCGACTTTGGAATCTACCAGAATCTCATCCTGATAGCGCATCTTGCACACGTGCGCTGCCCGGATTGCAAAGTTCCAATCCTGATAACGTCTCACGGTCTCATCAAACTTTACCGCTTCCCAGGTTTCCCGTTTCATGAACATGGTCTGTGTACTCACTCTGTTCTCATAAAGAATCTGGGAGAGCGCATCCTTCCGATTGTCAAATGCATGCACTGGAAATTTAAAACTCTTTCCTCGATCCGGTATGCGGTTCATAGCGCAGAACACCATATCTGCATCGCAAGCTTCCAAAAATTTCAGCTGCTTCTCAAGCTTTTGTGGTCTCCAGGTATCATCGCTGTCTTGAAATGCAATATACTGTCCAGATGCATGCTGTGCTCCGTAATTTCTGGCATAACACGCCCCTTTATTGAGATGATAGGACAGAAACTTCAGCCGTGAATCTTTCACGGACTTCATTCGCTCTGCCAGATGATCCGATGAACCATCATCTACTACAATCACTTCTATATTGGAATAACTTTGTGCAAATACACTTTCCAGACATTTTCCGATGCAATCCGCTCTGTTATATACCGGGATGACCACGGAGACAAGCTGCCCTTTTTTCATATTGTCTTCTCCTTTCCAGAACAGTAACCTTTTTTAAATTTGTCTGGCAGACAGACTGACACCAGACGTTAGATTTTTGTAGGGAAATACATCAAGAAGTTCTCGTTTCTTTTCCCATACCATCTGTTCGGTGATTCGGTATGCAGATATAATCTGTTCCAATGATATGTGATTCTTTTCTTTACGCAAATCCAGAATCCGGTGTTCCACTCCATATGCCGAGTAGTAGTCATCGAATTTGAACCCGTCTCCGAGGGGTTTTCCCGACACAACTACATGCTGATTGGGAATGCCGAAGCTGTCCGCCACCACAAGGCCATGCAGACTGCTGGATAAAATCGTTCTGCAGCTTGCGATCTGACGAATCACATGATAGGGTTCATCAGTCAAACGAATCAGCACTGCATTGTCATACTCTTCCAAAAGCTCCCGAAGTTTTTCTTCCTTTGCATCACACACATGAGGAATGATTCCAATATCGTATTTTTTCTCCGGAAGTTCCCTGAGCAGCTCGCTGGCCAGAATCCCCGCGTCTCCTGTAGGCACATCAATCCGTCTCCCGAGAAGCTGCTCGGCACGCTTTCGACTCAACTCTCCACGCACCGCAGCAAACTGCATATTTTTCTTTAAAAAAAGTTCTTCTTTCCTTCCCGGATAATTAATAAAGCCTGTTCCCCATACTACAACCGATGGTTTTAAGATTCCGTACCATCGCTGCGCTCTTCTCATCCGGGCATTCCCGTGAAACAGATACTGGTCCAACCCGCTGCCGATTGCGCTACACTCTCCGATCAGAAAATTGCTCCGCTGAATGTCCAGTCCGAAATAATCCTGAAACAACAAACGATTTAGCTGATCCCCCATATTTCTGATATCTGCATAATAAAGCTTTATCTTCTTCATACCATTTCTCTTTCAGCTTTCCACTCTTCCCAGCGTTTTGGCTCCCAGCCTTCCGGAACATCCACGTCCCGAAGCTGCCCGTTCATCTTCTTATAAGCAAGACGCATAGTACTGATTCTAAAAAGTCCATCCTCGCATCTCCTAAAATCGTCACAGTATACCGAAAAGCCTTCCACTGTCATTCCATCCTTATAAGTATTGTGATCTTCATATTGAAAAATTCCTCTTGCATGATCCTCGTCCATAAACCACACCAGCGGCTGATGGCACATATGCATGGTCGTCATACTCTTGTTTACATATTTTGAACGGAGTGCCTGATCCTTTGGCGCTGTTTTCTTCTCTACAAAACATCGATAGGTAAAATCCTCAGTCATCAGATCACATAGATATTCTTCTTTTTTCATATCCATAGACCAATAATAAAAATGTTTTGCATCCAAGATGTTCTGGAGATCTGCCAGACGCTCAGGCGTATATCTCTGACATCTTGCATTTTTCATTACTTCGATAACCATCGGACGTATTTTTTTGTCAAAATCAATCAGTTTGATTCCCATTCTTGTTTTCCTCCTTATAGTATGCAGTGCCTCTCGCACTTTGCTGCTTCTGAAAACATCTTACGAGATTTAATTTGCCATTTCAAGCAAACAGAATGAAGTAATTTCGTTTGACATTTGTTTAACAACTATCCCCTGATTTTATGATAGTAATTTCACGTTTTTTGATACTTCAGCGTCTGAATACTATGATATTCTGGCTTTAGAGACATAAAAGAATGAACAAAAATAGAAAAATAAATAACAGAAAAGTGGTAAAAATGATGAACATTTCAGAGAAACAGACAAGTAGTCAATGTAAATCTATCTATAATTGTGTATGTAATACTGTAAAAAGCAGTCCAAATTCTACAGCGATCATATCCATCAGCAAAAACGGAAAATCCGAGCAGATTAGTTGGCAGGGCCTTCTCTCTTCTGTCAATTTTATGTCAAGATTTCTATTAAAATATGACTTAAAACCACAGGCAAAGGTCGTCATTGCCCTGCCAAATAAAATCTCAACTGTGATCACTACTCTGGCGGTATGGCATCTGGGATGCTGCGTATTTTTTCTTTCCCAGGAACTGACTTCCAACGAACGGAATTGTCTCTTGAACCAGATCAAACCGGATCTGGTGCTCGGACCCTGGCTGCACCTTCCTTACCCGATGGGGCACATTCCAAAAGAACTGGAGGACTATTCCTTCGAGGAGGCAACTCCTCTTCCAGATATTGTTTCTGCTCCATCAAGAGCTACCGCAACAGGCGGCAGCACCGGCGTTCCTAAGATCATCGTGGAAGAGGCAGCTCTTTTATATGATGAAACAGATTTCAAACAATGGGAGATGATTACCGGACAGGTAGCCGGATATTCACAGCTTGTATGCGGTTCTCTCCACCATGCGCTTTTCAATAATTCCTTTTACATCTCGCTTTCTATGGGAAACTGCAACATTCTTATGGAGAAATTCAATGAAAACATCGCATTGGAAGCAATTGAAACTTATCACATCAACAGTCTGGTACTGGTTCCGACGATGATGTCAAGAATGAGTAAAGCTCAGAAACAAAAAAAGACCGATCTTTCCAGCATCCAATGTCTGCACCATGCTGCTGCCTCTTGTCCAATCTGGCTCAAGAAGGAATGGATTGATCTGATCGGGGCAAAAAAAGTACATGAATTCTACTCCATGTCTGAAAAAGTAGGACTTACCTATATCCGTGGAGATGAATGGATAAAGCACGAAGGAAGTGTGGGACGTCCGCTTGTCGGAAAGATGGAAATACGGGATGATGACTATAATCTTCTCCCTGCTGGAGCCTCCGGCAACGTATATTTTGTGGCAGACCAGCCTCATATTACCCATTATCTTACCGCAGAAGGGGATGATTCTGTCAACGACAAATTAAAAAGTACGACCATCAGTATGGGAGATCTGGGATATCTGGACAAAGATGATTTTCTCTATCTTGTGGATAGAAGAAGCGATATGATTATCAGCGGCGGTAAGAATATTTATGCCGCGGAAGTTGAAAATGTTCTCAAAGAATATTCAAAGATTGAAGATATTGTTGTCATCGGACTTCCCGACCCTATCTGGGGCCGCAAAGTGCATGCGCTGATTCAGCCTGCCTGTGATTCGAAAGATTTCGATCTCTATCGTTTCACCAACTTTGGTTTTCAGAAAATGTGCAATTACAAGCTTCCAAAAACAATTGAATTAGTGGAAAGCCTCCCCAGAGACAACAATGGAAAAATTCGAAGAAAAGCATTGGTCGAAGAGCGTGTCGCAGCAAAAGATGCGGAGACTCTGTACCATTATCTCAACGTTCCAAATGGTCACCAGTTGATCAGCTGGAAGAATCGCAAACGAAAGAAAGGGACAAATGGATCACAAATTACCGTTTCATAAAGTATTAAAAATGAAAGACATCTTAGCCATTGCATTTGGTGCAATGATCGGGTGGAGCTGGGTCATCAATACCGGGGACTGGGTTCTTGAGGCCGGTTATCTCGGGGCATCGATTGCATTTCTGGTGGGCGGCATTATGATTATCTTTGTCGGACTGACTTATGCCGAACTCACCGCCGCCATACCCGAATGCGGTGGTGAACATATCTTTTGTCTGAGAGCACTCGGGGGAAACGCTTCCTTCATCTGTTCCTGGGCAATCATCTTCAGCTATATCGCAACTGCCGCTTTTGAAGCCGCAGCTTTTCCTGCTGTGATAAAGTATATTGTGGGTGAACGTTTCGACATCGGACTACTTTATCACATTGGCGATACACCAATCTACGCGTCCTATTGTATCACAGGTGTTGTTTTTTCCCTTCTCATTACCTATGTAAATATCCGGGGGATTGAAGTTGCCGCAAAGCTTCAGAAGGTATTGACTTCTATTATTTTACTGACCGGAGCACTTTTGATTCTGATTGCCGTACTCCGGGGAAACCCGATGAATCTTGCATCTAATTTGTTCGGAGCCCAAAATTCTGTTTCCAGTCCAAAATCTGTCCTGGGCAGCATCCTTACCATTACCTGCATGACCCCTTGTCTGTTTGCCGGATTTGACATCATTCCCCAGACCGCAGGGGAAATCATTGTCTCCTTTCGGAAAATTGGAAAAGTTATGGTGCTTTCCATCTGTCTTGCAATTGCATGGTATCTGTTGATTATATTCGGAGTATCTAATATACTCCCATTGTCTGCTATCGCTGATTCTATGGAAAATGGGCTTGTGACCGCTGATGCTATGGCTTTGGCCTTTGCATCTCCTGTTATGGGAGATGTCCTGATCATCGGCGGAATGTGTGGTATCATCACAAGCTGGAACGCATTCCTGCTTGGTGGCAGCCGCGCACTGTTTTCGCTTGCCGATTACGGGATGATTCCTACCGTCTTCGGGAAAATCCATTCAAAATACAACACTCCCTGGGCTGCAATCTGCCTCTGCGGAGCTGCCTGTATCATCTCTCCATTTTTCGGACGCTCCGTACTGATTCCACTGGTCAACGTTGCCAGCTTCGGCTGCTGCATTGCCTACTTCATGGTGTCGGTCTCCTTCCTCACCTTAAGAAAAAAGGAACCACATCTGCACAGACCATACCGCGTGCGCCACGGGTCATTCGTAGGATATACAGCATGTATACTCACAGCCTGTATGCTGCTTTTGTACATCGTGCCGGTTCCCTTTGCGCAGAGTGCTTTAATCTGGCAGGAATGGGCAATTGTTTTCCTCTGGATGATTCTCGGCTGCTTTTTTTACTCTGCTTCAAAATGTACAGCTTTCAGTCTTACTTGATTCCGCCGCCATAATCTCACCGGTCAGTCACAATCTCATACCCGATGCTTTTCATGCGGTTATTCAGACAATCTTCGCCAAATCTGGCTGCGGCTAAATGAATAAACAAGATCCATCACTCATCTTGTTTTTCTTTGTGATTCAATGCCATCAATGTATTCCCATGAAATGCCTGTTTGATTTTCTGATCTGTTTCCTGATAGTATTCATACAGAATATCTGCAATGACAAGAACTGGAAATTGCGGAGAAATCAGATTTCCGTAATTTAAGTTTTTTCTTGCCGCCACACAGACAACCTCATGGCAATAATCCTGATATTCACTGCGGTTGCAGGCAGTGATCAGGACGGTATAGGCTCCGTTGTTGAATGCCTGCTTCAAAGAGCAAAGAATCTCTGTTGTTTCCCCGCTAATACTGATTCCAATTGCCATGCTCTTCCGGTTGATCACTGATGCATTCATCCTCATAACATCGCCATCATCAATCGCATCAATATCCAACCCCAGCCGCATAAATCGTAACTGCATTTCTCGTGCTGCCAATCCAGAACTGCCGCGTCCATAAACAAATACCCTTTGTCTTCTTGCTATCTCATCCACAATCCGGTGGAGCTGGGCTTCTACTACCAGATTATAGCTTTTGTTCAATATCTCCTGGTAGGCATCAAAAACCGTTCGCATCTGATATGTAACCGACCGATCTGCCGGTGTAAAGGATTCCTTATACAAAAAGATAAATTCTCTATACCCTTCAAAACCACACTTTTTTGCAAAACGAGACAAAGAAGCTTCTGATACAAACAAATACTGTGATATGTTTTTTGAAGAGAAATCCATCAGCACTTGATTGTTGATAAAGAAATCCGCTATGGTTTTTTCAGAAGTTGATAAATTTTCATAATGTGTTTCTATGATGGGGATAATTGTTTTTTCATAATACTTCATGCTATTCCTTCTTTCGCTGATTCTGATAATGATAAAAGGCACCCAGCATTCCTGCATCATTTTTATGTTTTGCAAAAAGAAGCGTTGTTTTTTGCGCAATACTTGGAACCAGATATCGATCCATGGCTTCTCTTATTCGATGCTGCAGATATTCTTTTTGAGCCATAATTCCACCGCCCAGGATCACGGCTTCCGGATTTATCACATAACAAATATTGGCGATTCCCTTCCCCAATATATCTGCCATCTCATCAATCCTATGGATGCAGACTTCATCGCCTTCCACTGCCTTTTCAAAAACCATTTTACCATTAAAGCTACCAGGTTCCAATCCTTTTTCTTCCTCAATTTTCCTTACCAGGGTTTTACTGGAGCCAAGACTTTGGAATTCCTCATCCCCAAACTTCATGTATCCCACTTCACATGCGCTGTTGCTGAAGCCATGATACACCTGTTGATTGACTACAATACAACCGCCAATCCCTGTTCCTACTGTCAGGCATAAACAGATGCCATAAGGCTGTCCTGCTCCGCTGATGCTTTCAGCAAGTCCCGCACAGTTCACATCATTTTCCACTTCACAGGGAATTTGAAATTTAGTTTCCATACGCTCCTTAATTCTGGTTCCTGTATAATCAGGAATCAAGGGCGCTGCGTAAAAAATCTCTCCCTGTTTATAATCAACCATTCCTGCTGTGGATATGCAGATTCCTTCCAGAACATATGATTTTTGGTAGTCGGATACAATGGATTCGGCCTTTTCCATAATTCCTGAACCACCTTTTTGCATGGCCTCTGTAGGCATCTCACCCTGCGTGACTATTTCTGCCTCTTCATTAATGATTCCGTATTTAATAGAAGTACCCCCTATATCAACACCCACATAATATTTCATCCGTCCATCCCTCCTTCTTATTCCTCATTGTTTATTTGTTCTGCCAATCTTTTCGCCAGCATTTGATGGCTTGACTCATCCAGGTGCATGTAATCTAACGTGTTCATCTTTACAAATGTTCCCGCATCCAGAAAATCCACACCTAATTCTTCCGCAATGTATGCATATTCTCTGGCAAGTCCTCTGGATCGTTCTGAGCAAATGCCCATCTCTTCAGCTACAACAGATGTTTCACAGGCAGGCTCTATTGCGCCTGGAGCAATCAGCAAAATATGAGGTTCCTTTCTCCACGCCGGCGTCTGGAGCGCTTTTGTAAGCAGACGTTTCATACCACATGCAATATTGCGGGACGTAAGGCCAAACCTTGCTTTGCAGTCATTGGTTCCCAGCATAACGATTAAGTAATCTAAAGGATCATGGCTCATCATACAGGGATTTATATAGGAATATCCACTCATTCCTTCATTTAGGGGATCTTCAAAAACAGTCGTTCTTCCGCACAGCCCTTCCTCAATGACAGTATAAGAATCTCCCAGCATGGTCTGCAGCAGCCCGGTCCATCTTACATTTTCTAAAAATCGACTATTGGTAATTGCATCATACCCCCAGGTATTGGAATCTCCAAAACACAACACTCTTTTTTTCATAACATATCTTCTCCTTGAAACTGCCATAGGCATCTCTTGGAAGGACATATTGTCCTTCCAGAAGATGCCCCGGATACTCCGTATGGTTTTATCTGTTTTTCACATTATATGGGAGATTCCCATCAAAAAAATCTGCAATACAATCTGCGATAATTACTTGTGAGCGATGCTCGGATTCCAAAGATGCAGCGCCCATGTGAGAGGTAACAAACACATTGTCCATAGCAAGCAGGGGATTGTCTGCTTTTGGTGGTTCCTCCACTAATACATCCAAACCTGCTCCCTGAATCTGTTTTTGCTCCAGAGCCTCAATCAAATCAGCCTCATTTACAACGCCGCCTCTGCAGGTATTGATCAGATAAGCACTTGGCTTCATCATTGCAAATACTTCTTTATTGATCATTCCCTTTGTTTCTTCATTCATTGGAACATGGAGGCTTAAGATATCGCATTCCCGGAATAACTCTTCTTTGTTATCCACAAAGGTTACACCATATTTTTCATTATCCCGATCCGGAAAATAAGCGTCATACACAAGTACTTTCACATCAAAGCCTTTCATCATGCGCACCAGCTGTTTCCCAATATTTCCAAATCCAAGAAGTCCCACGGTCTTCTCATCCAGCTCATTTCCAGTAATTGTAGATGGCCAGATTCCTTTTTTACATCCTTCTGTACAATGTGCAAATCGACGAAGCACATTCAGCATATGCAGTAAGGCCGTCTCAGCAACAGCTGGGGAATTCGCCCCTGGTACATTTCCCACATAGATGCCAGCCCTGGTTGCTGCCGGGATATCGATGTTATCCAGTCCAGCTCCATAGCGTACAATATATTTTGTTTTATCTTTTACTGCCTCAAGCGTTCTAGTATTCCACGGCTCCCAGGTGCTGATCACCGCATCAGCCTGCATCCCCATCTCGATGGTAATCTCTTCGTTTGCAGCCGGAATAGGTTTTTTTATCAGCTTCCATCCTTTTTTTTCAAAGAAGGCATCCAAATATGTAACGTCTACTTTTTCACTATCTAGATTTAACCAAATTGTTTTTTCCATTTTTCTATACCTGTCCTTATTCCCCTCGTAACCGTTCAGTACCTGACCAGTTACATCACTTTTTCACGGTCTGTGCATTTACTGCACAGACCTGCTGAATAGTTGCTTCTTCTCTATTTAACCGTTGACTGTACTTCTTCCAGTTTCTTAGTAGCAAGGTCTATTGCTCCATCGATATCCTCTGTGTTTGTTACAACTTTGTTCATCATTTCTGCTACAGGGAATGTAAAGTAACTCTTTGCAGCGATCGCACGTGCTTTAATGCCTTCCACTGGATATCCATAATAACCCTCTGCATTCTTTGCATATTGAATGACCTGTGCATTTACACCGTCTGCCCAAACGCCCTGGCCTTCAATATCCTGGAATAATGGTGCAAATACAGGAGCTGTGATCTCTACATACTGATTATACCAGTCTTTATCATACATATATTTGA
>JAQVCP010000144.1:1392-4185 GCA_028689735.1 Hespellia sp. | reverse complement strand
TAATTATACCTCCTGGATTTTCACGTGGAATGACAGCTATTGTTCCTCTGATCTTTTCATATAAAAAACAACCACCACCCATTCAAATATTTTCATGGGAAAGGAGAGCAAAAAACTTGAGGAATCATGTTGAAAATGATAAACTAAAATAAATGGAGGAATCGATATGGAACAACTGATTTTTAAGAATTTGTGCAAGACTTATCCCAATGGATTTGTCTCAGTAAAAGATGTAAATCTGACAATTAACGAAAAAGAATTTATTACTTTCCACGGTCCATCCGGCTGCGGAAAATCTACGATTCTCCGTATGATTGCCGGTCTGGAAACCATAACCTCTGGGGAAATCTGGCTGGAAGATGAACTGCTCAGCTCCCTGGAACCACCGCATCGACCGATCGCAATGGCATTTCAGAACTACCGTTTGTATGGTCATCTCAATGTATTCGAGAATATTGCTCTTGGACTTCATCTCCGCAATCTTCCGAGAACAGAGATTGAATCACGGATGAAAGAAGTCGTCAACTTTTGGAATAATGCAAATGTACCAGATAATCATTCTATAGAAAGTATGAAGTTTCTTCTTTCAAAGGTTATCAAGGAATTGACCTCAGGTGAAAAACAGCAAGTTGCCCTAAGCCGCGCAATCATCTGCCATCCCCAAATACTTCTTGTAGATGAGTCCTTTGCCAAGCAGGAAGATGCCCTTCGCGAACAGATGCTCATAGATATCCAGCGCATTAACCGGGAACTTGGTATTACAGTCCTGTACGTCACCAACAATTACGATGAAGCCCGAAGCATGGGAGACCGAATGGTACTCATGAAAGAAGGGCAGATTACAGATGTTGTGTCACATTAATTGTATTTTAGTTTGGAGTTGGAAGATAGGGAGGCACATGGTGAAGGCGGAGCGGTAAGGTTAAATCAACATTTGGTAAATCTCACGCTTTCCGACTCCCCGGTCTTTTGCCACCTTCTTCATGGCTTCTTTCTTCTCCATTCCTTGCTTCATATAGAATTCCATATGTTCCTCGACCGTAAGCTCCTCCCAGCTCTCCCGGGCTTCCTGCTCGATTTCCTGACGGCTTCTGCCTTCGATGACCAGAACACATTCCCCTTTTGGCGGATTCGCTTCATAGTAAGAAAGTGCAGCTTCCAGCGTTGTCGCAAAAGCGGTTTCATGCTTTTTTGTCAGCTCCCGGCACACGGTAACGCGTCGATCCCCAAGCTGCTCCGCCAGCACCTTCAATGTCTTTGCTAAACGATGCGGTGCCTCATACATGATAATCGTACGTGTCTCATTAGAAAGCTCTGCCAGTACCTTTGCACGCTCCTTCTTATCCATTGGAAGAAATGACTCGAATGCAAATCTTCTGGTCGACAGACCCGAAAGCGTCAGTGCCGTAATGCAGGCTGCTGCCCCCGGAAGCGAAGTCACTTCAATCCCGGCTTCATAACACATCTTCACCAGTTCTTCCCCCGGGTCCGAAATACCGGGTGTCCCTGCATCTGTGATAAGAGCGATATTCCCTCCCTCCTGCAGCTTCTCCACCAACTTGCGCCCCTTTTCAAACTTGTTGAATTCATGGTAGCTCGTCATAGGCGTCTTGATTTCAAAATGATTCAAAAGCTTGATACTGTTCCTTGTATCTTCCGCTGCAATCAAGTCTACTTCCTTCAGAATCCGAATAACACGGAAAGTCATATCTTCCAGATTTCCAATTGGTGTAGCACACAAATATAATTTTCCTGCCATATTGTTTTCTTCCCTTCTCTATTCGCCACAAAGCAGATACTTAGAATCTGACTTCTTTATATTCCTCCGGTATACTTTTATCCAGTCCATACATTTCCAGTACCTCTGCTGTATACACCCCCGGCTTTTCATACACAATCAGTGGTGCCTCCACAGTAATTCTGGGTTTTCCTCCCCGCAGTCCCTCAATCAGCACCATATTGGGCTCCTTATCCACATAGGGATACACCATCCGCATCCGTTTCGGCTCAATTCCATATCTGCTCATGCTGGAAAATATTTCTGTCAGCCGAAATGGCCGGTGAACCATATAGAATCTGCCCTTTCCAGGGTGCAGAAGCTTCGCGCTCTCACGCATGATATCATCCAGATTACACAAAAGCTCATGCCTTGCAATTGCCAACGCATCTTCCGGGTTGGTCAGTCCGTGACTCTGAGTCATATACGGAGGGTTTGTCACAATAACATCAAAAAAGGCAGGGGAGAAAATACTCGCTGCCTCTTTTATATCTCCGGTTACAATGGAAACCTTTTCTTGCAGATGATTATGGATGACACTCCGTGCCGCCATATCCGCACTCTCCGCCTGAATCTCGAGTCCGGTAAAATGTGTCCCTTTCGTCTTTGCCGCCAGAAGTATCGGAAGTATCCCGGTTCCGGTTCCAAGGTCAAGGACGTTCTCTCCTGCCTTTATCCTGGCAAATGCAGAGAGAAGAACCGCATCCATTCCAAAGCCAAATCGTTTTGGATGCTGAATAATCTCATATCCATGAATCTGTAAATCATCCAATCGTTCCCCACTCTTTAACTGTGTTTCTACCTGCCTATTCATTGTTTCTCTTGTTTCCTCTATCCTTTTTATAAGAATCCTTTTTGGAACCGTTGTCGCGGAATCCGCCTTTTGAAAATCCATCGCGGTTTCCACCTTTGTATGCTCCATCTTTGGAGTTGCCGTCCCGGTTCCCCTTATAGGACCCATCTCTTGAGCCACCATCACGATTGCCTTTATAAGACCCATCCCTTGAACCGCCGTC
>JAQVCP010000144.1:0-1292 GCA_028689735.1 Hespellia sp. | reverse complement strand
TCTCTTGACTCACCATCCCGGTTTCCACCCTTGTGTGATCCGTCTCTTGACTCACCGTCCCGGTTTCCGCCTTTATGTGCTCCGCCATCCTTTACAGTACCCTCATCGTTCTCAAGGTGCTTCAGGTTCTTCAGTTCTTCCTTAGACAGTTTTACCTTTTTCTTCCGTGGCCTGAACTTCAGTTCTTCCACTTTATATTCACGTACTTCCTTCTCGTCATTTTCCAGATTCACAATGACTCTCACCTGTTGGCGCAGTACACTCAGAGACTGTACCGTTCCTGTCAGTCCATCGACTGTGGTAACCATATCTCCCATTCCCGGGAGATGGCTGTTGAGTTCCTCGTAGGTCTCCTCTTCATTCGTCAGACAGCACATCAGTCTTCCGCATACACCGGAAATCTTAGTTGGATTCAGCGAAAGGTTCTGCTCCTTCGCCATCTTAATGGAAACTGCTGCAAATTCTGACAGATACGTGTTACAGCAAAGCGGCCTTCCACAGATACCGATGCCTCCACGGATCTTCGTCTCATCGCGGACACCAATCTGCCGAAGTTCAATTCTGGTGCGGAATACTGCTGCCAAATCTTTGACCAGCTCACGGAAGTCGATTCTTCCATCTGCTGTAAAATAGAATAATACCTTGTTATTGTCAAATGTATATTCTGCGCCAATCAGTTTCATTTCCAGACCATGCTTGCGGATCTTCTCCTGGCAGATCTTGAATGCTTCTCTTTCTTTCTCGCGGTTCTTCTCTTCTGTTCGTTTATCCTGTTCATTTGCGATACGGATAACCGACTTCAACGGCTGAACCACTTCCTCATCCGTCACTTCACGAATGCCTGTGACTACATGACCGTACTCCACCCCGCGGGCAGTCTCAACGATGACGTAATCACCTTGATTTATCGGAAATTTACCCGGTGCAAAAAAATAAATCTTTCCTGCCGTGTGAAATCTCACTCCAATTACCTTTGTCATATTCTAGTTCTCCTTTATTGTAAGCAGCAATAATTCCATGACAAGATCAAAGTTAACGTTAGCCTTCAATCTTGCTTTTGCCGCATCCAGTGCCTCCAGAATCGTCTCGATTCCTTCATAAGAGCTCTTTCTTGCCTGTTCTTTAATATATTTCAGCTGATCAGAAAACACCACTCTGTCCACATTCATAGTAGCTTTATATATCAGGACATCACGGTACCAGATAGCAATCAGATCAAAGTAATCTGTAATTTCCAGCTTAAAATTGGAAATACGCTTGATTGCCGTCACGATGTCATTCAATTCCATATC
>JAQVCP010000143.1 GCA_028689735.1 Hespellia sp. | reverse complement strand
AAAGAGCGCGTACCGTACGAGCACTATATGGCGTTGTACCAGGATGCCGATCCAAAAGAAATAAGCAGCAGGGTCAATGTTCCTTATGATGAGGAACACAAGTCCTTTACTATAGAGATGATGGGCACGGTTTATCATGTGACCTATCCGGAATTTGAGATCTCCCACGAGGAAAATGACAAAGGTTTTTATCCTCTGGAGAGTATGATATCTGCCAAGATACTGGTGGCAAGATATCTGTGTGAAGGCTGTTATGCACCTGCCGGCGGCAAATATTTCACCTATCGTGAGATGCCGTGGGGAGAAGTGTATTACAAGCAATTCCAGGGCCGGTGCATTATGCGGTTAGCATTTGGTTTTGGAAATAAAGTACAGTCCTTTGCAGACGTTATGGAGCGTCTCGGGGCAAAGAAATTGGACAGCGGGGATTGCTCTTATGAATTAGAGTTCCTCAAAGGACTGTTCGTTCGCTTTATCTTATGGGAAGGAGACGAGGAATTCCCTCCATCGGCCCAGATCCTGTTCTCGGATAACTGCCCGGTCGCTTTTCAGGCGGAAGATATGGCAGTGGTAGGAGACATCTCTATCGGAACATTTAAAGCGATGTAACTGTAAACTGAATAGTAGAGTAGATATTACGCGTCAAGTGCCATGGGATGGGAAGTTGTCCATGGACGAAGGGGTTTTTCCTTAAAGAAGAACAGTCCACGGTGTAATGTCGCATCCGCTACTACATCTTAGATAGATGCATTCTTCTATGGTGTAGTGAACTACTATACCAACGTAACAATTAGTACAGCAGTGCAATAGAAAGACAGGAGTTGCTTTAGCAACGTATAGTCTGCAAAGCAGACGGGTCTGGGACCTGTTGTACGAACGTTACCAGAAAACAATAAGGAGAGTGTGTCATGAAGAAATTCAACACAAAAGTGCTTGCATATGCAGGCGTACTCATTGCTATGAACGTTGTTCTTACACGTATCGTAGCAATACCCATCGGACCTACACTTCGTATCACAGTAGGTTCTGTACCAATTATTTTAGGAAGCCTGTGGTTTGGTCCACTGGTGGGAGGAATCTGCGGCGGCGCAGGTGATTTGATCGGATGTCTCATATCCGGTTACGCACCGAATCCGTTTATCATGTGTTCCTCTGTACTTACCGGTGTATTACCATTCGTCTTCAAAAGATTTTTCATCAAAGACCTGGCCAGCATGGGCTCCAAGGAGGAGCGAACGGGCAGTGGATTTGGAAAAGTGGTATCCGATGTATTCGGAAAAGGATTTTTAAAGGTGTTACTGGTGCTCGCATTCATGAGTCTGATCACCTCACAGGGATTTACTACATACGGCCTGCACCTGCTTTACGGCATGCCCATCGGCCCCTTATTCCTTTCGAGATTACCACAGACCATCTTCCTGACCATCAGCAACAGCATCCTGACCATACTGATCTATGGTAGTCCGGTTACCGGATTTATCAAGAACAGCATTCGTTCTATCCCCTTAGGCAGGGTGAGCAAAAGAATATAAGGCATCTGCTTTATATAAATTCAAGTGAGTGTACAGGAAAAAAGGAGGTAACACATCATGGGATTCAAAAGCGATATTGAAATTGCACAGGAAACCGAAATGCAGAACATCAAAGAGGTAGCAAAAACAGCAGGTATTGATGAAAAATACCTGGAGCAGTACGGTAATTACAAGGCTAAGATCGACTACAATCTTTTGAAAGAAAATCCTGGAACAGATGGAAAACTGATTTTAGTTACAGCAATCAACCCAACACCGGCAGGCGAAGGAAAGACAACTACAAACGTAGGTCTGGCAGACGGTATGCGTAAGCTGGGTAAGAAAGTAGTAGTAGCACTTCGTGAGCCATCCCTTGGACCTGTATTTGGTGTAAAAGGCGGAGCAGCAGGCGGCGGATATGCACAGGTAGTTCCTATGGAGGATATCAACCTTCATTTCACAGGTGACTTCCATGCCATCGGCGCAGCAAACAACCTGCTTGCAGCTATGATCGACAATCATATCTTCCAGGGCAATGACTTACATATCGACCCAAGAAAGATCACATGGAGACGTTGTGTAGATATGAATGACCGTCAGCTTCGTAACGTAGTAGACGGACTTGGCGGAAAGACAAACGGTATGCCTAGAGAAGATGGTTACGATATCACAGTAGCATCTGAGATCATGGCTATTCTTTGTCTGGCAAGTGATGTAGATGACCTGAAAGACAGATTATCTAAGATTATCATCGGCTATACATACGGCAAAGTAGCAGAGCAGAAACCAGTTACCGCTGGTGACCTGCACGCACAGGGCGCTATGGCAGCACTGTTAAAAGATGCTCTGAAACCAAACCTGGTACAGACTCTTGAGCATACACCTGCTATCGTTCATGGCGGACCATTCGCAAACATCGCTCACGGATGTAACTCCGTTATCGCTACAAAGATGGCTATGAGACTTGGTGATTACGCTGTAACAGAAGCTGGATTCGGTGCTGACCTTGGAGCTGAGAAGTTCCTGGATATCAAATGCCGTATGGCAGGCCTGACTCCTTCTGCAGTAGTAGTAGTAGCTACCGTTCGTGCTCTGAAACATCACGGTGGAGTTGCAAAAGCAGATCTGAATAACGAAAACCTGACAGCACTGGAAGCAGGACTTCCAAACCTGCTGCAGCATGTGGACAACATCATCAACGTATACAAGCTTCCTTGCGTTGTTGCTATCAATGCTTTCCCAACCGATACAAAGGCTGAGTTAGACCTGGTAGAAGCAAAATGTAAAGAACTTGGCGTTAATGTAGCTCTGTCTGAAGTATGGGCAAAAGGCGGCGAGGGCGGTATCGCTCTGGCAGAAGAAGTTATCAGACTGGTTGAGAAACCAAACGATTTCTCATTTGCATACGAAGATGATATGACCATCGAAGAGAAACTGGATGCTATCGTTAAGAAAGTATACCATGGCAAAGGTGTTGTTCTTACACCTGCAGCTAAGAAACAGGCAGATCAGCTGGCAGCACTTGGCTTTGATAAATGCCCGATCTGTGTTGCTAAGACACAGTACAGCTTCTCAGATGATGCAAGTCTTCTGGGTGCTCCGAAGGATTTCGATGTTACGATCCGTAATATCAAAGTATCCGCAGGTGCTGGATTCATCGTTGCATTGTCAGGTGATATCATGACTATGCCAGGTCTTCCAAAAGTTCCGGCTGCTGAGAAGATCGATGTTGATTCAACAGGTAAGATCACAGGATTATTCTAGGATTTACAGGAATTTAATTTCATAAAATTTTTGTACCTGAACTGGGTACAGAGTTTAGAACTCTGTACCCAGAATTTATAAAAAGGAGATTGACTTAAATGGGATTTTCAACCGTACCATGTAATGAATTCGTTGAAGTATTAGGTTCCAAGGCTCCTGTACCGGGTGGCGGCGGTGCTTCTGCACTGGTTGGCGCTGTTGGTACTGCACTTGGAAATATGGTAGGAAGCCTTACCGTAGGAAAGAAAAAATATGCAGATGTGGAAGCAGATATGTATGCTTTGAAAGAAAAAGCAGACAAGCTGCAGGCAGAACTGCTTCACCTGATCGAGCGCGATGCAGAAGTATTTGAGCCCCTGGCAAAAGCATACGGTATGCCTCGTGAGACAGAAGAGGAAAAAGCAGAGAAAGCACGCGTTATGGAGATCGTTCTCAAGGATGCATGTTCTGTTCCTATGGAAATCATGGAAAAATGCTGCGAAGCCATCGAGCTCATCGTGGAATTCGCTGCAAAAGGAAGTGCACTGGCTATCAGTGACGCAGGTGTGGGTGCAGCATTCTGTGCAGCAGCGCTGAAAGGTGCCAGCCTGAATGTTTACATTAATACGAAATCAATGAAAAACAGAGAGTATGCAGAGGAACTCAATGTGAAGGCGGATGCAATGCTTGCAAAATATCCGGCTATGGCAGATGAAGTTTTTGATACCGTACTGGCTAGATTGAAATAGAAAGGAACCTGAAAAATGGCAAAACAATTACTTGGTAAAGAAGTAACGGCTGCATTAAATGAGAAAATCAAAGCAAATGTTGCGAATTTACAGGAAAAAGGCATCAATCCTACACTGGGTATCGTGCGTGTAGGCGAGAGACCGGATGATCTTTCTTATGAAAGAGGAGCAACAAAACGTTGCGAGACCTTAGGCGTTTCCTATGAGAAATTCCT
>JAQVCP010000054.1 GCA_028689735.1 Hespellia sp. | reverse complement strand
AAAGAACCGCATAAATAAGCTATCATACATAATACTCCGCAGGCACCAAAGAGCTGTCCAACCTGCAAGTTGGAGATATGGAATCCGTATTGAAGAGTAGTGTAATACAGGGATTTACTTAAAATCAGGCTATAGATAGCGTTGTAAGCAAATGACACAAATAATAAGGATACTAATGATCTTTTACTGATATTGGACATGGCTGATCTCCCCAAAAAAAATAGACAGCTTCAGAATAATTCCTGAAGCCACCTATTCTCTATATTCTCTCAAGTGACGTTTATGCAATTATTATATAATAATAATTCAAAAAGTCAAAGAGAAACTATATAAATTGAAATTTTTTTAAATTATAATCCCTGTACATTTTTTGAATGATACAAGGATTATAATTTGTTACTTTTTCTTTTCAACAACTATCGGTTCACCTTTTTTGATGATTTTTTCCAAAGTGAATGTAATGATAACACAGAGAACTGCAGCAACAATGGCATATACCCACGTCATATTGAAACCAGCTCTTCCAAATTTATCCATCCAGCTTCCAACTAGAGTGTACATAAACACATCCGGCAGATAACCAACCGCAGAACTGATACCGGATACACGGCCGCTAAGTGCCATTGGAATTCCAGCTTCAGATTGTACGGCGAAATACTGACTTCTAACTGCATAGATGAAGAACAATCCAAAGAAGAAGTTTGCAATTACAAGGCCGCAGATAGATGCGTTTCCTGGCATGAAAATGTATAAAGCAAATGAGATCGCTAATCCGATACAGCCAATAATAATAATTTTTGAACGGGAAAGCTTATCTGCCAGGAATCCTCCGATGATTCCGCCTGCCCCCTGAAGGAGATAACGAATTCCACCAATTGTTGCAGCCGTTGCAGCGGTCATTCCAAAGAAACGCTGTGCAAATGTTGTGACATAACCAATTAATCCATAGACACTATAAGCTGTAAAGATAATGGCAATTAAAATCCATACTCGTGGAATTAGTAAGCACTTAAACATACCCACAGTAACGGACACGATAGATTCAGGCTTTTCATCTGACTTGGTGTCCTCAATTACGATAAAATGGAGGATTCCAAGAATAATCAATACAACGGAGCAGACACGAATCGCGGCAGCAGCGCCAACAATTTCATCAGAATAATGTGTGAAAGCGGCAGTCATTCCAAATACGACAAGTGCATTGATTACGCCGCGAAGACCTTCCTGGAGACCGAAAAGCCGGCCTTGTTCCGTCTCATCACCAAGCATTCGTGTTGCCTTGATACAAGCGGACCAGTAGGTAATAACTGTTGTTACTCCCATTAAGATAAAAATCAAACGGCTTATGTTATATCCCGGGAATGTAGAGAACCAGAAGCCTAGGATTCCTGTTAAAATAAATGAGAATGTAAGCAATTTTCTGGCTGAAAACTTATCGGCGACAATACCACCGACAAAATAGGATAAGGTTGCCATGGTAGCATATCCAGAAGACAGCATACCCATTTGTGAATCGGACAATTGCATTGCATTCTGAATAGGCACATAAAATGTTTCTCTAATATATGGCAGTTGAAAAATAATTCCTGCACCGGCTGCTAAAATCAGCAGAGTGCCGTACTTCTTGATAAAAGATTTGTTCATGTTATTCATCCCTCCATGTTGACTAGTTTCTATTGTACAGAGATTGCCAGCGTCCAATTTACATCTGATATGAAAAGGCGCTACTGGATACCTGGTAATAAAAAAAGGCGGCTCCAACCGTCCGGACGATTGGAGCTGCCTTTCTCTTTTCTCTCTGTAAGCAACTTACACTCATCATAAATCAGTAGGGAATTATTGTCAATCCGACAAAAGAAACAAAAAATATGAAGAAATAATATACAAAATGCACAATTGACAAAAACTCATAGAGTGGATTATAGTGAATGTAAGTTACCGATAGAGATAAAAGAGAGAAGTAACTCGTAGATGTCGGCTTAGGCTGTGCATGTATGGGAGAGTTCTCTCTTTTTTTATTATGGAAATATTATGGAAAAAGGGACCCCGGAATGCAATACAGCCTGAAAAAATGAAAGGGGAATAATGTGATGGCATTATCAAGAGAACAGATTCAAGAGGAATTAAAGAAAGCGTTAGGAGCAGAACAGGTAGTAACAGATGAGACCGTATTAAAAGAAAGCAGTCTCGACAGATACCGCAAATTTGAACAGGTGCATGAAATTTACACACAGCCTATTCCAGCAGCAGTTGTATATGTTAAGAGTACAGAGGATGTAAAGAGCGTATTGACATTTGCAAATGCAAATGGAATCAATGTCGTACCTAGAACGGGTCACTCAGCAATTGAAGGTGGTCTGGAAACAGCCAAAGAAAATTCTATCGTAGTAGATGGTTCTACAATGAATAAAGTACTGAAAATTGATAAAGAAAATATGCAGGTTACATGTCAGTGCGGTGTTCCACTGCAGGATTTGGATGATATGCTCAGAGAGCAGGGATATACAACAGGTCATTCACCTCAGTCAAAACCACTGGCTCAGATGGGCGGTCTGGTAGCAACCAGAAGTATCGGACAGTTTTCTACATTATATGGTGGAATCGAAGATATGGTCGTTGGTCTGGAAGCAGTATTTCCAAATGGAGAAGTATGCCGGATCAAAAATGTTCCAAGAAGATCTGTAGGACCGGATATCCGTCATATCATTATTGGAAATGAAGGCGCTCTGTGCTACATCACAGAAGTAACAGTCAAATTGTTCAAGTATCAGCCGGAGAATAATGTATTCCTTGGTTACACCATCGAAGATATGAAAAAGGGATTTGAAGCATTGCGCGCAGTCATGGTTGAAGGATACAAGCCATCCATCGCCCGTCTCTACGATGGTCCGGATGCAAGCCAGCACTGGGACTGGAATGAGGATAAGAATGTACTGATCTTCATGGCAGAAGGTCCGGCAGCGGTGACAAAAGCAACAGCAGAAGGAATCGATGCAGTTGTGAAGACATTTGAAGGTGTGAAAGCAGTTGATCCGAAGCTGATCGAGAAATGGTTTGGCGGATTGAACTGGGGTGCAGAGCAGATCGCAGAGGAAAAACTTGAAATTCTTGCAACAGATAATATTGGTATTACGACAGAAGTATCCGGATGCTGGGACTGCATCTATGATATTTACAAAAATGCCTGCGATCGTATTATGAAAGAGGTTCCGGACATGACGCTGATGGGTGGACATTCTTCTCACAGTTATATGAATGGTACAAACATGTATTTCGTATACTACTACAATGTTGTTGACTGTACTCCGGAAGAAGAAATGAACAAATATCACAATCAGATTAACCGCATCATCTGTGAGGAAGTTATAAAATATGGTGGTTCTATTGCGCATCATCACGGACTTGGAAAAGCAAGAGCACATTACGTATGGCAGGAGTATGGTTCATCCTTCTATATGCTGGAAACACTGAAAAAAGCATTCGATCCAAATGGTATCATGAACATGGGAACATTAATCCCAATCAAACATGATGATAAGAATCCTTGGATCTTTTAAAGTAGTACCTGATTTGGATCAGATATCCGAAGAAGAATGGGCATCTGATCCGGCAAACAGGATTGATACAAGTTATGTAAAAAAAATATTAAGCTGCTACGATGAAAGTGGACTGGAAATGATGCTGAAATTCTCTGATGAATCAGGGGATTTTGGCGTTCCGGTGCAGCTTGATGCTGTGACCATTGGCAGAAAGATGAATGAGAATTACCTCAAGACGTTGTATGCTCTTGGTTTTACAGAAGCCACGAGAATTGAATGCGAAAAAGAAATACAGTTCTGGCCGGAGTGGACAGCCGGTATCCTGTCAGAATTTATGAACCAGACAGAGCGCTATGATTTAGTAGTGATGGGGAATCGAAGTGCGGATGAGGAAAATGGAAAAGTGCCGTTTTTGCTTGCGGAAGAACTTGGATGGCCCTGTATATCCCAGGTGGTAGAGATTATTCCTGAGGATGAAGCACATGTGAAAGTGAGATATGAAGTGGACAACGGGTACTGCACCAGTGTAGTTCAGCTGCCATGTATCCTTTCAATTGGTGATGTGCCATGTTCTTTTTTGAGAGTTCCGACCTTGAAGGATCGAATGCAAAAAGGAAAAAAAGAGATACATAGAGTGAAGATAGAAGATTTGGGAATTTCAGAGACCTTTGAGGGACTACAGCCGGATTTGTCACTGGTAAATCTGGAAGTAATTGATCAAAGCAGACCCGGGGTCATATTAGATGGTATGAATGCAGAAGAAAAAGCAGAAAAATTATATCAGACCTATCTGAAGGGCAGGGTGGAATTATGAAGAGATTTCATGTGGTTTTGAATGCGTTTTCAGATGATATAGAAAAGCAAATATCAGAGATTTGCGGATTGACAGAATATCTTTTGGAAGATGTGAAAAAAGGGAATACGTTTATCGTCGGTGATGGAAAAATGGATGAAGATGACAAACATCGTTTAGCGGAAATGGCACCCACCAAATCCGTTATTTTTGTTATTTTAAAAAATCTTCATACGGAAATGATATTGGATTGTTTGATGGAGACCATGTGCTTTGGAGATGTCTATCTGTTCGGAAGCAGCAGCTTTGGGCAGGAGATGGCAATACGCCTAGGAAAACGTTCAGACGGGTCCTCTGCTACGGGATGTCAGTGGGCAGCGTTAAGTGAGAGCATTGTCTATGTAAAGAAGCAGGTTTATTCCAATCATATGATGGCAACATTTTGTATGGAAAATTCACCGTTTTGTATTAGTGCAGCCCGTGGACTAGAAGGTGCAATGCCGAAAGCGGGCAAAAGTGAAAAAGAGATAAAGACAATTGATAAAACGAAGGATCAGTACCCTGCCAATCTAACGAATACAATTTTTGAGGAAAAAAAACCATCCGGCGGATTGCAGACGGCATCGTTTGTTCTGGTTGGTGGCAGAGGTGTGAAAAATAAAGCGGGTGCAGATGCACTTGCCCGGGCAGCAGAAGGGATTCATGCAGAGTTTGGTGCAAGCCGCCCGGTTGTCATGAATGCATGGGCAGCGATGGACAAGCTGATTGGGGTTTCCGGCTCCATGATTCATCCAAAGGTCTGTATCACTGCCGGAGTATCCGGAGCGGCAGCCTTATATGCAGGCATTGAAAAGAGCGGGTTTATCATTGCAATCAACCGAGATGAAAATGCACCAATTATGAGAAAAGCGGATGTGGTCATTGTGGATGACTGCCAGGAGGTACTAAGGGCACTGCAGATTTGTATGGAAAAGGAGAGAGCGGATGAAACACAAGCTGATTGATTCAATGCAGGAAAAATATGCCGACTATTTACAGGATGAATCCAAACTAAAAGGAAGTGCAGACAGTATTTCCTTTCCTGCAAATGTAGAAGAGATTCTTACCGTGGTTGAACAAATGAACAAATCCGGTACAGGAATAACTATTCAAGGAGGAAGAAGTGGAATTGCAGGCGGCTGCGTACCAGAAGGTGGGCATGTGATGAACATGCACAGATTCAACCAGATTCTGTCAGCGGAAGAGAATCTGGATGGAACGGCACAAATTACAGTCGAAGCTGGAATAACTCTGTTGGATATGAATCAGGAAATTGGCAGACAATTTAAGAAGAACTCCTTTTTTTGGCCGGTGCAGCCAAGCGAGACTACGGCAACGGTAGGGGGAATTCTTGCATCCGGAGCAAAAGGAATCAATGAATTTCATTATGGAGACAGCCGGCAGTATGTGGATTCCTTAAGTATGGTTCTGGCAGATGGCTCCTACCGAGTTGTAACCGGAAAAGAAGAGCTGGGGCAAATGATTGGCAGCGAGGGAATATACGGTGTGATTACGGAAGCCACACTGCATTTGCTGCCAAAGCCGGAAAGTGTATGGGGAATCAGTTTTTTCTTTGAAAATGCAGAAGATGCCTATTGCTTTTGCGACACAATCAATAAAAAAGGGAACGTACCTGACTGTACACAAGCATGGATAGAAGCGGCAGAATACTTAGACTCGAATTCACTGCGTATGATAGAAAAACAAAAGCCGTACATGAGTAAAATTAAAAATGTTCCCGATATACCAGACAAATTTCAAAGTATGGTTTACGTGGAGCTGGCCGGAGAAGAAGAGTCTATCGAAGAGTTGGCTTATATTTATATGGAAACTGCGGAGGAATATGGAAGTAATCCGGATGAAGCATGGGCGGTCACAGGTGAAGCAGAAGTGGAGAAGATGCATCATTTCCGGCACGCAGCTGCAGAAAGTGTTAATGTGTATATAGAACAGATAAAAAAAACATATCCGGATATCACAAAACTCGGAACGGACATGACGCTCAAGGACGAAAGCTTTCCGACCGTGATGGAAATGTATCTCTCAGATTTGAAAAGAGAAAAGCTGAATTTTTGTATATTCGGCCATGTACATGAAAATCATTTACATGTAAATATTCTTCCAAATTCACCAAAGGAATATAAAAAGGGAAAAGAACTCCTTGTGACCTGGGCGAAACAGGTTAAAGAAAAAAAGGGAAATGTCGCTGCCGAGAATGGAATCGGGAAATTAAAAAGGGAATTGAACGATTTTAGATTCTCAGAGAAAGAAAAGAAAGAAATTCTTTCAAGGAAAAGAAGGCTTGACCCGAAATACATTTGGAATAGAGGAAATGTGTTTTAGAAAAAAGAAGGAGGTTTCATGGAATTAGAATACAAGTTAAATCAAGATGAAATTGAAGAGTCGTTATTGTGTTTGAATTGGAAACGGGAAGGAATTGTAAAAAAATTAAACGTAATACTTTTAACTGTAATCGCACTGGGGGCGATGCTATGGTACATGAAACAGTCGGATAAATTCTTTCTGCTTATTTTAGCGGGATGCTCCTTACTGCTTTTGTTTTTTATTTTATATGGGATTCCAATCAGAAGGAAATATAGAGCCCGCAAGATGGCGGGGAAAGACAATGAGTGTCACATAACCGTGCCGGAGAAAAATATCCAGCTTGGAATGGAATCGGAAGATGTATTTACGCTCAAAAAGGAGGGACAGACCTATTGTATTCCTAAGAGAATACTAAGCGAAGAACAGGAACAGGAAATAAGAGAAATTATAACAAGAAAGGCAGTGAAAACATATTATGTTTTAACAAGGAGGAAATGAAGATGAAAGCACAAACGAAAGAAGTCAACTTACGGGTGAATAAAGTGGTTTTTCTGCCACCGTGGATATTGCTGATCTGCATGGTTGTGGTAAGTCTGGTAAATGGGGATGCGTTTTTGGCAGGATTAAATATGGTGACGGGCTGGATTCTTGATAATTTTGCGTGGGCATTTAACCTTGTGACTGTGGGGTGTGTGGTCACCGTGATTTTTGTATATTTTTCTCCGCTGGGAAAAGTGAGAATCGGCGGAAGAAAAGCACATCCGATGATGAGCTTTGGAAATCTGGTCTGGATTACGCTATGTACTACGATTGCGGCAGGCATTTTGTTCTGGGCATGTGCAGAACCGATGTATCAAATGTATGCACCTGCGGCAGCGGAAGGGGTAGAGGCCGGAAGCCAGGGGGCAGCATTATTTGCAATGAAGACCATGTTTCTTGAGTGGACCTGGTCTCCGTATGCCATTTACACGGTGGCAACTATTATTTTCGCATTTGTGTTTTACAATATGAAAAAATCATACTCTATAGGCTCGGCTTTTGCTCCCCTATTTGGTGATCGTGTGGTAAAATACAATAGTATCATTGACATCATATGTCTTTTCACGCTGGTTACCGGAATGGCGGCATCCTTAGGTACAGGTACCATGACGATTGCGGGTGGAATTGAAAATGTTTTTGGAGTGAAGAGTGGACCGGCAACGTGGGGAATCATTATTGCTTTGATTGTAATTACCTTTGTAATTTCCTCTGTTTCAGGAATTATGAAGGGGATTCGAATTTTATCGAATATTAATGCAAAGGTATATATGGTCTTGCTGGCATTTCTTCTTATATTTGGACCAACCGCTTTTATGCTGAATTTTTCTGTTGAATCTTTGGGCGTGTATGTGCGTGATTTCTTCCAGATGAGTTTTTCAACAGGCGCAATTTTTGGTGACAGCTGGGCAAAGAGCTGGCCAATTTTCTATTGGTGCAACTGGTTGTCATGGACACCGATTACAGCTATCTTTTTGGCAAGAATTCTGCGTGGCTACACAATCAAAGATGCTATTCACTGTAATTTTGTGATTCCATCGCTGTTTGCGACATTATGGATGGGACTTTTCTCTACTGCATCGATTTATTATGAAATGCATGGTCAGGGCTTTTATGAAATCCTGCAGAGCAGTGGACCGGAAGCAGTGGTTTATGCATTATTCAGACAGTTACCTGCAGCTGTGATTATTATTCCGTTCTATTTATTTATTGTATTTATTTCTTTTGTTACCGCGTCAGATTCCAATACGACCGCCATGGCAGGACTATGTACAAACGGAATCACGCAGGAGGAACAGAATTCACCGGCATGGCTTAAAATTGTCTGGGGAATTACACTTGCAATGGTGACATGGATTCTGATTAGTTTTGCCGGAATTGATGGAATCAAAGCGGCATCTAATCTGGGTGGATTCCCGAATATGTTCCTCATGATTTTGATTATTGTAGCGGTAGTGAAGATTGCCAGAAATCCGAAGAAATATGATACGTACAAGGAAGACTATGATGAAAATGGAATGCCAATTGAATCGAAAAGATTACCAATAGAAGAACAGGAGGGATAACATGAAAAATACAATTGAGTATTTCCTGGATAGTACAGAAAGAGCTCCGGTTATCGCAGCAATAAAAAACAAAGAGTGGTTACAGGCGTGTAAAGAGTCAAAATGTGAGATTGTATATATTTTATACGGAGACATTTGCGATATCGCAGATATCGTCGATGAGGTAAAAGCAGCGGGGAAGATGGCTGTGGTGCATTTGGATCTCATTACTGGATTTTCAACAAAAGATATTTGCGTGGATTTTATAAAAAAATATACAAAGGCAGACGGAGTCATTAGTACAAAACCATTTCTTATCAAGAGGGCAAGAGAGCTGGGCTTATTCACTGTTCAGAGATTTTTCATGATTGATGCCATTACTTACGCGAATATAAAGAAACATGTAAAAGAAAATAATCCGGATGTCATTGAAATCATGCCGGCGGGGCTGACGAAAATGATTCGATATGTCCTTGAGGAAGTGGATAAGCCTCTGGTTGCCAGTGGTCTTGTCCTGGACGAAGAAGATGTGATGGGGGCACTGAAGGCAGGAGCACTTGCTGTGTCAACAACAAACCGGGATATCTGGGATTTGAATAGTTAATTTTATCAAGCATCAAAGCGGATTGTAAATATCCGCTTTGACTGAAAAAAGTGTCTTGAAGGGAGAGTTTGATGCGTGCAGATGCAGAGTGTTATATTTGCTGCAGAAATAAGGTGATTTCCCTTATGGAGCAATATAACATAGAAAGTCAAAAAAGAGAACAGACTTTGAATGAAGTGGATCAGTATCTCCAGCAGAATTCCATGGAGAATTCTGCACCGGAGCTGCTGGGGGACGTTCTTGGAATTTTGGAAAGGATAACGGGGATTCAGGGAGGATATGCCAGGCAGAAGCGAAAGTATAATCAACTGCTGCTGAGTATGTATTCACAGCTTGAGCGGCAGGTGAAGGCACAAAAGTCTCCGCTCTATGCGGCACTTCAGTATGCTCTGGTTGGAAATTATATTGACTTTGGGGCCATGGATGATGTCTATGTAGAGAAATTAGAAGAATTATTGGATAAAAGAAAGACATTCGTGATAGATGAACAGGAGTATTTGCACTTTTGTGGAGAACTAAGCAATGCAAAATCCTTGGTATATCTCACAGATAATGCAGGCGAAATCGTGACAGACCGCCTGCTGATCGAGACAATTCTCCACCACTATCCAGATGTGAAAGTGACGGTTATCGTGCGCGGGAATGAGGTGTTGAATGATGCTACCTTAGAGGATGTGAAAGATGTACAGTTTGACGAAAGAATCGCTGTCATGACAAATGGCGTCTGCTTTCCCGGAACCCCTCTGGAGCGTGTCCCGGAGAAAGTGCGGACAATGGTCGGGCAGGCAGATTTATGTATTGCGAAAGGACAGGGCAATTTTGAAAGTCTCTGTGGATGTGGACATAATATCTACTATCTTTTCTTGTGCAAATGCCAAATGTTCGTGAATCGTTTTCAGGTTTCTCAGTTTGCTCCAGTCGTCAAAAATGAAAAAAGACTGTGCAATTTTAACTAAAAATACGATGCTAAATTTGTAGAATTGTACATGTTGACAATGTTACATAAAGGGATTATACTGAGGACAGTTACTTAAAGAGATGAAGAGCGGGTGACTTTTATCGTAAGATAGAAGTTGCTCTTTTTTTGTGTTTGAATAGTCTCTTTGACGACCATCAAAAGTCATTATGCGCAGATGACTTGACAAGAAACTTCACTTAAGGAAAATAAAAAAATATCAATGGAGGACGTTTATTATGGGTAATGGTATTAATGATTTTAGTATGGATTTCTTTTCACTGAAAGGTAAAAACGCAATTGTTACTGGAGGAAACAGCGGATTAGGACAGGCATTCGCATTGGCACTTGCGAAAGCGGGCGCAAATATTTTTACATTTGCATATGTAGATGATGATGGTACAACTAAGAAGTTAATTGAGGACTGCGGCGTAAAATATGCATTCATGCAGGGAGATTTAACAGAAGACGGAATGTGCGATAAGATTGCTGAGAAATGTGTTGAGACTTACGGAAACATTGACATTCTTGTAAACTGTGCAGGAATCTGTAATCTTGCAGATGTTCTTGACTTTGGAAGAAAAGAATGGGATCCGATGATTGCAATCAACCTGACAGGCGCATTCGACTTAAGCCATGCAGTTGCAAAATACATGATTCCACAGAAGAGCGGAAGAATTATCAACATTTGTTCGTTATTCTCGTTCCTCGGAGGCCTTGGCTCACCGGCATACGCAGCAATGAAGGCAGGGCTTGCAGGATTGACAAAAGCTTATGCGGATGAACTTGGAAAATATGGTATCACTGTGAATGGTATTGCTCCTGGATATTTCCAGACTGCAATGACATCAGGAACAGGCAGTGCAAATGATGAGAAATATCTCGCAATCAAGAATCATATTCCGGCAGATCGCTGGGGAGACAAACAGGATCTGATGGGCGCAATGGTATTTCTTGCAAGTCACGCAGCTCAATATGTAAACGGTACATTATTAGTGGTTGATGGTGGATATTTAGTAAGATAGACTGATGTTCAAAGTAGAGGAGCAGAATAAATGAGCGAAAAATATATAGTTGGTATTGATGAGGGTTCCCAAAGCGCAAAGATTACCGTGTTTGATGTGAAGGGAAATGTCATCTGCGAGGCGCGGGAATCGCTGAGACCATACAATTTGCCAAAACCGGGCTATGTAGAACATCCGGATGATGACTGGTGGGATGCAATCTGCAAAGCATCTAAAAAATGTATGGATAAATTTGAAGGAAATAAAAAAGATATCGTTGGTATCGGACTTTGTACGATCCGTTGCTGCCGTGCATACTTGAAGGAAGATGGAACACTTGCACAGCCGGCACTGAGCTGGATGGATGTCCGCGTATCTGAGCCATACAAGCATGTGAATCCAGATGTAAAATATATTGTGGCATCCTCAGGGTATATTACACACCGCCTCACAGGGGAACGAAAAGATACCGTAGCAAATTACGAATATGGATGGCCTGTTGACGTGGATCAGTGGAAATGGTCGGATGACCCTGAAAGCTATAAAGCAACAGGAATGCCAAGAGAAATGCTTTTTGACCTGGTGATGCCTGGTGATGTTCTTGGAAAGATAACCAGCGAAGCTTCGGCTTTGACCGGATTTCCGGAAGGAATACCTGTTGTAGCTACTTCAAATGATAAGGCGGTTGAGGGTCTTGGTACCGGCTGTATGGGCGATAAAACTGCCTGCGTATCATTGGGAACCTACACAACTGCGATGATGGAAGGAAAAGAGAATCTCAAGGGCACTTCTTATGCGTGGCCAAAATTCTCCAGTGTGCCAAACAAATTCTTCTATGACAGTAACGGAATTCGCCGTGGAATGTGGACTGTAAGCTGGTTTCGGGAAGTTTTGGGTGACAGCTATGTTAAAATGGCAGAAGAGAAAGGCATGTCGGCAGAAGAATTGTTAAGTGAAGAAGCAGAGAAGGTGCCAGTAGGAAGCGATGGTCTTATGACCGTTCTGGACTGGCTGGCTCCGGTAGAGGCAAGATATAAAAAAGGTATGATGATCGGTTTTGACGGAAGACACACTAGGGGACATATTTACCGGTCCATTCTTGAAGCGGTTGCTATGACAATCAAGGGCCATGTAGATGACATGACCAATGAACTTGGAGTAACACTGGACAAGATTATTATCACAGGCGGAGGTTCAAACAGTGACTTATTCATGCAGATCTTTGCAGATGTCTTTGATCTTCCGGCAGTCAGAAATACTGTGAATGGTGCAGCGGGATTAGGCTCAGCAATCTGTGCATCTGTAGCGGCAGGTGTTTATGACAGCTTTGAAGAAGCAGTGGCAAATATGGTCAAGATAAAAGATACATTTACTCCAATTCCTGAGAATAAAGAATTATATGAGAAAGTAAGACCAATTTATAAAGATATTACAAACCATACGGATGCAATTTTACAAAAAACATACGACATATTTGAATAGCAGAGTATGAAAGGGAACTGTAGTGATGCAGTTCCTTTTTGTGCTGACAATGAATCATGACATCATGCTCGGAATCAGTCAGGGTTCCTGCTTGAACACAGGATTCAGGCAATGTACAGGAGGTGAAATAAATCATGAAAAAATTAATTTTGATTACGAACGATGATGGCATTCGTTCACCGGGCTTAAAAGCGGCGGCAGAGGCAGCAGATGCATATGGGGACCTACTGATTGCAGCTCCAATTGGCCAACAGACAGGGATGGGAAGGGCATTCCCAAGAACTGAGGATCAGGGAATTATTGAAAAGATTCCATTGAATATCAATGGAAGGGAGCAGATCGGTTATGGTGTGCATGGATCTCCGTCCTATGCGGTGGCACATGGAGTGTTGGAATTAGCGGATAGAAAACCTGATTTGTGTATCAGTGGAATCAATTACGGAGAGAATATGGGGATGGTACTTACCTGCAGCGGAACGGTAGGGGCGGCAATAGAAGCTGTCAGCCATGGGATTCCCGGAATTGCTGTCTCTCTTGAGGCAGACCTTTCATTTCAGCGAATGAATGAATATCCTGACATTTCATGGGACAAATCAAAAGAAGTATTGGACATGTGGATAGGAAAAGTGATAAGAGAAGGAATGCCGGAAAAAACAGATATTTTGAATATTAATATTCCCCTGGCACTGGAAGACAGCAGACTGTTTCGGGTTACGGTACAGTCAAGACAAAATTATTTTTGTTTTATAAAACCACAAAGCAGAGATTTTAGTCAATCTTTTAAATTGAATTCAGAGCGAAAAGTTGATATGATGTCTTTAGAAAAGAACAGTGACATCTATGCAACTTATGTTGAACATGTGACATCTGTAACACCGATTACATGTGACATGTCGGCAGAACATGAATATCCACTTTGAGTGATCTCTGTGGAGACAGAAAAAAGAGAAAGAAGAGAAGGAAAAGCTAATGGGAAAAGCACCGGCAGATTGCATCACGACATACACAGGAAAATATTTTAATCCGATTCATCCGAATCCGAAGGATTTGTGCATCGATGATATTGCCCATTCACTCTCATTGATTTGCAGAGGGAATGGGCATGTGAGCTGCTTTTATTCGGTAGCTGAGCACTGCATCAATTGTGCCCTGGAGGCACAGGAGAGAGGATACTCCAAACGAGTGGTGCTGGGGTGTCTTTTACATGATGCCAGCGAGAGCTATATGTCGGATGTGCCTCGCCCGTTCAAGCAGTTTCTAAAGGATTATCAGGTGATAGAAGAAAGACTGCTGAGTTGTATTTATCAAAAATTCCTCGGTACGGATTTGACCAGGGGAGAGCAGGCACAGATTAAGGAGATTGACAATGATGTTCTGGCCTACGACCTTTACTATTTGCTTCATGAAGGGGAAGAAGAGGAATTGCCGGAACTAAAAAGACGGTACACTTATGGAGGAAACAAGAGCCATAAGATCGAACTAAGTTACCGGCAATTGTACCACAGATTTTCAGAGATGCTCCCCAATTGTCAGGCATGAACAGAACACCATCACCAGATCTTCGTTGTCCACTCGGTACAATCCCACACATCTGTAGCCAGCCCCTCATAGAATTCCGGCTCGTGACACACCATCAGGATACTGCCCTTATATTCCTTTAGTGCGCGTTTGAGCTCTTCCTTGGCATCTACGTCCAGATGGTTAGTCGGCTCATCGAGAAGCAGGATGTTTGTCTCACGGTTGATCAGCTTACAGAGGCGTACTTTCGCCTGTTCACCACCGCTGAGGACACGCACCAGACTTTCGATATGCTTGGTGGTGAGTCCACATTTTGCCAGGGCAGAGCGGACTTCATACTGGGAGTAGGATGGAAATTCATTCCAGATTTCTTCGATACAGGTGGTCCTCACGGACTGATCCATTTCCTGTTCAAAGTAACCGATACTTAAGTTCTCTCCAAGCTCCACAGATCCGGAAAGTGGTTTGATCAGTCCGAGAATGCTTTTTAACAGTGTGGTCTTACCGATTCCATTTGCACCGACGAGTGCAATCTTCTGCCCCCGCTCCATCTCCAGATTCAGTGGAGAGGACAGGGCTTCGTCATAGCCGATGACCAGATCCGAGGTCTGGAAAATATAACGTCCCGGCGTGCGGGAAAACTTGAAATTAAATTCCGGCTTCGGTTTTTCAGAGGCGAGCTCGATCATATCCATTTTGTCCAGTTTTTTCTGGCGGGACATGGCCATATTTCTGGTAGCGACTCTTGCCTTGTTCCGGGCAACAAAATCCTTGAGGTCTGAAATCTCTTTCTGCTGCTTGTTATATGCTGCTTCCAGCTGGGATTTCTTCATGGCATAGACTTCCTGAAATTTATCGTAATCTCCCACATAGCGGCCAAGCTCCTGATTATCCATGTGATAAATCAAGTTTACCACGCTGTTTAAAAATGGAATATCGTGGGAAATGAGGATGAATGCATTTTCATATTCATTCAGGTAGCGTTTCAGCCACTCGATGTGTTCAGCATCCAGATAATTGGTGGGCTCATCCAGCAGCAGGATATCCGGCTTCTCCAATAATAATTTCCCAAGCAGGACTTTGGTACGCTGTCCGCCGCTGAGGTCAGTCACGTCCTTATCAAGACCAATTTCCAGAAGACCAAGTGCGCGGCCGATTTCTTCGACCTTGGAGTCGATCATATAAAAATCATGCATGGTCAGCAGATCCTGAATCGTTCCCAGTTCTTCCATGAGAGTATTCATCTCATCTTCATCGGCATCGCCCAGATGCTCACAGATTTTGTTCATCCGGTTCTCCATTTCATAGAGGAAGTCGAAGGCAGAGGACAACACATCGCGGATGCTCATCCCTTTTTCCAGTGCAGTGTGCTGGTCTAAGTATCCCACGCGAACATTTTTAGACCATTCAACGGTCCCCTCATCCGGCATCAGTTTCCCAGTGATGATATTCATAAAGGTAGATTTTCCTTCGCCGTTTGCTCCAATCAGTCCAATGTGCTCGCCCTTTAGCAGGCGGAAGGACACGTTATTAAAAATTGCTCTGTCACCGAAACCGTGAGACAGATTCTCAACATTCAAAATACTCATAATACAAACCCTTTCCAAAAGAATTTTAAAGTAAAAAAACAAGTCATAAACACAAGAAGTATAGCATAGGGAAGAATCCCGCGTCCACAACTTTACATAAAAATGAAGGGAGAATAACCTGTTCTGGTTGTAGCATTCACATTTGTAATATGATAAAATGAGAACAATAAACGAAAGAAAATGTCAAAAGAGAGGAAAAAATAAATGATAAAAGTTCAAGAGTACAGAGGACATCTCCGCAATTGGGAAGCACTTTGCAGAGAGCTTGGAGTAGAGGATTCTTTATCCAGAACAGAGCGTGAGAAAGCAATCATCGTAAAAGCATACGAAGCCTGGGGAAATGAGATGGCGAACCATATGCATGGCATGTTCGCATTTGCATTGTGGGATGATGAGGAGAAGAAGCTATTCTGCCTGAGAGACCAGTTTGGAACGAAGCCCTTCTATTATTATGAGACGCAGGATGGAAAGCTGCTCTATGGCACATCAATCCGGAAGATTATGGAACAGCCGGGATTTGAGAAAGAACTGAATGAGGAAATGCTGCAGATCTACCTGACGCTTACCTATGTGGGCGGAGAGAATACATTTTTCAAGGGCCTTAAAAAACTCATGCCGGGACGTTACATGGTCTGGCAGGATGGAAAGCTCAGAATTGAACGCTACTGGACCCCGGAATTTCATCCGGATGAAAGCAAATCTCTGGAGGAGTGGGCGGATGAGATTCACACCACATTAGAGAAGATTATGCTGGAGGTAAAGACACCGGAGGAGCATGCAGATTCGTTCCTGTCAGGAGGAGTGGATTCTTCTTACGTACTTGCAATGTCAGACGTGGAGACAACCGATTCCTGTGGCTATGAGGAGGAACGGTTTGATGAGTCGCTTCTGGCACGCAAGACAGCTGATATTCTGGGGCGCAAGAGCTTGCGAAGAGTCATTACACCGGAAGAATATTTTGCAGAAGTGCCGTATGTAATGTATAACATGGAGCAGCCTCTAGGCGATGCCTCCGCAATTGTATTTTCCATCGGATGCAAGGCTACTGCTGAACATGCAAATGTCTGTTATTCAGGGGAAGGGGCGGATGAATTCTTTGGTGGCTACAACATGTACCGCAACGCGCAGCGCTACGGTGAGAATCTGAAGACCTTTTATGTGGGCAATACCAACATTATGAAAGAGGACGAGAAGAAGCGCATCCTGAAAAACTATGACCCGGATGTACTTCCAATCGAGATTGCCTCTAAGATTTATGAAGAGACGGAGGGACTGGATCCGCTTTCTAAAATGTCTGATGTGGATATTCAAATCTGGCTGGAGGGGGATATTTATCTCAATGTAGACAAGATGAGCACGGCATGTGGATTAGAGATCAGAATGCCGCTGACTGATACCCGGATTTTTGACATTGCTTCCCGGATGCCGTCCAGATACAAAGTGAATGAAGAACAGAACAAAGTTGCATTCAGAACGGCCGCAGCAAAGGTATTGCCGGAGGAAATTGCATTTCGCAAGAAGCTTGGCTTCATCGTTCCGATTCGGATCTGGATGGCAGATGAGCGCTACAATCAGGATGTAAGAGAAAAATTCCACAGTGAGATGGCAGCAAAGTTCTTCAATCAGGATGAAATCAATGGGATTTTCGACGCTTATGTCGGCGGAGAGTCAGATAACTGGAGAAAAGTGTGGACAATTTATACATTTTTGGTTTGGTATGAGGAATACTTTGTGAAACGTTAGAAAGAGGCAGATCAGTCTGATTGCTGAGCGGACAGGCAGCACATTTATAGCAGAGATAAATTATGGAGGTAGTAGGATGCAGATTTATTATTTTTCGAGAACTGGAAGAAGCAAAAAAATTGCAGAGCAGCTGGCAGAGCGCTATGAAACGACAGCAAGGATGATCGACGACCACAGGGACTGGTCAGGCAAGGTGAACTATGTGAAGGCCGGAGCGATGGCCATGAGTGGGAAGACGATACCGGTGGATTACGAGAAACCGGATCCGGATCAGAAGATCGTCGTTGTATTTCCACTTTGGGCCAGTGCCATGCCACCGGCTGTGAAGACATTTGTGACGGAAGTTGGAGGGGAAAAGATTACTGCTGTTGTGACATCGCTTGGAAGTACGTTGAGAAAACGTGATGATTTTGCCAAGGTGATTGATCTGGTTGGTGACCAGTTGGAGGCACCGGAAATTTAATGTTGCGGTATTAGCAAAATATCGAGATCAGAATTAGATTGCCAGATGTTGTTTGGATCGAAAGGAGAAATGTCTGTATGAAAGCTTACCAAATGAAAATCACAGTAAAAGAGTCAAAGCCCCCGGTCTGGAGAAGACTGATCGTACCGGCTGGATTGAGTTTTTCGCAGCTCAGTATTATTTTAAATGAGGTGATGGGATGGTCAGGGGGACACCTGGATTGTTTTACATTTAAAAAGCTTGGCGTGGAGTTTGAGGAAGAACCGGAGGAGGACTTCTGGGGAGATGTAGACCGATACAATGCAGCGGAGTATATCATCGATCACTTTGTGGAGGAGCAGAAGACATTTTTATATACGTATGATTTCGGAGATGACTGGCTTCATACGGTCGTTGTCGAAAAGGTGCTGGATGACTACGATAAAAGCTATCCGGAGGTGATAAAGTTTAAGGGCGATGCTTTCCCGGAGGACTGCGGTGGAATCTGGGGATATTATCATTTGATGGAAGTACTGCAAAATCCGGAGGATCCAGAATATGACCAATTGAAAGAGTGGTATGGAGATGCCACAGACTATGCGTTCGATATTGCTGCGGCAAATGAAAATCTGCAGGCGATGAGGCTCACAAAAAGGAAGAGCAAGCCTCAGACCCAAAATGAGATTTACCAGAAGCTTGAGAAGGGCAAAGCATTTACGACGATAAGTGGAAAATATGATATAGAGGAAATGGACGAGGATGATTTCTGGGACTTTGACCCGTCGGATGAGCCGATCGGAACAGGTAAGCTTTTGATTGTAGTTGATATGCAGAATGACTTTATTGGCGGCGCTTTGGGCACGAAGGAGGCGCAGAAGATCCTCCCGGATGTTGTGGAAAAAATAAAAACGTTTGAAGGCCCGGTGCTCTTTACACAGGACACACATGAGAAAAATTACCTGGAGACACAGGAAGGAAAAAAGCTTCCTGTGGAGCATTGCATACGGGAAACGGAAGGATGGAAATTGCATCCGGAGATTGCAGCGCTGGTGGGAGATGAGGAGAATATTATCAAAAAGCCCACGTTTGGAAGTGCGGAAATGGCAGCAATGCTGGGGATGATGTCGGAGAAGTTCGAGATCGAATCCATCACATTGATCGGGCTCTGCACGGATATCTGCGTGATTTCCAATGCGATGACATTGAAGGCATTTCTGCCGGAGGTTCCAATCATTGTGGATTCGAAGTGTTGTGCCGGAGTGACACCAGAGAGTCATGAAAATGCACTGAGAGCGATGCGTGCATGTCAGATTGAGATTGTGTAAATATAAACATGATTGGAATGAAACATCTTGCATAAATATAATGCAAAGTTACTGGAAAGAGTGTTAGAGACACTGGATCAAACATATGAATTTGATATATTGGTAATAGAAATGATGAACTAAGAGGTCTGTCAATTTGTGATGGATCTCTTAGTTTATGTTTGAGCGGGGATGATAATGAAAAACGCTTTTTTATATATCGGTATTATTAAATGGCTTAGGATCAGAAGACAATCCTAGCAACCAATAAATGTCAACATTTAACACTTGTGCAAAAGCACATAATTCGTAATCAGAAACAAAACGTTCTTGTTTTTCAATCCGACTAATAACTTTTTGTGACAGTTCTATATTTTGCAGTTGCATTTTTGCGGCTAAGATATCTTGAGATAGTTTTCGTTGTTTACGCACTAGTTTGAGTTGAGGTCCTATTACATTGGACTTATTGTTATAATTATAAATTTTCATGGATTTTACCTCAATAATGGCTATTTTTATTGACAATAGCATAAAAAAAGAATAAAATTACCTTAAAGATGACTAAAATGAAAGGGGAAAAAGGATGAAAGAAAAAGTTGCGGGAAAATTAACAGCATTTCAAATTGTATTGATTATAATTGGGGGTATTGGCGAAGTAATAAATTTAGTGTATCCATATTACCCTCTTTTAGTTAAATTTTTTTAGAGTGAAAAGGGAGGGGCGGTTTGAAAAAGAATAGAGCAATATTTAAAACTGTGTCAATAATATCGATTATTGTATATGGACTTCTTGATTTAATGCAAATTATTGGGTTATTGTTTATACTATCAGGAGAAGGCAGAAATATTATAATGCGTACATTACAAATAAGTTCACTTGCGGGAACTTATTTGATATCCATAATGAGCATCACTTACTATACAATAGTCATAGTATTTATTGTTTTCTCATTAAAAAAACATAATCCAAAAAGAGTCGTGAAAGGTGCGATTATTTGGTGCATTTTACAAACGGTTGTATTTTTGGTGGGATTTGTTCAGTGTGCTGTAGATGGAGAAGATATAGAGGCGATTTATTCATCTGTAGTGACTTGGATTCCTGTGATACTACCCTTTGTCTATCTTTTTGGAGGGTATAAGTTAATGGACTGATATGTGAAGGGACTTGTTTGCTTAGTTGCGGATAAGTCCTTTTTGTGTGAAAAGTTGTTTGCTTGAAGTGTATTTTAAATATACTTTCTCTTGAAAAGAATTGATAGTCATAAGAAGCAATGTTATTGTAGGTTCAGAAGTTCTATTCAGGACAGCATTCATGTCCTTAGAATTTCTGGTAAGTAAGAAGTATTTACACATCTGAAAAATCATGGCATGATCTGCCGGATATTTCAATTTTTTGAAACTGAATAATGAAGCGGAGAACAGGTAAGCTTTTGATTGTAGTTGATATGCAGAATGACTTTATTGGCGGTGCTTTGGGAACGAAGGAGGCGCAGAAAATCTTTTCGGATGTTGTGGGAAAAATAAAGTTAGGATGGTCTCCCGGACCATCCTATTTCCTTGTGTAACAGAAAAATAAACCACCGGCTCTGCCGGTGTGTCCCCAGTTAGCTTTAGCTTCAAGTAAAAAACCTCCTATGTTATAATGAATGTGGGTTTGCCAACCACAAAAATCACATAGGAGGT
>JAQVCP010000142.1 GCA_028689735.1 Hespellia sp. | reverse complement strand
AATCAAAAAAAGAACCTGCACAATGTACAGATTCTTCTTAATCATAGCTGGAACTGGATTTGAACCAGCGACACCACGGGTATGAACCGTGTGCTCTAGCCAACTGAGCTATCCAGCCATATTCATGTTTTATGCCAGCCTCCAGGCTGTGCATCCGACAAAGCCGGTATCACATCTTTCATCAAAAACATGCGTTTCAAAATGTGAAATGGGACCTACAGGGCTCGAACCTGTGACCCCCTGCTTGTAAGGCAGGTGCTCTCCCAGCTGAGCTAAGATCCCATGGGTTGCGGGTCCGTATCTCGAACCCGCTTTGCTATTATACTATTGAAACCAATGCTATGTCAACAACTTTTTCACTTTTCTTCGTCATTTTTCTCTCTTATTTTCATTTCATTTTTCCAAAAGTACTTAGCACTATCTTTCCCCGTTTTCGTCTTCTATTATTTGCCGGAATTCTTACAGCAGTAGACCGCACCCAGGAGATTTGCATCATTTCCATGCTGGCATTTCACAACCTTCGGAACCGGAATATGCTTCCACGGTGTTTTCTCATACATCGCATCCATCTCTTCCTTCAGAATCTGAAATAAGATTGGCTGTTTGCTGATTCCACCGCCAATTGCAACCACTTCGGGATCAAGAATCACCTGCAGGTTGTTGATCTGAAGTGCAAGTCTTCTGCAGAAAATGCGAAGACCTCTCATCGCTGCTTCATCCCCGCTATTAATCCATTCAAATAGTTTCTTTCCGTCGGCTTCTGTATCCGTTGGAAGACCTTTTTCCTTTAAAATCAAAGTCTGCAATCCTGTCTGCCATCCACATGCTTTGCCAAATTCATTTCCTTCCATGAGCCCGATTTCCGGATCTGCACAGATAAAGCTGAACTCTCCCGCAAAGCTGTGGGCACCCTTGAATATCTTTCCATCAATCACGATTCCACCACCGATTCCAGTTCCAAGAACCAGAACGATACCCGTATGACTTCCTTTCAGGGCACCTGCACTGTATTCTCCCAGGGCACAGCTTTTCCCATCGTTCTCAACAGAACAAGAAAGATGACAACGCTCCTCCAGCATCTTTCCAAAAGGCACTTTATCCAAAAATGTGAGCACTCCGCCACCGTAGATGATTCCGTCCGGATCATCCGGAACCGTTCCCGGTACACTTACGCCCATTCCTGCAAATGTTTCTTCCTGTTCCTCAAGGGTATTGGCAACTGCATCTGCCAGTGCCTCAGCACCATCGTAAGGTGTTGCAAATTCCCCTTTTTTCTTAATCTCATTGTCCTCTGTAATCACAGCCCATTTTACTGCTGTTCCACCAATATCTACTGCAAAATACTGTTTCATATGGTCTCCTCCTGTTAATATGTATCTTACTATTGAAAGAAGAAGATGTCCACCACCACATAATCGTAGCAGTGAGCATCTTCTCCTGATTTTTTATTTACTTATTTCTCTGCTGAAAGCTTTTTGTATAATTCAATGAATTCTTCTGCTAAGATTTTGAACACTTCTGTGCTCATCATCTGGTCTTCTGCATGCATCAGAATCAATGACAACGGTACACCTTCTCCGGCTGCTTCCTTCTGTACCATATCAGTATGAGGCTCATGTCCTGTTTTTAACATTTCATCGCCCTGACTGATTAATTCCTCTGCTTCATCAAAAAGTCCTTCTTTTGCTTTCTGGATTGCTTCGATAAAGTATGATTTTGCAGTTCCTGCACTGGTAATCAGTTGAAAACAAATTAATTCCATTTCGTCCATATTACGTTCCTCATTTCTTTTTGTTATCTGGAAATTGCGAAACTCATAATCTGCCGAAAATGTTCGCAATCAGATTGATTTATTTTGCTTCTGCTGCCGCAGCTGCTTTCTCGTCTTTTACATACTGTTTATCAATGACACGGATAAATGGCAGGTATACGAAGAATGTTAATACTAAGATAGCTGTCTGCAATACTGCTGTTCTCCATCCACCAATCAGGAATCCTGAGATAATCGGAGGACATGTCCAAGGAACCATAATACCGCCGTACATTGGGCAAAGTCCGATGTAGATTGCAAAGTACTCAATCAGTCCTGAGATTACTGGCATTAAGAAGAATGGTACTGCCATAATCGGGTTCAATACAACTGGAATACCAAACAGTACTGGCTCGTTAATATTGAAGAATGCAGGTGCGATTCCAAGCTTACCGATCTGTTTGCACTGCTGTGACTTTGCGAAGAAAGCCAAGAAGAATACAAGACCGATTGTGATACCAGCTCCTGTTACAGTCATGAACTGATCGAAGAACTGCTGTGTTACGATATGTCCACCGTTTGCAAGTGTAAGTGCTTTTCCTGCGTCAAGGATTTCCTGGTTTGCTGCAGAGTTTGCTGTAAGCATAGATCCCATGATACCACCAACGATAGAAGAACCATGAATACCAAAGAACCAGAGGAATGGCACCATAAGTCCCATAAGAACTACTCCGCCAAGTGAATCTGTCATACCTTGAAGTGGTGTCTGAATTACTTTGTAAATCAATTCGATAGGAGTTGTATCACCTACAAGGTTAACAACTGCATAAATAATTGTCGCTGCGATGATGATAACTGCACCTGGAATCAAAGCAACAAATGCATTGGATACGCCTTCCGGTACTCCAGCAGGCATCTTGATTACGATGTTTTTCTTCATGAAGATTGAGTAAACCCAACCAACGATCAGACCAAGAAGTAATGCTGCGATCATACCTTTTCCTGCTGTCCAGTCTTTGAAGATAACCCCAACAGAATCTCCAGCTTCATTTACAACTTCTGATGGCTGCATAATCAGGTAAGTACACAGAGAAATTACTCCTGCCGGCATTCCCTGATATCCTTCATTCTTTACATACGTATATGCAATACCGATAGAAGCAATCAATGCCATCATGTTAAACGTTGAACCGTATGCCTGGTTAAGTACTGGTGTAACTCCAACTTCAGCCAGCCAGTTTGCAAATGGTGTATATGGAAAGTTTGCAATCAGCAAGAATACAGATCCAATAATCATCATAGGCATAGAGTATAATAAACCATCTTTCAATGCCTGCATTGCCTTTGTATTAATAAATGCCATTACCTTTGGCACTACTTTATCATTCAGAAAATTTTTCATAGTTTTCTTTTACCTCTCTTCTCAATTCCCCTTTTTATTTCCCAGCAATTTTCTTCGCAAATGCTAATACGCCTTTTCCGTTACACATTCCATAGTCTTGCATTGGAATGATATCAACCGGAATATTCTTTGCAGAACAAATTGTTGTTGCCTTAGACTTCAAGTAACCAACCTGCGGTCCAAGAAGTGCACAGTCGATTCCATCGATACGTGCATCCATTTCATTTGCCGGATATGCCATGATATCTACTTCTGTTCCCTCTTCAGCTGCTGCTTTTTCCATTGCTTTTACCAAAAGGCTTGTTGACATTCCCTGATTACAAAATAATCTGATTTTTAACATAACTATCTCCCTCCTACAGTTCTTCTCCATTGGTTCGAATCACATTCTCAAACCAAGTGAAACTATCTTTTCTGCTTCTCTCCAGCGTTCCATTTCCCTGATTGTCCTTGTCTACATAGATGAATCCGTATCTCTTCTCCATCTCACCGCTTCCTGCCGATACAAGATCAATGCAGCCCCACGGAGTGTATCCCATTACATCTACGCCGTCCTGCTCTACACATTCTTTCATAGCTTCAATGTGGGCTTTCAGATAATCGACGCGGTACGAATCATGAACACTGCCGTCCGCCTCCTTCTTATCGTATGCACCCAATCCGTTTTCCACGATAAACAGTGGTAATTCATATCTGTCATAGAGCCAGTTCAGTGAATAACGAAGTCCAACTGGATCTACCGGCCATCCCCAATCGCTCTTTGTGATATACGGATTATCTGTAAACGCACATTCTTCATGATAATCATATTCCTTGTTGTCTTCTTCGTGCTTTACCGCAAATGACATATAGTAGCTGAATCCAATGTAGTCGACACAGCCCTTGGATAAATCTTCCTTATCCTGTTCTGTAATATCCATGTTGAAATTTTTTCTTTCGAAGTATTTCAACATATAATTCGGATAATGTCCTCTTACATGTACATCTGCAAACCAGAAACGCTTCTGCATAGCTGACACTGACATCATCATATCCTCTGGTTTGCAGGAATATGGGTAAATTGGTGTCATTGCAATCATACAGCCAATCTGAAAGTCTGGATTGATTTCTTTTCCAATTCGGTAAGCCTGTGCAGATGCAACTAGTTCATAATGTGCAGCCTGATACATAATCTGCTCACGGTCTTCCCCTTCTTTATACATAATTCCAGAATTTGTGAAAGGTGCCCAATCATTCATGTAATTGGCCTGGTTGTTAATTTCATTGAAGGTCATCCAATATGTAACCTTATCTTTGTATCG
>JAQVCP010000053.1:6000-21680 GCA_028689735.1 Hespellia sp. | reverse complement strand
GAAAATAATTCTAATCTGACAGGCAGGATGTCATACTGATTTGCCGCTTTTATTTCTTTTGCCTGCTCCAATTTTGGATAGCACATATTGTTTCCTCCTTCTAAATTTCTAATTTTTCTGTTACACAAAAAACGCCCTTGACAGTCTATTAAAACTGTCAAGGGCGGGTATATTCAATTCCCGTGGTACCACCTTGCTTCACGAAAATACTTCTCGTGCTCTTATCAGATACTATCATATCCTGGACAAATAACGCATGTCTTGCGTCATAGAATACTCAGGTCACCCCTTTGACTATGCCCTCGGTGGTCCATTTAACAGACTGCGTTCTACCCGGCTCTCACCTTCCCGGGCTCTCTGTGGGTGCACGAACTGTTTTTATCTCCACGTCTTCGGTTTGTTCTTCATTACTTTACCACATTATAGTATCATCTTTTTTGAATTGCAAGCGTTTTTTATTTTTTTTGATAAAGAGGATAAAATCACTGAGAAAGCCGGACTTTACAGCAGGCAATATTGCTTATATTTTCACAAGAACTTCTCCAGATCACGCAAAAACTTTTCCTCCACCTTCACAAGCTCGCCGGCCAGTGATCTTGCTACCTCCTGGGCATCGTTGTATTTGTGGCGATATTCTCCGATGGACTGAATCCCCATGTTACATCCATTCATCAGAATTTTGGCAATCTGCGTGGAGTCATCACGCATCATCATTTTCATTTCGGTAGTAAGCCGGGACATGGCAGCCGCCACCGGACTGGGATGTTTTTCACTTTCCCCGTTGTTTTGCAAAAGCCTGGTGGAACGTGCTTCCAATTCTTCATGACGTTTTTTGTATTCCATGATTACCTTCTGCAGTTCCGCATTTTCCACATAGTCCTGAATTCTGTCAATGCTCTCGATTGCCATTTTGCACCCGGAGTCACACTCTTTTAGCAGTCGTATTGTATGCTCATCCATATCTTTACACCTCGTTTTCCAAAAGGATGTCATTCCCTTTGTTTCTATGTCATAATGTCTGCATATTCTCACAAAATATACCTGTTTTCAAGACATTGTGTTTTTAACGTCAGAAAGGGAGCATACACAATCTATTCTTCACATTTCCGTCTCCCGCGCATACCCTATACCAATACCCCCTACAGAAACGGAACATTTCATGATCTATATCGTAGTCCCGGGTGACAACGTCGACGATATCGCCCGGCAATTTGGCATTCCTGCTGCCACATTAATTTATGACAATCAGATAATTCCTCCATACCGGCTGGCGATTGGCCAGGCACTTTACATTGCATCCGGGAGTGACACAGAACTCATGGCTATCAAGGTCAACGGATACGCTTATCCATTTATCAGCCCCTGGGTACTCCGTGAGACGCTGCCTTTTCTGACAGAATTATCTGTTTTTTCCTATGGTTTTACGGCAGACGGAGCACTGATCTATCCGTTGCTGGACGATATGTGGATGATTCAGGAAGCCCGGACCTACCTGGTACGCCCGATTCTCACACTCACGCCGCTGAACGAAGCAGGTATGTTCAGCAATATCTTGATCAGCACTATCGTAAATGATTCTGCCGCTCAGGAAAATCTGATTCAGAACCTGATTCAGATTCTACAGGAAAAAGGGTATCAGGGAGTGGATATTGATTTTGAATATATTTTACCCGAGGACCGGGATCGATTCACAGAATTTGTACAGAATGTGACGACACAGCTGAATGCCTTCGGCTATCAGGTCTCTGTAGCACTGGCACCAAAAACCTCCGATACACAGACCGGATTATTATATGAAGGCAAGGACTATGCTGCTCTCGGAACCGCCGCCAATCATGTGCTTCTTATGACCTACGAGTGGGGTTACACCTACAGCCCGCCGATGGCTGTCGCTCCCATCAACAAAGTGCGGGAAGTGGTAACCTACGCCATCACCCGTATTGAACCGCAGAAAATTGATCTCGGAATCCCCAATTATGGCTATGACTGGCCACTCCCCTATGAACGCGGCGTGACAAAAGCACAGACCATCGGAAATGTGGAAGCCGTTCAGATCGCCATTTCATACGGTGTCCCGATTCAATTCAATGAAGTTGCCCAGTCTCCATTTTTCAATTATACCGATGAAAACGGGATTTCCCACGAAGTATGGTTTGAAGATGTCAGGAGCCTCCAGGCGAAATTCAATCTGATAAAAGAATTCAGGCTGCGCGGGTGCGGGTACTGGCAGCTCATGCGGTGGTTTCGCGCCAACTGGCTCCTTCTTTCTGATAATTTTACTACGCAGAAAGCAAAAAGGACAGCTTAATTTCGCTGTTCCTTTTTCTTTCTGCATATTGAGAGTGCGGTCACTGCGACCACTGATGTCAGTGCTTCCGCCGCCGGAAATGCAAGCCAGACGCCCCGAAGTCCCATCACCATCGACAAAATCACTGCGCAGGCTATAATCGCTACAACACCTCTGAGAATAGAAGTGATAAACGCCCATTTTGCTTCTGCAACCGCGCTAAAATAGCCGGATACCACGATGTTGAAGCCCGCAAATATAAATCCGATAAAATACAGACGCAGACCGCTGACTGCATATTCTGCCATCTTTGCATCGTGTTCGCTGTTGAAAATTCCCACAATTCCTTCCGCTCCCAGATTGGTCAGAATCAGTATCAGCACTGCCAGCACCGTTGAGGTCGCAGCTGCCATGCGCAGAACCTTCGCAATATCTTTTTTCTTTCCTTTTCCATACAATTCACTGAACAGCGGCTGTGACCCCTGGGAAACACCATTGAACACTGAGATTGCTACCAGAGAAGTATTGGCAATCACACCATAAGCGGCTACGCCCACATTTCCCGCCAGTCCCAGAATCAGCAGATTAAAGACGATGGTCGTCACTCCGGAAGCAAATTCGCCGATAAACGCTGAGACGCCAAGCTGACAGGATTCAAACAGACGTCTCACTGACGGAAGACTCCATCTGAAATGAATCGTATTTCTTTTCGAGAAGAAATGGATACAGCAAATCAGTATTCCAATCACCGGAGAAACCGCTGTTGCCAGCGCCGCGCCTCGCATCCCAAGTCCAAGTGGGAACATCAGGATGTAATCCATCACAATGTTGAACAGACTGCTGCCCAGGGTGGCTGCCATGGCAACGGTTGGATCTCCATCGTTCCGTACGAATGCATTGCAGATATGGTTCCACATAAAAAATGGAGTAAATAGCATAAAAATTCTGGTATAGGGTGCTCCTACTGCCACGATGGTCTCATCTCCGCCCATGAGTGAGACGATATGTTCCGGAAACAGTCCGCCTGCCACCATAAAGACAGCCCCTAAAATCAGTGCAAAGAAGATCACATTGGAAAAATAGAATTCTGCCCGCTCATTTCCCCCTGCGCGGAGTATGGTAAAACGGATAGCTGCACCCACGCCCATCATCGCTCCGATTGCAAAAATCAGGTTATAAACAGGCAGCACCAGATTCAAAGCTGTGATACCATTGGCTCCCTCCACCATAGAGATAAAAAAAGTGTCCGCAAGAATGTAGAGGGAAATCCCAATCATCCCCAGTACATTCTGCGATACATACTTTGCAAATGTCTTTCTAATTGTCATTACTTTCTTTTCCTTTGCTATACTTTTGTCAGAATAAACCGCTTCATTCGTTCAAACTGCTTTTTTGTGTCAGGATTCTTTGTCGGAAATTCCAACATCTTCTCCAGATATCCCTGCTCCTTCATCAGTTGCCTGCTCTTTGGATAGACAAGACCATTCACAAAGGAAATGTGTCCGACCAGGTAGTCTGCTGGTGTCTTTTTGAGAGACCGAAGTACCGTGTCCCCCGACTCAAGTGCAGCAATCACTTCCTCGGTCACATCAGATTGATAGATTTCCTCCGATGAGACATTGTAAATCTCCTCCAGTGGTATTTCCACATTGACACGAATAATGTCAATCTTATCGGCATCGCGAATCAGATTACAGAACTGCAGAGTCCTCTCGTCCAAGTCTTCCGGAAGCAGATATGCGTTGTGATACCTGATCGCACTTCGGATCAGCTCATCATTCTCCGATTCCTGAATAAACCTGCGAATCGTCCCTTCTTCAAATAAAATCTCCACTGCAAGCAGTGCATGGTCCACCGACTGTGCATCGATAAATGTTCCATATTGTCTGAGCTGATCAAATCTGCCAAGATCATGAAGCATCCCGATGAGCCAGGCAAGGTCCACATCTGCACCGGATAGCCCCAGTGACTTTGCGATGATTTCTGACAGACCTGCTACCCGATATGTGTGGTCTGCTTTCAGCCTGATCTTGGTATCCTCCATGTCGTAGTTCTCCACATACGCCTGGAATTCATCGATTACTTTTTTTCGTTCTATACTCAATTTTCATTTCTCCCTGTTGTTTTTAACATTTTCCATATATCCAGTACCCTGATATCATTTCGAGATGAACGGTACCGGACAGATTCGTGTATTAGCAATCCTAATTGAACGTGCCTAGACTCATTCTATCACCCAACTATCTTTTTTTCCATCAGATTATTTATTCTCCGTACTGGAAATCATTTATTCTCCATATTGGAAATTATTTATTCTCCGTACTGGAACTTTATTCTCTGTACTTGAAAGGCGCTTTCCGAAGATATGAACCCTTGTCTGAATGTCATGAACCCCCAGCTTCTTTTGTCAGCTCTGTTCTCTCTGACACAAAATGAACATGAGGAATCCAACTTACGGTTTCCTCATGTTCATCCAGCAACTTCATTGATTTTTCTGTCCCACTGCTTACATATTCTTCTCGATAAACTCTGTCAGCGCTTCCTTCGGTAAGAATCCTACGGACTGATCAATCTTCTCGCCATCCTTTAGGACAACCAGACACGGAATGCTCGCAACACCAAATCTGGTTGCCAGATCTGGAGCCTCATCAATATCTACATTAAAGAAATCCATTTTACCAGCCATGTCTTCGGATACTTCTTCCAGTACCGGTGCCAGCATACCACAAGGCATACACCATGATGCTGAGAAATCTACAACTGCTGCTTTGCTTGCTTCTGCCTCATGAAACTCTTTTGCTGAAATCTTTTTTACCATCCTTTTTTCCTCCTGTTTTTCCAACTTTTATTTTTGATACATTGACTGCTTCGGCTCTCGCCTGCCTTCTACTTTTGTGCTCTTTTTTTCTGATCCAGATAGGAAACTGCTGCCAGAGCTGCCACATTTCCCTCGCCAGCTGACTTGATATATTGATACGGGGTTCCCACGATGTCTCCACACGCAAAGCATCCGGCAATATTAGTCGCCATATTTCTTGTTACTTCGATATGGTTTCCATTCATCTTAAGTCCCGGTACCAGCTGTGCCGGAGATACACTTTCGCGAAGGAAGAACACTCCATCCACGTCATAGGAATTGTCCCTTGTCACCAGTCGCTCCGCCTTCATACTTCCTTCTACAGACACCGGAACTTCACGAATGACCTCTATCTTATCCTTCGTATTCTCTTCGGAGAACTGTACTTCATCCTTATACATCGGAAAATATAAGACCTTATCCGCAATCTCTGCCATGAACTCCGCTTCCGCCTCTTCCTTCGGTGAAAAGCCTACAATTGCAGCACTTTTTCCCTTGTAGAGTGCCGCATCACAGGTCGCACAATAGCTGACGCCTCTTCCAAGGAACTGCTCCTCACCTTCATACAGTCTGCCTGCGCTTACACCTGTCGCAAGGATAACGGAAGAAGCCTCATAGTTCGCCCCGCTTCCCTGCAGCATGAAGTAGGCACCCATGGCATAGATCGCATGAATCTTATCTTCTGTAATCTCAATCTGACTGTCTGCCAGATGATCCGTAAATGCCGTCTGCAATTCCGCTCCGCTCACCTCCGGCATCCCCAGATAATTCTGTATCGTGTGAGCTTTCTCCACCTTGGGACTTAAGGTCTTGCTTCCAATAAGCAGGATGTTCTTATTCCTGATTTTAGCCGTAATTGCCGCGGACAGTCCCGCTGGTCCAGTTCCAATGATGGCAATATCATATCTTTCCATTTTCTCACCTCTTTCGTATTGTTGTTTTATCGCAAATCTAGTGAATTAGTTTCTTTTTTGTCGTATCTGTCTGCTGTAAAGCGGACATTCGGAATCCGCTTCGCTGCTTTCATAGAATACCACATTATGTGTAGACACAAGTAAGTCAGCATCCAGAATTGCTTGTCGCAATTTAATTGTACGCAATCTTTCTTTAGATGTCAAGTCTTTTCTTTCACGTTATTTTCACATGAATTTTAACATGAAAGTTATTTTTACATCGAAATCCATCCAAGTACATTTGCCACCGAACTGATTAAGATAATGGCTACAAACAGCGGACATAGATACCGAATCATAAAGACAAATATTTTCTGTCTTGCAAATGGAGCACCCTCTTTGCGTACTTCCTCTGCAATCTTGTCTGTTCCAACAACCCGCACGATCAGCAGGCACGTCAACATGGCGGCAATGGGCATCATCACTGAGTTTGTCAGGAAATCAAAGAAATCCAGAAACGGCATACCGATGAGTTGGATAAATGACAATGGACCATAGCCGAGTGTGGATAAACTTCCAAGTACGATGATAATCGCACCCACTAACAGTGCGGCCCGCTTCCGGCTCCAGCCCAGCTCGTCCTCAAATGTAGACACTGCACTTTCTGCCAATGCCACCGCACTGGTAATTGCCGCAAACAGCACCAGTACAAAGAACAAAACTCCTACCGGAGTACCAAGTCCCATACTTGCAAACACCTTTGGAATCGTAATGAACATCAGCGATGGTCCTGCCTGAAGCGTCTCCGGATCCCCACCTGCAAATGCAAATACCGCCGGAATAATCATAAGTCCCGCCATAATTGCGATTCCGGTGTCAAAAATCTCTACGTTTTTTGTTGCGCTTTCTATAGAAACATCATCTTTCATATAAGAGCCAAAAGTAATCAGAATTCCCATCGCAATGGAAAGGGAATAAAACATTTGCTCCATTGCAGCTACTACGGTCATCCATGAAAAATTATCCAGATTCGGGATGAGGAAATATTTGATTCCTGAAACCGCTCCTTCCCTGGTCATGGAGTAAACTGCAATAATCAGAGCCAGCACAACAAGGATGGGCATCACAAACTTTGCCATGCGCTCAATCCCATTCTGCACGCCCGCGTAGATAATCGCCATCGTTGCCACAGCAAAAATCAGGAACCCGATTTCCGCTGAGATCCCACCGGATATGAATTCCGAAAAGTATCCATCCGTCGATAGTTTCATCGCATTTCCCTTCACGTATTCTATCAGGTATTTTACAACCCAGCCACCAATCGTGGAATAGTATGGCACAATCAGCATCGGTATGACAGCATTGATCCAGCCGCCAAACTTGAACTGCCAGGTATGCCCAAATGCGCTGAACGCGCCTACCGGACTTTTTTTCGTCATACGTCCAAGAGCCGTCTCGGCAATAATCATTGTGTAGCCAAATGTCAATGCCAACAGGATATATATCAACAGAAAAATGCCACCGCCATATTTTGCAGCAAGGTACGGAAATCGCCAAATATTTCCCAGACCGACAGATGCACCGGCTGCGGACAGGACAAAACCGATCTTGCCGGAAAAACTGTTTCTTTTCTTTTCATGTTTGTTCATTTTGATTGTCTCCACGGTTCTATTATTATTTTGTTCGGTTAAGGTATCAAAAGGGCATGAGTAAAGCGGACATTCGGAATCCGCTTCGCTACTTCCTCATGAACGCAGACGGCTTCGCCGTTTGTCAGTGGGGGCTTTATCCTCCTGCTGAAACAAGCCTCTGCTGAACAGGCTTTCTGGTTTCGGAGGCTTATTGGAATGCTTGGCACGACGGAACGAAGAAATCATTTTTTGTACAATCTGCCTAGATAAATTTGCAATATGCCCTTTTGACACCTTAACCTTGTTTATTTCTTATAAACATATCATATCTATTGTACACAAAGCAATACATTCCACTCATGTGGCAGATAGAATTTTTATGGCGGTAACTTTTTTCCCCGTTTAAGTGTGTCTTATGTTGTCATTTATCGGTATGTGTCGCAGTATACGGAGTCACAGTTACAATATTTAGATATATTTTATGTTATCATTTATCAGGGGCACTAGTCGGGGAAAAATTAAACAAAGCACTATTCAAATACATCTCATGTTATCATTTATCAAATACGTTAAAAACAAAGATCCGCAACAAATTTCCATTCAAATACATCTCATGTTATCATTTATCTGTAACAACTGCGTCTGTAAAATCATAATTTGAAAAATTCAAATACATCTCATGTTATCATTTATCAGCTTTGGAAGTGATACATACCAGACGTTCTTGCATTCAAATACATCTCATGTTATCATTTATCGTATATCGCTCAAACTCTCTCCATTCCTTTGTACTATTCAAATACATCTCATGTTATCATTTATCGTGGATAACAACGGTAAAAGACAGTAATTTTTACGAATTCAAATACATCTCATGTTATCATTTATCCAAAATGCTTTCCGGCAGACTTCCTTTTTTAATCTCATTCAAATGCATCTCATGTTATCATTTATCTTTGCGAGAATTTATAAAAGTTGCCAGTTCTTTTCTCATTCAAATACATCTCATGTTATCATTTATCGGCTAAGGAAGTTCTGGCCGGACAGTGGGGAAATGGATTCAAATACATCTCATGTTATCATTTATCTTTTTCCAATCAATTACATCAACAATTTCAGGACATTCAAATACATCTCATGTTATCATTTATCCCATAGAAGATGTAAATGCTCTACTAAACATGTCATTCAAATACATCTCATGTTATCATTTATCAGTAATTACCGGAATTCGAGTTACGGCAGCAGACAGATTCAAATACATCTCATGTTATCATTTATCTGATTTAATAAATAAGACATTGCTTGGAAAATTTCATTCAAATACATCTCATGTTATCATTTATCAATTTCTGCTTTTGTGAGATGTTTTTTCCCTTTCAATTCAAATACATCTCATGTTATCATTTATCACAATATCGCTGTCAAATTCACTATCCTGATTTACATTCAAATACATCTCATGTTATCATTTATCCGCAATCTCCCGATTGCCTCTTTTACCACTTTTAATTCAAATACATCTCATGTTATCATTTATCCAGATGTGGATAGAATAAGTAAATAGCGATTTGAAATTCAAATACATCTCATGTTATCATTTATCAAAAACAAATGCAAAGGATAGCTTCTACGCAGTAGAATTCAAATACATCTCATGTTATCATTTATCACATCACTTTGAAAAGCTACTACCTTACCTAAAATAATTCAAATACATCTCATGTTATCATTTATCAAAAGATTCTTAGTGATCTAAAGGGTAGCGGTGCAAATTCAAATACATCTCATGTTATCATTTATCCCGGTCATTGTTATTGCAACAGAAACAATAACAGAATTCAAATACATCTCATGTTATCATTTATCGTATATCTTCCGTTCTTTTCCGGTATCGTTCTTAAATTCAAATACATCTCATGTTATCATTTATCGTTGTTGAATGGATTTGGTCAGATAATATGACTGAATTCAAATACATCTCATGTTATCATTTATCTGTATTTTGCTCATTTGCTTGCTTATGTCTAATTCGATTCAAATACATCTCATGTTATCATTTATCGGATTGTGGACAAGGTTGACCCATACAAGAATGTATTCAAATACATCTCATGTTATCATTTATCTCTTTTTATACTCAAAAATAGAAAGGGATGATATTAATTCAAATACATCTCATGTTATCATTTATCGTGCTGATTTACCAGAAGATGTGATTGTTTACTACAATTCAAATACATCTCATGTTATCATTTATCAGTGTAATCAAGGCTGAATCCCAACCGCCAAAGATATTCAAATACATCTCATGTTATCATTTATCGACTTTTCACCCGGTGAACCTCCTTCGCTTCCCCAATTCAAATACATCTCATGTTATCATTTATCCACCAATCTGTGACTTTGCATCATCCCAAGATTTTCATTCAAATACATCTCATGTTATCATTTATCGTAGGTGCAACTGAATATGCTTTGCTTTTATATCGATTCAAATACATCTCATGTTATCATTTATCGAAGAACTTCTTCCCATGTGATTTCTTCCACAATCATTCAAATACATCTCATGTTATCATTTATCCAACGTATTACCGTTGTCTCTAACATCCACTATACTCCTCATCCCCCCATTTTTCAACCTTCTCACATCTTTTTACCAACCGCACTTCTTATTTTCCATCGTCCTGAAAAAAAAGCTTTCTTTTACGATTCTATCGCACTTTTTCCATCTTTCACAACAAAACCGCCTGGTAAAAAAAACCAAAATTATTCATACTATTTCTTGGTAAAGTGAAGAGCGAAGCGGATTCCGAATATCCGCTTTACGCGTGGACTTGTTTGACGAGATCAAAGTATTAACGTTTCTCCATTTTCAACATCCTTAACACCGAGAATTTCTTCACCAAACACATTATCATTCATTAATTTTATTATACAGATAAAATCTTCCTCTTTATTTATCACCTTCTTCAAATCCGTTTTCAGCTGAATCAGTTTCGAGGGCGACATCTCTCCCCTAAACACAGATTTTTGAAAATGAGACAGATACTTTTTGCATACTTTAAAAACCTTCTGGACTCTATTCTCGCCCACATCATAAAAAACAAACGCATAATTATAATTCATTTTCTTTTTCATCTAACAGCCTTCTTTCAAACTGAACGGGACAAATTCTTTTTCTTCCATAATATACTTAATCAATTTATAGCAGTCTAATTTCATTGCAGTGCGATAAGTTACTTTTCTTTTCAAAATCGGATGCTGGAAAACGGATTCCAGGCGTCCTTCGAACGCCTGAATAAAAATATTCCTGCCCTCTTCGTTTAGCAGACAATAATTCACTTTTTTGTCAAAATGCTTTCCCACCTGAATCTTTCTATTATTTACCAGATCGAATATAGTTCTATAAACAATTACCGGTTTGAATACCTCGCTCAAATCAAGGCTCAGCGAAAATCGTCCCTCTGACGGTTCATGCAGAAAACTGATTCTCTGATCCAGATGTGTTCTATATATTGCTGAAATTGTCTTTGCATAAAGTAATGTGTTTCCAAATGACACCATCGCATTCATCGGATTATCCGGCGGCCGCTTTACACGTTTGTTCATAATAAAATCTTCCGGCAGAAAATACTGGAAATCATTATAAAAGCGCATCCACACCTCACCTTCCACCGACATTAGTGACTTTACATTATCCGCTTCATCTACTTTTATATAGAATTCTTTTTTTATCCAATCAATTGTTTCTTTTACTTCTTTTTTATCATGTTTGTAATAATGATATAGAATTTCATAGATATTGGCTCCGATCCCCCTCACGATTCCTTTCGCAATTTCTAATCTATGCGTCTGAAATGTCTCCACCTGTTTCACCAAAAGTTTTCCACTCATATACTGATCCTTTGGGTAAAATGTTCCGCTATATCCGCCATAATAATTGAAGAAATGCACCAGAACATGATTTTGTCCCAGAAAATCCAGAAGCTTGCTGTTAATACTCACTTCATTCAGACAGTAGATCTCTTTCGTATTTTTAATTGGAATATATACGTTTTTTCCCTCTTTCCGAAAACAGAGTGAATTGTCCTTTCTTGTCAGTTCACCCATGGAAGAAATGTATCTTGTACTTCCCATATGCCGCCCCCTTTTCTATAGTCAAACCAGCCCGCCTACTGTACTAAATACAGCAATACTCCGTGTCCGGTTTACTGTCTACCTATTTCAGTTCCTACGCACTGTGCTAAATATAGCAATACGGTTGTTAAGTGGCGTTGCGATTACCGTACTCTTCCTACGCATTGTACTAAATATAGCAATACTCATAATAAGCACATCTTTTACATTTAGCTGCGTTCAGCACTGGTGGGATTTCTTCCGAATCAAGCAATTCCTCAATCGCCACAATATAATCCCCCAATTGGCATTCTAAATCATTCGTCAATTCAATCACGATTGTTTTTTTATCACTTTTATTCTTTTCCGCAAACTCCAGTTTTCCTTTTCTAATAATTCCCTTATCTTTCAATACTTTCAGGTAGAAAATAAGCTGCCACTTCGATGCCTCCACATCCGCATCTGACTTTTTCACCTCCGTTAGATACTCTGCCGTAAGCTTATCCAATCGAATATTTTCGATTGCTATTTCCGTATTTTCTTTTTCCGCACGTTCCTCATGAATGGCCTTTCCAATCTTCACCTCTTCGCTATTATCCTCCAGATTGATGCGATTACCGAATAAATAGCACTGCCGTTTACAGTGAAAATAATAATTCATCAATGTCCCGTTTACTTTCATTTTCCCACCATCCTCTTTGCAAAAGCAATGATCTTGTTCAGATGTAAAGCAGACCTTCGCAATCTGCATCGCAACTTATAAGTGCACCTCCTTCTATATAAAGTCGACAAATTCTCCAATCTCTCCCTGAATTTTTTCTCTATTCAGTTTTCCGTTCTCAAAGTACTGTTCTCCGTCCTCAATGAAGTAAATGTCTCCAACTTTATCATTATAAGTAAGATTATAATTTCGTTTGATCTGGTAAATAAAGTAATTCATCTGGCTGGTAACTTTTGATAATTTCACCCTTTTCTCAGCATAATCCGTAGAAAAGTCCTGTAAAAGCTCAACATATTCACACCAGAGCGCCGCGCCATCAATTTTATCCCCATTCTCATTCTCCAAAACCCTTGCCAAATACACCGACATACTCCAATCGTCTTCTGCGATCAACTGCATTCGCTTTTTCACCTGTGGAAAATCAACCTTTCCGACTTCCTCCGTAAAAAAATGCTGTAAACCACCTTTTCCAGTCTGGTCATTGTAATTTCGTTTCAGCACCTGAAGTATCTGCTCATAATACCCCGCAAAATCTTTGCTCGCCAAAAAATCATGTATCGCTTCATTTTCCAAAGTAAACATCTTCTCTGCGCGGATATCCTCTCTGTAAATACTTTTGCCGTCATCCATCTTGAAGAAATAGACAATTCCCTCCCGCAAGCATGAGCGGTTAATCCTTCCCATGAACTGTTCCTCACTGTCCAGCTTTGAGATATTCTTATAACCAATGTCCATATCAATATCTACACCGGCCTCGATGACCTGCGTTGCAATCAATATGATTGCGCTTTTCGCATTCTTGATTTTATCAAGGATTCTTCCACGTTCCATCAGGCTGTCATCACCTGACATATATTCAACATCACAGGAGATTTCCTCCATTTCCTTAAGCTTACTGAAAAAATGAGCAGCCGAATTCTTCTTAATAAATTCAACCAATATCTTTTTTCCACTTTCCGCCAAATGTCTGACATGTTCTGCTAATAAGTCTTCTGCCGCCTCTTCCCCGCTTTCTTTCAACAGTTCATATGACACCTTTACCCGCTCCTTAAAACAGGGATTCGAGAAATATTTATCCCGGTCTTTCATTAACTTTACCGCATGATAAGTATCCGCAGATAGCAAATCAAGATCCGGCAATGTAGCAGACATGATAAGGATTTTAATATTCAGCAAATATGCAAATCCCTTCAAAAAACAAATAATTTCACCCCAGATGGTATTTTTATAACTTTGAATTTCATCCAGAACAATCACGCTGTTCATCAACTGATGAAATCCAAACGCAGATTCTTTTGTGTCTCCGAACATCGTGTCAAACATACTTACATGAGTTGACAAAATCATCGGATAATTCAAAAATTGTCTGTCCAGCAATGCTTTTTGGTAGCACATCGTATCTTCTGATTCAGACTCTTTTTTCTTTTCATGCTTCGTCATTTTAATCGGTGTCAGTGAGTTGACAACTGCAATATTATCCATTACGCTCTGCTCCCCGCCAAATACTTTTTTCAGGCTCTGCAGGTTTTGTTCAACTAACGTATTGAACGGGTAAATATAATATATCTTTTTCAGTCTGGTATCTTCCTTCATCATCTGAAAACTCAGATCCATGGCTGTATTGCTTTTCCCACTGCCTGTCGGTGCCTCCAGATAAAATAGATTTTCCGTTATATTTTCTTTCAGCACCAGTTCCGCATCTATCAGCATTTCTGTTCTCAATTGGTTGATGTCCCGGCTTACACGCAGTGCTTCTTTCGATTTCGGATATTCTTCTCTCTGATACTTTCGAATCGTCTGCATCAACTTCGTGTCTTCATAAATTTTCATCCACTGTGAGATATCATCAATATCACCAAGCTGTGTGATTTGTGTTCCTGACATAAATTCCGATGTCGCATAAAAATCACTTGAAACCAGAACAGAGTACAACATTTTCACGTATATGTAGATCCCGATGCATTCCTGTCTCTCCCGATCTTGTGCATTTTGTTTTCTGATTTCCTGAAGCAGGCTGTTCACCTTTTTTCCATGTAATGAAAAATCTTTTTGGTATACATCACATTTTCCTTCTGCCAGGACCTGCACCACGTCATTTCCATTTTCGGATGTCAGTGATTCCATAAAACGGCTAAATTCGTTCAAGTCACTGTGATGCCGTTCCAAGATGTATGCATGAAGTGTAATCAGTCTCCGGATTTCTTTCTTTTCACACTTCTCTACATCCAAGGTCTTTAATTTGTCCAAATAATAATCCAGATAGATCACGGATGATATAATAGAATGTCTGCTGGAGACATAGGAAAAGGCATTTTTTCCACTTATCTGTTTATTTTTCATCTTATTTTTTTGAAAATCAGGGTTGATTTTCCCAAAATCGTGAAAGATCGGAATGCCCAAAATCAGTTCGTCCAGAAATGCTTTGGCATCTGCTGAAATCCCCTTTAGCACCTGCTGACAAAACCGCTCCAGCATTGCATCCATCCCTTTCCCACTCCAGATGCGCTCAAAATATGACGCCGTCAATGTCGTATGCTCAGCCAGTGTTTCTCTTTTTACAATCTTCCCTTCCTCATCCGTCAAAATATGCGCTTCATATTTTTCAATATCTTTGATCAGCTTCTCCATCATCGTTTCTGAACCATTCTCCTCAATTAATAAAACACAATTCGTTTTCCATCTTCAAGTTCATAGACCGGAACATTCAGCACCTCTACAGGTACATCCGTATACAGAAACGTTTTTAAAATATAATTATTGATCCAGTCATCCATCTCGTATGGAAGTGCTTCCACATATTTAAACGAGCTGAACGCATCTAACTCTTCCTGTTCATCAAAGTCTAAATCCGCGACTTCCACATCGTCACTTTTCGCCAGACAGTCAAGCCTGCCTCGATCGAACGCAATCGTTTTTGCCTTTTCCACAATCACGGACTCAATCGTTGCCGGATGATCATTTTTCCCCAGATACGGATAAAATATGCACTTCTGATTGCAGACCGCATATTTTATTTTTTCCGCCTCCTCCGAGTCAATCAGCACACAGATTTCCCACTTCGGGTCTTCGAGCCACTGCTCTTTTGTAATCAGATTGCCGCCCTGCTCTTTGGATGCATATCCGACAGAATTATTAAATGACTGAATCTTCTTATGAATAAAGCCTTTTT
>JAQVCP010000053.1:0-5900 GCA_028689735.1 Hespellia sp. | reverse complement strand
ACACAGATTTCCCACTTCGGGTCTTCGAGCCACTGCTCTTTTGTAATCAGATTGCCGCCCTGCTCTTTGGATGCATATCCGACAGAATTATTAAATGACTGAATCTTCTTATGAATAAAGCCTTTTTCGTGCACCGGAAGAATCGAAACTTTCAAATCCTTCAGTCTTTCATAAAATTCAGGAAAACTCTGTTCCAGCGCCGCCTTCTTTTTTTCTTTTTCATATCCCTGCATCTGCGTATAACCACCATATCCAAGCAGCGCCCCGAACAGGCCTAAAAGTGCTACTTTGTGTATATTTCCATAGGTGTAATAGACATAAGAATTAACCTCCGGCTTTTTAAAGAAAGCAGTTTTCCCGCTCAATGTAAACCTCAATATTTCCATTCGCTACACCTCTTTTTGTGTTCGGATGTCAAATTTATCGAAACTGTCTGCTCCTTCTAATATCGTTGTGTGAGGATTGTAATATACATCCACCTTTTCTATTCCATCTCCAAGTTTTTCCAACAATTCTCCGCACTGTAATTCAATGGTGTTTTTTTTCGATCCTTTTTTGAAGTCAATATATTCAGCTAAATTTGGCAGATATACATCCGGTTTCGTCTCTATAAATAGAGCAAATTCATTTTCACAGCCCACTTTTGAATTTGTGGCATAAGAGGTTGCTGAGACAAGTGCCGTTCTGCGAAACTTCTGGTAATCGTCCTCCGTATAACCTTCTGTCACACCCATCTCTTCCAATTCTTTGTATGCCATCGGGTTGATGACAAACGGATAAAAATAATGTGCCTCATTGCTCACGATCTTTGTTCCGAGCGTTGAGTTTTTCGCATCTTCGTTTTTGTCATTGGCATCCCTGAACGGAGATAAAATCTGCTGCTCTTCCGGCGCAGTTCCTTCGTATTTGTTAAATCCCTGCCCGATCTGCACCGCACCTGTAATCGAAATATTACTTCCCGACTCTGCAAATGTTGCGCCAAAGTTTTTAACATCCACCGCAGACATCAGATTTTTCAATACTTCTTTGACATCCTTACAGTTCTTCAAATCTTCCACGTTAAACAAAAATTCATAACGTTCTTTCAAGGTACGCGGAATCAGTGTGATATCTTTCTTACTCTCATTCGACAATTTCATAGATTTTATATATAAGACCTTGTCGCCTTCATTGTCCCACATCTTTTTCATGGGATATTTAAGCGCCTTATCACTTCCGAATGTTTCACCGGTACTGATTGTCTTGGGATATCCCGAAAAATCTGCATTCCAGTTTGCCATAATTGACGAAATGCCTAAAACTCCATACACTCTTTTCTCCATGCTACTTGTCCTCCTTTTTGTAAATCACATTGTCGCATGCGTACCCCAGCATAATCTTTTGCTGATCCACTTCCCCGTCCGGAATGTAACCTTCCACCATAGCCAGAAGATTTTTGAAGCGTCTTGCATAATCTGGTATTGCATAATTATATTTTTTATAAATCTGGGTAATTCTATTTTTAATCATTGTATCTGTCTTTGCATTCATAAATGGATTCAGCAAGGCCTGATTTTTTTCTTTTGCTTTGCTGAGCGACAACAGATATCCCACCAACTGGCCGACTGCATAATAATACTCCTCGTCACTCTCAATCGGAGTTGTCTTGTCTGCAAACACCTTTCTCTCCACACTTTCCCTGAACTCACTTATCACTTCCGCCATATTATTTTCTCCTTCTTCTGCAAAATACTCCCTAAATGACCAACGTAAATTCAACTGCCACAGCGCACGTTCCCTGTACCCATTTAACAATGCGCCCTTTATCAGATCCAGCGAAACCTTCTCCAATACCTTGCCAACACCTCTGTCTATCCCTTTGTACACCCAGTCAAACAGTGCATCTCTTGACAGCAAAATGCTTTGTTTCAGTATTCCATCTGTGACACTCATGTCTCCGGGATCAATAGAATAATTTCCTGCAAGCCAATTTGAAAAGAAAACTTCATTTATTACCCGTCCAACCTCCAGCCTGTTATGATAAGTCCCATATAGCTCACGATATTCCGGATGTTTATGTGGTTCGGTCTGGATGATATCACAAAATGTAAATGCCGGCTCCAGTTTCTGGCTGTATCCCGGGAGATTATCCTGCGACTGAATTTCCGCTTCATTTTTTCCTTTTTTGATTCTCAGGTAATAACCGGACTCGACACTTTCCGGCGCCTTTCCATTTGGATACCCTTCTATTTTTTTCAATTCCGTATCCACATATATGTGATAACAGCCTGCTGCCGCAAAATTCATCAGATAATCAAAAAATTGTTTCTGCAGCATGACGTCATTCCCATCAAGCACATACGGTGCCGGAAATTTTCTGGACTTCACCGACAAAAAAGGCTTTTTTGCATTCATGCCTGCATTATTATCCGGCAGGCCGTATACCACATCTTCGATTTCCGCATTGTAATCATTGCTGTTATAAATATTCGGCAGGAAATAACGCCGCCCTTCCTTGATATAGCACTCTTTATCCGCCTCAAAAAAAATCTTCAGATAATCCTTTCGGCTCATGTCTATATCATCCAATGAAAAAATATGCTCTTTTATCCACTGTTTCTTCTGCTCCGCCGCCTCTGTATCCACCGGACCCTCTGCCTCCTCAAACAGTTCGTAAATCCGACTCGCTTCTTTCGACTTCTTATATTTTTGTTCTCCCGGATTTTTCAGGATTTCATAATATCCGTCAATCACAGATTCCGTCAGTTTGCCCGACACAATACTGTCTTTCTTAACCCAAAAGGAGAGGTAACTGTTCGAATGAATGACCTTTTTTCCGTCCACAGGCTTGTTCATCGATATCAGCTGACTCTGATAATCATAAAAACAAATATCGGGAAACAATGGATTACTCTTATCCAGCTTTCTCGTTTTTTTATCCATTCGGATGTCGACGGGAGGCTTCATTCTCCCCTCCCTGTCCACAACCAGATATGTTCCGTCCGCTGGAATATAAGAGTCCAGGATCAGCCGTTCCCCTTTTCGTTCCAGTTCATGTCTGAACACTTCCATACATTCTTTTAACATATGCGCCGCCTTCCTACAGCCATCGATAGTTCACAAACCCGGCCCCTCTGCTATTCATCTCGCAAACGCCTGTTCCCAGCGCAAGGTATGCCAGTTTCTGTGCCGTCTCATTGTCCGCAATCTGAAGCCTCAGTTTGTCTCCCAAAAGATCTACATTTTTATAGTTCATTTTTATCGGACCCTCATTCAGAAACTCCAAAAGATTATACAACTGAAAATCCTCTGTCAATTTTTCAGTCTCAAAATAATTCCATTTTTTAATCAGATTCACCTTTAACCGCTCTTCAAATTTTCCCAGACTCATATGAGTCCTCCAATACCCGGCATCGTCTTTCATGATTGCCGGTGTCAGAGTATACAGGCACTCAATTGTTTTTTTCGGAATAATACGAAGCTCCGCGGTCAGACCTTTCAGCTCTTCCGTATAATTATTGACACAGACTTCTGAAAAATATCTTGCCAGCGTTTCATCAAGCGTGCGGATTGTAACTGTATAGATCTTCCCTTTTTTATAGATTTTGTCCGGTTCCGGCTTGTATGGCATGTCGAACGTATATCCCTTGAATTTATTCTCTTCATGCATCCGCATTAGATCATCATTTCCGATGAACCCTTTATCTATGAATGCGGATACTTTGGCCTGAATCTGCTTCATTGGAATGTCTTGTATGACAAATACCTTTAACCTTATTTGATATATCCTCATCATGTTCTCCTCCTTCCTCGCTTTTCTTTTATAGACATATTATACCCATCTAGAACTAATGTCAACCTGCTTTTTGATATTTGTTTATACTTCCTATTGACTCTAATATTTTTATCAAAATTCTACCCCCGACAATTCAAATTCAAGCGTTCGGGGTCAGGACATCAAAAACTATTACATCACATGTTATTATTTATTATCTTCATATTAGTTTATACTTCCTATATTCAAATACATCCCATGTTATCATTTATCGATTTCATCCATCACTGCCACTGGACATATTGACGGATTCAAATATACCCCATGTTACCATCTATTCCACGGCATTGTCAAATTCAAATGCATCTCCTATTACCATTTATGGTGTATGATTCCCTAAAACTTGCCCTTGCAATCACTTTGCCTCATTTTAAATTCTCCGATTCTGCTGCAGAATCCACCTCAGCTTATTGAGAATGCCCGCTTTACGCTGAAAGTATTTCGTGCTAAAATAGTGTATAATAGAAATATTTGGAGAAAATACTATGAAAATATTAAAACAGGCATTGATTGAGTCATTTCAGCAAATGCATCATTATTTTAAAGATTCAAAAGATGAAATTGCAGATAAAAACACTCTTTTACTTCTGTCTGTATCCCTATTTGGGCTGCCCGTTGTTGTATTATTATTGATTGTCACACCAATAATCATACCATCCTGGTTTATCACCATCGGCCACTGGCTGTTTCTGCCGTTCTTTTTGATTACGCTTTTATTCAGCTTCTATGAAAAGCAAAACACGCATCGTTCTTATGAAATCATTCACATCATGGTCCTGACTTTTATGATTGTTATCATGGGGCTGACCATCTACATCAATACGGCTCCCTATCCGGAAAGCTCTGCCACTCTGGTGACAGCAGCCATGATTGTTCTGCCTGTACTGTTCATTCTTCCGTTTCATGAAAATGTTCTGGTATTGTTTTTTTCATTTCTGATTTTTCTCATTATGAATAAACAATACATTGTCCCGGAGATGCAGGGGAACAATATTTTCAACGGATTGGCCGGATTGATATTCGGTATCATGGTTTCATGGATTGTAACGAACCTGAGAGCACAGGAGAACAAGGATAAACGGGAGATTGTTGCGCAGAGCACTCAGGACAATCTGACAGGTATTCTCAATAAGTCCACCGTAGAGAAAAAATGTTTTACATATCTGGAAGAATCTTCTGCTGAAAACTGTACTCTGATTGTGATCGACATCGACAATTTCAAGAAGATTAATGACAGCCAGGGCCACTACGCCGGTGATCAGGTCCTGAGCATGTTTGGAGAAGCGGTTCAGCAGACATTTCGCGAAACGGATCTCGTAGGTCGAATCGGTGGAGATGAATTTCTCGTTTTGATGAAAGGAATATCTGACAGCGCGCTGGTCATGAAAAAAATGGAGTGGTTAAACGACCATTTCCAAAAACTTCTGTCTGACAAAATTAATGTCAATGTAACCTGCTCCTACGGTGCCATCTTAAAGGGATCCGAATACGTTCCTTACATTTCGCTGTTCAAGATGTCTGACAAGATTCTTTATCGTGCAAAAAAGACAGGGAAAAATCACGGCACGATCATGAGTGTCGCTGATTATCATAAACAGATTGTAAATACAGAAATCATGTTCATCGTTGATGACTCCGAAATTAACCGGTCTCTTATCCGGTCCCTGTTTGAAGATAAATTTGACATTCTGGAAGCGAAAAGCGGGAAAGAGGCCATCGAAATCATTGAAAAGCACCAGAATATCATCAGTATTATGCTACTTGACATGATGCTGCCGGAGATGGGCGGATTCCTGGTTATGGACTGGATGAAGACACAGCACTGCATGGATTGTTTTCCGGTTATCGCCATCAGTTCTGATGAAGATACAAAGCTGCATTCCCTGGAGCTCGGCGTCACCGATATTGTTTCAAAGCCTTTTGTTCCGGAAATCATGAAAAAAAGAGTTGCAAATGCCACAGTCAAGACCACCAGCTTAGCTGGTGGCTTGCTCTGCCCCTATAAGGGGCTATTCCCTGCTTGCGCCCGGGAGCGCCTGATGGATTTGCCAACCGCGCTTCTTCCTCAGGCTAGCCCTAAAGGGCT
>JAQVCP010000052.1 GCA_028689735.1 Hespellia sp. | reverse complement strand
GTGGTCGTCAATAAGTACAGCAAGGAGAAAAGCGAGCATAGGGGCGGCGAGGATGATAACTACAGAACCTATACGGAATATACCACGATCATTAACACCGATGCGGGCAAGAAAAAAACCATCGTGGAAAAGGACAGCGGTCGGCATATGTATGATTATCTCTCCGTTGGTGACAGGGTGCGGTTTCATCCCAAATTCGGTACATACGAGAAGTACGATAAATCCAAAGACCGCATCATCTACTGCAACGTCTGCTCTATGATGAACCCCATACAAAATGATCGCTGCAAGCGGTGTAATAACCTGTTATTCAAATGAGGAGGATTTTATAATGGAGAGATTTAACACGCTGCTGGAGGCTGCGGAGTTTTCGGCAACACGCTGTACAAGCTGGAGCTTTGCTACTTCCAATGACAGATACGATGTAAACGGCTTGTTGACGCTTGCTGAAACAAGCGATAGTGAAAACCCCATCGATGAGGACAGCTTTTATGTGGTATCGCCCACCGGAGCCATCGGCTTATGCAACGATGGCGAGGACATTGAATGGCTGTTTCTATCCGATAATACGCCGAAGGAGGATTTGCCGCTGACATATCAAGCTGTTCCGCAGATGAAATTTTGCTCTCAATGCGGTGAACCAGTTGCACCCAGCGCACACTTCTGCGAAAAGTGTGGAAATCGTTTAAGGTAAAGTTTTCACGCTAGTAAGGTTGTTGTTATATTTGAAAGGCTCCTTATTTATGGAGTAACAATAATAAAAATCACAAAAAGCAGTGCCGGTGCTTGAAAATCAAGCTGCTGGCACTGCTTTTTTATACGGTGCAATTTCTCAATAAAATGAGGGATTATGACAGCCATCTTCGGATGAGTGCCAAGGGCAGGAATAGCTCCTCTAAGGAGGTGTTTCCATGCCCTGTCCAAATTGTCCCCCAAGGATAGAAACAGAACAATTTCATAGAGATATACAAAGCGTCATAACTTCTATCAGCGAAGTTGTGACGCTTTTTCGCATATATACAGTAACTATGCAGAGCGACATATATCGCTGTCGTTCTCCTCCGCTTCTGACATTTTGACAAGAAATCAAAATTCAGAAAACGGAGGAAAATTATGTTTGATAACACAAATCCATATAAACTACGCATAGAGATAATACTGGATCAAAAGCACTACTATGCATCCTTTCAGAATGCGGAAAATCAGATGGTGGAAATTGAGATTGCCCCAACGGTGGCAGATTGGCTGTTTCAGAAATTTGTCCGCAAGGAACGCAATCTCAGACGATCCGATGAGCGAAACTTGGAGTATTCGGAAGTAACTGAGCAGACTTTGCACGCGAGAGTACTCAATAGACCAAAATCCTTGGAGGAAATTGCTCTGGAACGGCTGCAGAATGAAATGCTGTGGAAAGCCATCAATGTGTTGCCAAAGGTTCAGAGAAGAAGGTTGATTTTATACTACTTTGAGAACTTTACTTACGAGCAAATCGCCAAGATAGAGGGGTGTTCAGCAAGGGCAGTTAAATATAGCGTAGATAGTGCAAAAGCCAATTTGAAAAATTTTATTGAAAAAAATTAAAAAACACACTTCAAAAATCGCTTAGAAGTGTGGAAACAGGTGAAGGGATATTTTTTCCTTCACCTGTTTTCTTTTTGAAAGCAGGTGTGCTCTTTGAAAATTTCATATCCGATTTCATAAATACATTAGCTGGTGAGCCGGAAACGGACAAGCAACATAGGTAGGAGCGCCAAGACCACCTGTAGGAAAAAAGATGAAATGCGAAGTCACCTACAATATTTAATGTTCGTTCAGACTTCTTTCTTTCCTATCAAAGCGGCCAACAGGAATTTGCAAATCCCAAAGGTGCATAGCGGTACCCTCCTGACCTTAAAACAATTCACGGCGGATTGTTTGCCAAAACCACATCAGCCTACAATGATACTTCTGCCCAGCCACAGACGCAAGCAATGGGGGCAGCCGGTGGAGATCCCAGCGGAGGTGAAAGTCCTATGACGAAAGCCAGCCACTTTCGGTTTATGTAATCGCCATTAGCACTTGGGTAGTAGTGTCGAATTAAGTGCAGAAGAAAAATCTTAATGTTAGAAGCAATGGGGATTGCTCCAAGACATTTCCCTTTACAGCCATTACGGGCGCAGGGCAACCGCAAGGAGCAGTCCCTATTTTTGTGATATTAAGAAAATAAAGTGTATTGGATTGGAGGGGTTATTATGAGTTTAGATATTATGAAAATAGGTGCAGATATTGCCGAGGAACACCGAATGGATATGGTGCAGTCAGCAAAAGAAGTAGAATATAAAATGTCGCTAAAATTGCTTGAAATCCTGAAACGCAGAGGGATTGTATCTGATGTTGAATATGCACAAATTGATGCACTAAATCGCCAATCCTTCTCTCCGGCACTTCAAAAAGTATATGTGTAAAAACATTAGCTATATAGAAAAGCTTGTGGTATTGTGTGTTACTAACAGAGGGGTATCCTCTGGGAAAGGAGGAAATCAGATGATGAAAAAAGTGAAAACCATTGAACCAATCAGGCAAAAGGTTCTTGGAGAGTTGCGTCCAAAGAAAAAGGTATGTGCCTACTGCCGTGTCAGCACAGATTCTGCAAAGCAGCATACATCCTATGTGGCACAGACAGAATATTATCAGCAGTATATTCAAAGTCGAGAGGATTGGGAGTATGTCGGAATTTTTGCTGACGAAGCGAAAACCGCAACTAAGGTAAAAAATCGTGACGAATTTTTACGGATGATGAAGGAATGCGAAAAAGGTAATATTGATATGATTATCACCAAATCCGTCACAAGGTTTGCCAGAAATACGGTAGACAGCATAGAAACCATCCGAAAGCTGAAAGCACTTGGAATATCGGTATTTTTTGAAAAGGAAAATATCAATACCATGTCCGAGCAGAGCGAGCAAATGCTGACCATTTTAAGCTCCATCGCACAGGGAGAATCGGAGAGCATTTCTACTAATAATCGCTGGGGCATCCAAAAACGATTTCAAGATGGCAGCTTCAATATCGGTTGCGTTGCATACGGATATACCAAGGATGAAGATGGCGAGCTTATCATAAAAGAGGATGAAGCAGAAATCATCCGCAGGATTTTCAATGAATATCTCGCAGGAAAAGGTAGTTACACCATTGCAAAAGAATTAAACTATGATAGCATTCCAACCATCCGCAATGCAGAAAAATGGAATGACAGCGTGGTAAAGGCGATTTTGCAAAATCCCATCTATGAGGGTGAGCTGCTTATGCAGAAAACTTATACGACAGAGGTGCTCCCTTTTACCAAAAAGCGAAATAATGGCGAACTGCCAATGTATTCTATCAAAGAAAATCACCCGGCTATTATCACACAACAGCAGGCAGAAAGAGTGAGAGAAATCTATGCCTACCGCAGAATACAGATGGGTGTTGATGACAGTGGCAAATACCAAAACCGCTATGAATTCAGCAGTAAAATCATCTGTAAAGAATGCGGCGGAGTATTCCGCAGGCAAAAAATTTATATTGGAAAACCATACGAGAAAATACAATGGTGCTGCATTACTCACATAGAGAACATCAAAAAGTGTAAAATGAAAGCAGTGAGAGAGGACATGATCAAGAACGCCTATCTCACCATGTGGAATAAGCTGGTCAGCAATTACAGTGAAATACTCTATCCCCTCTTGGAATCGCTAAAGAGTCTCAGAACCAGCCCAGAGCAGGAAGTGCAGATATTAGAGTTAAATAATAAAATAACGGAATTAACAGAGCAGAGTCGTATCCTAAGCAGAGTTGTGCAAAAGGGATATATCGACTCTGCTATTTTTATGGAACAGCAAAACACCTTGAATGTACAAATTGAAGAATACAAGAAACGAAGAAATACCCTGCTTGATGATAATGGGTATGAAAAAGAAATTGACGGTACAAACAGGCTGCTGCAAATTATTAAATATAACCCTGTCATTATGGAGGAATATCAAGAGGAATTATTTATCCATACCGTAGATAAGGTGCTAATCGGAAATAACGGAGATATCACCTTCCGACTGATTAATAGCCTTGAACTGACAGAAATAATTATAAGGGGGTGAACCAAAGTGCAAACACACTTACCCATTGGCTATAAAATGGTGGATGGCAAAATTCAGATTGAACAGGAAAAATCAGCTACTGTAAAGAAAATCTACAGCGAATATGTCAATGGAAAATCCATACTCGCTATCTCAAAAGAGCTAAAAGAAAATAATGTACCCAATGCCAATAATAAAACCAACTGGACGCATGGTGCAGTGGGAAAAATCTTGCAAAACATCAAGTACATGGGTGATGACCTTTATCCCCCACTTATCATCAAGGAACTGTTCCATCAGGCAAAGAAAAAACGGCAGCAAAAAACAGCACAGTTAGGGAGAACGGCACAGCTCAACAGTATGAATAATCATAACGCATTCACCAACAAAATATTTTGCGGAGAGTGCGGAGAGCCGTACCGCAAATATGTGGAACACTGCGGTAAGCCGCAGGAAAAGGTACGCTGGAAATGTAAAAAGTACATTTTTAATAACAGAGTTGTATGCAGAAACCTTTTTTATACTGAGGATGAAATAAAGGCTGTTGTTATATCAGCAATCAATAAACTGCTGCAAAAAAGAAAGCTACTGGATAAGCCTTATCGAAAAGAACCTCTGAAAAAGGATTTGGCGCTAAGAGAGGTAGAGATGCAAGTTGCAGACTTGGAGGAACAAGAACAGTTTTCCTCGCCGGATCTTGCAACGCTTATCTTCAAACGAGCAGAGCTTACCTACAAAGCTTCAAAAATAGAGGATTATCAATTTGCCACCCAACGGATTAGGGAGAGCATAGAGGAAATCCACGAACAGACGGATTTTAACGAAGAACTGATGGTGCAGATTATCAAAAAAATCACCATCTACAAAGATGGAAAAATAGAAACAGAATTTATCAATGGACTGAAATTCAGTGAAATCTTAGAATATAAACGAAAGGATGAGCCTAATGGCAGTACAGAAAAAGAATGTGGCGATTATACCGCCGCAGATGAAATATGATAAACAGCTTCGAGTAGAGCAGAAAACCTTGCGTGTAGCCGCCTACTGCCGAGTAAGCACCTTGCTTGAGCAGCAGGAGGGCAGCTATGAAGCTCAGGTAGATTACTATACCAATAAAATAAACAGCAATCCCAACTGGAAGTGTGCCGGTATATTCGCTGACGACGGCAAAAGTGCCACGCAGACCAATAAGCGTGATGACTTCAATGCCATGATAGATGCCTGCCTTGCAGGTAAAATAGACTTAGTCCTTACCAAATCAGTCAGCAGGTTCGCCAGAAATACCGTAGATGCCTTACAGAACATCCGAAAGCTGAAAGAGAAAAGTATCCCCATCATCTTCGAAAAAGAGGGCGTGAATACAATGGAAAGCGGTGGAGAGCTTCTCATCACCATTCTAAGCAGCCAGGCACAAGAGGAAAGCCGTAACATCAGCGAAAATACAAGATGGGGTGTGACAAGAAGATTTGAGAATGGAATCGTCCAGGTCAACCACAAGAAATTTTTAGGCTACACCAAAGATGAGGACGGAAACCTTGTGGTAGTGCCGGAAGAAGCAGTCATCGTCAAGCGGATTTTCCGAGAATATCTTGAGGGCAGTAGTATTATAAACATTGCCCGAGGGCTCCAGCGAGATGGCATTAAAACAGTAACAGGGCTTGACCACTGGCACCCAGGAACCATAGATAAAATGCTCTCAAACGAGAAACTGTGCGGGGATGCCTGTATGCAGAAAACCTATACCGTAGATTTCCTCACCAAGAAAAAGGTTAAAAATGATGGCTATGTCAGACAATACTATATCGAAGATAATCATGAAGCTATCATACCCAAGGAGCTGTTCCATCAGGTGCAGGAAGAAAAGCTCCGCAGAGCTTCTCTGAATAAAGCGGCGGTAACCCGAAAGAAAAACAAAGAGGAAAAAGAAAAAAGCAAATACAGCTCCAAATACATACTGACCGACCTCATGGTCTGTGCGGAATGTGGACACGCCTATCGCAGGCAGATATGGAGCAAATACGGTGAAAAATCGGCAGTATGGAGATGCGAAGATAGGCTCAAGCAAGGTAAAAAGTCAAGATGTCAGAACTCACCGACCTTAAAAGAGGAACAGCTACACGATGCCATCATGACAGCCATAAACAGTGTGGTGGAAAATACAGGTGAATTTATAGGCACCTTCCGAGAAAATGTCATCAGAGTAATCGGCAGCTACAGCACCCAAGGAGTTACAAGCGAATATGATACGCAGATAGAAAAGCTGCAGCAGCAAATGCTGATACTCATAGAAAATAATGCAAAGCAAGGAGCTGTCAGCGAGGATTTCGATGCAGAATATAAGCAATTATCCGAGCAGATCAATGAGCTAAAAACAGCCAAAATCCAAATGGTACAGGCACAGAAACAAGCAGAAAACTACAAAGAGCGTGTGGATCAGCTGGATAAGGCAATCACCACGGTAAACCCACAGGTGCGAGAGTTCGACCAAGACCTTGTAAAACGGCTCATATCCTCCATCAGAGTGCATAAGGGCATGAAACTGGAGATACAATTCCACTCGGGGATTGTGGTAAAACAGGAAGTAGACTACTATGAATAGGCAGTAAAATAGGAGTGGGGTGTGTTCCCCGCTCCTATGATAAAATTGCTAAGACTAAAGCCTTTGGTGCGTGTCGAGGGCTTTAGTCTTTGCAATTATTAGAACAAGAAGGTTGATGTTGTAATAAGGCAAAAAAAGATATAAAATAAAGTGTGTAGATTAGCGAATAAACATGAGAGGAAAATCACTATGAAAAAGCCTGTAAAAGAAACTATTCATGCTAAAGGTGTAGATATAACCATATATACACATAATTTTCAAGATGAATTTTTATCATTGACGGATATTGCACGCTATAAAAATGCAGATTATCCAAGTGATGTGATTAATAATTGGATGCGTAATCGTAACACAGTTGAATATTTGGGGATTTGGGAGCGAATACATAACCCTGATTTCAATTCCCTCGAATTCGAGGGAATTGACCGAGAAGCAGGTCGTAATGCTTTTGTGCTTACACCGAAGCGTTGGATTGAAACGACAGCTGCAATTGGAATGACCTCAAAGCAAGGAAGATATGCTGCAACTTTTGCACATAAAGATATTGCATTAAAATTTGCAGCATGGCTTTCCCCTGAGTTTGAATTGTATATCATTAAAGACTATCAACGATTGAAAAGTGATGATAGTAGCCGCCTTTCATTAAATTGGAATTTAAACCGTGAAATTGCAAAACTGAATTACAGAATTCACACAGATGCAATTAAGGGGAATCTTATTCCGCCGCAGCTGACGCCGTATCAGATATCCGTTACTTACGCCAGTGAAGCAGATGTGCTGAATGTTGCATTATTTGGTATTACCGCAAAAGAATGGCGAGAGCAAAACCCCGGTAAAGCTGGCAATATGCGAGATGATGCTACACTAAACCAGCTACTTGTCTTGTCTAATATGGAAAGCTATAATGCTATTCTAATTGAGCAAGGAAAGCCGCAGGGGGAGCGATTAAAATTGCTAAATGAATTGGCAATCAGACAATTGAAAACCATAGAACAAATCAATACAGATACCATTAAAAAGCTTGAAGAAAAATAGATGAATAGGTCTCATTTATGACGGAAGATGTGTTGCCGCCAAGGAACTGTTAGGTCTTGGCAGCATACTTATTGTCTCCTCAAGGCATACAGAATGTTGCGTTCTGTTGCAGCGTGTGGGAGCAGTTAAAGGAAACAACTCATGAATATCGTTTCTTAATATAGAACATTTGAGGAGGTAAGGAGAAACTTGGAAAAATCAAATATTTTGATGTACACGACGGAAGATGGCATTACCAAGGTTGAAGTTACTTTCGATAATGATACTGTTTGGTTATCATTGGATCAAATAGCTGAACTATTTCAAAGAAACAAGTCTACGATATCTCGGCATATCAAAAATATTTTTTTGGAAGGCGAACTAAGCCAGGAGTCAGTTGTTGCAAATTTTGCAACAACTGGAGCCGATGGAAAAAGATATCATGTGGATTTTTATAATCTTGATGTTATCATTTCCATTGGTTATAGAGTTAAATCTTTACGGGGGACTCAATTCAGAATATGGGCTGCAAATGTTCTAAAAGAATATATGAAAAAGGGTTTTGCTCTTGATGATGACCGTTTGAAAAACCTTGGAGGTGGAAATTATTTTGATGAATTGCTGGCACGCATCCGTGATATCCGTTCTTCAGAAAAAGTTTTTTGGAGGAAGGTTTTGGAAATCTATGCGACCAGTATTGACTATGATCCTAAGGCGGACAGTTCTGTTCTGTTTTTTAAACAAGTTCAGAATAAGATGCATTGGGCCGCGCATAAACATACTGCGGCTGAAGTGATTTATCAGAGAGCAGATGCGGACAAGGATCACATGGGATTGACTTCATGGAGTGGAAACAGTATAAAACGCTCTGATGTAGAGGTGGCGAAAAATTATCTGAATGAAAAAGAACTGGATGCGCTCAATAAAATCGTTACAGCCTATTTAGATATTGCTGAGGTACATGCCTTGAATCAGGAACCAATGTATATGAAAGATTGGTTGGAGACTATAGATGATTATCTAAAGATGACTAGACGGGATATCTTAACTGCAAAAGGAAAAGTAACACATCATCAGGCATTGGAAAAGGCGCATTCAGAGTATGAGAGGTATAAGAAAAATCAGGAATATGTATTGTCTCCTGTTGAATGTCATTTCTTAGATAGTATAGAAGAATTGGATAAATTGGATGGGGCAAGCAAGTAATGGGATGTTGAAACTTGGTTTCCACCCAAGGGAAGTTCTATTCTTTCGACATCATTATAACACCCTCCACACATGTAAGAATCGTCGTGTTTCTGGTGCGAAAATCTTAAATGAGATGTATCAATTTTAGGAGAACAAATGAATACAATTATTGATTTGATGTTGGCAATTAGAAAAGGATGTATATATTTTTATCATAAAGATACGAAACAATTTGATGGCAATCATTTTTCAGAAGTGGAACGAAAAAATTTATCATTTGATAGTCGCTTGCCATTAAATGACACGAATAATTTTCGCCTTCCGTCTTATGAGGAAATCAATCATAAGGATATTATGAGCTTTTATGTGAAAGAGTATGTGGAGGACAAAGTAACTCGGAAACAATTATTTTATGTATTGAGACGCTATGACTATATGGATGCCTATCTTGATAAACTTCGTGAGTTAAATTTATATGATGATTTTATAGATACAAGTGGAGATATCTATATGCAGATTTTTGAAGAGTGGGCAGATAAGAACAAACTTAATTTCAAATAGCAGGTCGAGGAATACTCTATGTCAAAAATAAAAATACGAAGAATCGAAGTAAGGGAACGAACACCGGAGTTAATACAGCAGCTATTAAAGGTGTGGGAAGAATCGGTAAAAGCGACGCATCTGTTTTTGTCCAGTGATGAGATAGAGGACATTAAAGAATATGTGCCGCATGCAATCCGTGATATCAGAGATCTGGTAATGATAGAAAACGAGGGGGACGAGCCCGTTGCGTTCATGGGGGTGGAGAACGAGAGGCTGGAAATGCTGTTCGTTGCGCCGGGGCAAAGAGGAAACGGGCTTGGGAAATGTCTGCTGCTCTATGGCATGGAGCATTACGGGGTCAGAACATTGACTGTGAATGAGCAGAATCCGCAGGCAAAAGGCTTCTATGAGCATATGGGATTTCACGTATACAAGAGAACGGATTATGATGAACAGGGAAACGTCTATCCGCTTTTTTATATGAGCTGCGAAGAGAGGATTTGATATAAACTGAAATTTGGATTTTGAAAGATTACTCTACGGAACGTAGATTGTAAAACAAAGTACGGGATGAGATAATAAAGAAAATTCAATGGGAGGTTTTATTGATGAAGTTTATTATCTTTAACGGCAGTCCTGCCGGAAGAAACAGTAATACGAATGTGATTGGGCAGGCGTTCCTGGAGGGGGCTGCGCAGGCAGGAGCGGTTACAGAAAATGTGTTTTTGGCAGAAAAAAAGATTGTGTTTTGCCGAGGCTGCTTTTCCTGTTGGTTTAAAACGCCTGGGAAATGTGTGATGCGAGACGATATGACAGAACTGATCCAAAAATATTCCGAAGCAGATGTGGTCTGCTTTGCCACACCTGTTTTTACATGGGACATGACGGCAAATCTGAAAGCCTTTGTGGATCGCCTTGCACCGCTCAAGTCCCCTTTGATTGTGCAAAAGCAAGAAGATTTCGACCTTGCCGATGCGACAGAAAAACAACAAAAATTTGTTGTGATTTCAAACTGCGGGTTTCCGGGCAATCATAATTTTGATACATTGAAAACGGTGATGGCTCCCTGTAGTCCGGTGCTTGAATTATATCGAAATTGCGGGAAGTTATTAAAAAGCAAAGACGCGGCAGTGCAAGCTGTTGTCAAACATTATCTGGATGCGGTGAAGCAGGCCGGCTATGAAATGGCAATGCGCGGTGATGTGTCCGCTGAGACGAGAGAGTCCCTGAATATGGAATTGATGTCTGTGCAGGAGTATGTGCAGTACCTGCATATGGGATGACATTGTGCGATTCCGGAGATCGGGAAATGATCGGAAAATGAACAGATAAACCCCTTGACAGATCCCGCCGTAAGCGCTATACTTTACACAATTAAATAAGATCTTCAGGGCAGGGTGTGATTCCCTACCGGTGGTATAGCCCACGAGCCGCAAGGCATGATTCGGTGTGATTCCGAAGCCGACAGTATAGTCTGGATGAAAGAAGATAAGTGAACGAATGAATGCTCTGGAATTGTTTTTGTGATTCCAGAGTTTTTTATATCACGGGAAATGGTGCCTTATGATATAAAAAACGCTCCGCGCGGCAGCGCGCGAGTCCGGCAAGCCAGACTCGTTGTTCTTCTTTCAGCTTGGAATGAAACGAATGCCCTGAACAATTTTGCTTGGGGTATTTTTGTTTTATAGAGGAAAGCTTGCCAGGTGCCAATGGCAGGCAGCTGAAAGGAGAGAACACAATGACAGATGTAACGTATATGCGCCGCGCCATGGAGCTGGCGGAGCTTGGACATGGCTGGGTGAGCCCGAATCCCATGGTAGGGGCGGTGCTTGTGAAGGATGGGGTGGTGATCGGAGAAGGGTATCATCGGCATTACGGGGGCCTGCATGCGGAGCGGGATGCGCTGGCTCACTGTACCCAGTCCCCGGAAGGCGCGACCCTGTATGTCACCCTGGAGCCCTGTTGTCACACTGGGAAGCAGCCGCCCTGTACCGACGCGATTTTAGAGGCGGGAATCCGCCGGGTGGTGGTTGCTTCCAAAGACCCGAATCCGCTGGTGGCGGGGAAGGGGATCGAGAAGCTGCGCAGGGGCGGCGTGGAGGTCACGGAAGGCGTTTTGGAGGAGGAATGCAATCGGCAAAATGAAGTGTTTTTCCACTATATTCAGTCAAAACAGCCTTTTGTGGTCATGAAATATGCGATGACGCTCGACGGCAAGATCGCGGCGTATACCGGCGCCTCCAAATGGATCACGGGGGAGGCGGCACGCATGCATGTGCAGGAACAGCGACACCGCTATACGGCGATTATGGTTGGGGTGGGAACGGTGCTTGCCGACGATCCGCTGCTGACCTGTCGGCTTCCGGAGGGGAAAAATCCGATTCGGATCATCTGTGACACGAAGCTTTCCACACCGCTGAATGCTCGGGTGGTGAAAACGGCGAAGAGGGTTCCGACGATCCTTGCCACCTGCAGCCAGGATGCAGAAAAGATTGCCCGGTTTCAGGCGGCCGGGTGCAGCATTCTTTCGGCAGCAGAACTGGATGGACATGTGGATTTAAAGGCATTGATGCGCCAGCTCGGCGAGGAGCAGATCGACAGCATTCTCCTGGAGGGCGGCGGCACCTTGAACTGGGCGGCGCTTTCCGCTGGAATTGTGCAGAAGGTGCAGGCCTATGTGGCACCGAAGCTTCTGGGCGGGCAGGCCGCCAGGACACCGGTCGAAGGCATCGGCTTTGCGTCTCCCGGCGAGGCGGTGCAGCTTGTGGACAGCAGGATTTTGAAGCTGGGAGATGATTTTCTGATTGAGAGTGAGGTGAGCGGCAATGTTTACCGGAATCATTGAGGAGGTTGGGACGATCCGGGCGATTCACAGGGGGCAGCACTCGGCGGTGCTGGAGATTCAGGCGAAGACGGTTCTGGAGGAGACAAAGATCGGGGACAGTATCGCGGTCAACGGAATCTGTCTGACGGTCACATCCCTTTCACCCGGCGGCTTTACGGCAGACGTCATGCATGAAACTTTGGATCGTTCAGCACTGGCGGGTTTGCGTGCAGGCAGCCCGGTGAATCTGGAGCGGGCCATGCCGGCGAACGGCCGTTTTGGCGGACATATGGTCGCCGGACATGTGGATGGAACGGGAAGGATCGCGAAGATCCGCAGGGACGACACGGCGGTCTGGTATACGATAGAGGCAGCACCGCCGGTGCTTCATTATGTGGTGGAAAAGGGCTCTGTCACCATAGACGGAATCAGCCTGACGGTGGCGGCGGTGTCGGATCACGACTTTTCCATCTCCGCCATTCCCCACACAGTCCGCGTGACTGCGCTGAAGGATCGGCGCGCAGGGGATCTGGTTAATTTGGAAACTGATCTGGTGGGAAAATATATTGAAAAATTTTTGCATCCGGCGGAAGCGGCAGAGCCGGAAAACAAACTGTCGCGAGAATTTCTGGCCCGTTACGGGTATTAAATGACAGAGATTCCATTATGGAGATTAAAGGAGGAAAACGATATGTGGGAATTTAATACGGTGGAAGAAGCACTGGAGGAGTTAAAGGCGGGGCGGATCGTCCTGGTAACAGACGATGAGGATCGGGAGAATGAAGGGGATTTTATCTGCGCGGCACAGTTTGCCACCACGGAAAATATCAATTTCATGGCAACCCATGGAAAGGGCCTGATCTGTATGCCCATGTCCGAGGCTTACGTGAAAAAGCTCCAGATTCCGCAGATGGTCTCGCAGAATACAGATAATCACGAGACGGCCTTTACGGTATCAATCGATCACATCAGCACCACCACCGGCATCTCGGCGGCGGAGCGGTCGGTGACAGCCATGAAGTGTGTGGAGGAAGGGGCAAAGGCAGAGGATTTCCGCCGCCCGGGGCACATGTTTCCGTTGCTCGCGAAGAAAAATGGCGTGCTGGAGCGCAACGGACATACGGAGGCGACGGTGGATCTGATGCGCCTTGCGGGCCTTGGAGAATGCGGCCTTTGCTGCGAGATCATGCGGGAGGACGGAACCATGATGCGCACACCGGAGCTCCAGGAGCTGGCAGAGAAATGGAATCTGAAGTTTATTACCATCAAGGCCCTGCAAGCCTATCGCAAGGAGCATGAGAAGCTGGTGGAATGCATGACGAAGGTCAAGATGCCGACCAAATACGGAGAATTCATGGCCTACGGGTATGTGAATCTGCTGAACGGCGAACATCACGTGGCTCTGGTGAAGGGCGATATCGGCGACGGCGAGCAGGTGTTGTGTCGGGTACATTCGGAATGCCTGACCGGCGATGCCTTCGGTTCCCTGCGCTGCGACTGCGGACAGCAGTTCGCCGCGGCGATGACTCAGATCGAGAAGGAGGGGCGGGGTGTCGTCCTGTATATGCGCCAGGAAGGCCGCGGGATCGGCCTGATCAACAAGCTGCGGGCCTACGAACTGCAGGAGAAGGGCATGGACACGCTGGAAGCGAACCTGGCCCTCGGCTTTGCGGGAGACGAGCGCGAATATTATATCGGTGCCCAGATTCTGCGGGATCTCGGTATCAAGAGTATGCGCCTTCTGACCAACAACCCGGACAAGGTCTACCAGCTTTCCGATTTTGGAATGGCGATCACCGAGCGGGTGCCAATCCAGATGGATGCGACTGCCTATGATCTGTTTTATTTAAAGACCAAGCAGAAGCGGATGGGTCATATCTTAAGCTACCGATAAACAAATCATAATATAATAAGAAGAGGGAGAATTTAAAGATGAGCACATTTGAAGGAAAAGTAGTAGCAGAACAGATGAAGGTCGGCATTGTTGCCGCGCGTTTCAATGAATTTATTACCTCCAAGCTGGTAAGCGGAGCGGTGGACGGCCTGGTGCGTCACGACGTGAAGGAGGACGATATCGATATCGCCTGGGTGCCGGGAGCTTTTGAGATCCCGCTGATTGCCTCAAAGATGGCAAAATGCGGCAAATACGATGCAGTGATCTGTCTGGGGGCGGTGATCCGCGGCAGCACAACCCACTACGACTATGTGTGCAGCGAGGTTTCCAAGGGCATCGCCTCCGTATCCCTTTCCAGTGACATTCCGGTAATGTTCGGTGTGATCACCACGGAGAATATCGAGCAGGCGATCGAGCGCGCCGGCACGAAGGCAGGAAATAAAGGCTATGACTGCGCGCTGGGAGCCGTGGAGATGGTCAATCTGATCCGCAAGCTGGAACAGTAGAAGCGGCCGAAAAAAAGAACTGCTGCACCTCTATTAAATCTGAGGGTGCAGCAGTTCTTTTTTGTATTTGTAGAAAGTCATCTTGGAGATCCCGGCCAGCTGCCAGGTGTCCTGATCATTCAACTCTCCGCCGAAGGACTTGTTGTGCGTCACGATCACGTCCTTGGCCTGTATGGATTTCTTTGTGGTCAGCTTTGCTCCGGCGGGCTGGCCGATCTGCCTGCCCTGAGTCCGGGCCGATGCAATCCCCTCTCTGGTACGCTGTCTGAGAGTAGAAGCGTAAAGCGCTCTCTGATCAAATGTGATCTGGATCTGTTCTCTGACGAGATTGGTCATATATTCAGTGATCCCCTTTAAGATGGAATCGGGTACAACGCCGATGCGGTTTGCATGGCCATACATGGCATTTCGATAAACAGAAGTATCTAAGTAAGGCTCCTTTAAAAACGATAGTTCAACACCGAGGTTGAACAGCTTTTCATAGAGAAGAAAGCAGTCATCTGCGGTATCTCCCATATGAGACACACTGTCAAAGATCATGCGGTCCCCCAGCTTTGCGATGGTCACATCCTGTATGACGACAGCGCTAGGACAGGCGGCAAGGATCTTCTGCTTCTGACGGTCGATGCTCTGACGGCGGCCGGAAGCTCGGCAGTATCCATAAATCGTTCCCATAGCGTTCTCCTTTGTAATATAAATGACATATCATTAGAAATAATACTAATTGGATGGTAGCATAGAATCTGAGGACATGCAAGCGATTTTATACAAAACCCCACCCAAAAGAAAAATTAAGTAACCGATACGTTACCCCTGGTTGCCAAAAGGGAAAATATAAGCTAAAATAGACCCAAAGATCAGCTAATCATGAGGACTAATCACAAGGACATCACAGCACATATCATGGAAAATCACGCATAGACTAAGAAATGGGGAGCAGTTATGGGAAAAGAAAAAAATATATTGGAAATCCATACCTTTGGGAGCATGTCAATCCGCTATCAGGAGAAGCCATTGATCCTTTCTAAGAGTATGACAGGCAAGATGATGTATCTGCTGATCACACTTCTCTACAATCGAAAAAACGGAATCCATCGCGAGGAGCTTCTCAGTTCTTTGTATGAGGATATTGATATGGTGCAGGCAGCAAATTCGCTCCGTGCACTTATTTTTCGGCTCAGGAAGAATCTCGTGAATGCAGGACTTCCAAAGCAGGATTATATCGTATACGGAGGAAATACATACCGCTGGAACAGCGAAGAAATTGAGGTTTCTCTGGACAGTGAGATATTCGAAAAGCTGCTGGATCGGGCCAGAGATACCGTGGATTCAGACAAGAAACAGGAATATCTGGAGCAGGCCTGCGAGGTCTATCAGGGTGAATTTCTCCCGAATATGCTCAGCGATGAGTGGGTGATCCAGATCAATCACAAGCTGCAACGGCGATATTTTGAGGCGATGCGTGAATTGATGAGACTTTTGAAACAGAAGAAAGATTACCGCAGACTTCTGAGCTGCTGCGACCAGATCGCAGGGCTGTATCCATATGAAGAATGGCAGCTTGCCAAGATGAGCTGTCTGATCGATATGAAGGAATACGAACAGGCTATGCAGTATTATAATGATATCACACAGCTGTATCAACAGGAATTTAACGCCAAACCGCCGGAATCGCTCTCTCAGATGCGGCGTCAGCTCCGCCGCTATGTTGATGAGGAAATCTACAGCATCAGTCGGATTCGCGGACGCTTTATTGAGGAGGAAGGGGCAGGGGGAGCGACTTATTGTGATACGGAGGCATTTGCGACGGTTTACCGCTATTTGTCACAGGTGGTAGGCCGAACCGAGATCCCTGCCTGTCTGCTTCTGATCACGATCGTGAATCACGATCACATGCCGCTTCGGCAGCCGGGTTTGTTAAAGTCCGTCAAAAACAGTGTTTCCCATGTGATCCGGATCTCGGCAAGAAGCTCGGATCTGTACACGCGGATTGGCAGAAATCAGTTTCTGCTTCTGCTGATTGACTGTAGTGTGGATGCGGGAAAAGGGGTGGCACAGCGTGTTTTACAAAACTTTTCGGAAACCCCGTCCAGCAGAGAAATTGAGCTGTGCTACACGATCGATCCAGTTGAAACTGTTACTCAAATTCCTTAAATAATTTTTAAGAAATAATGGCTGGCGTAATGGCCCATGTTGTATAATAACAGTAAGGTAGTAACATTATATGGTTTTTTTGACAAAAGATGTGCAATTTCATTTCGTTATAGCAGTTTTAGACTGCAGAACAAAGACTTAAGGGGAGAGGAGAAACAAATATGTTGAGGAAAATTCAGAAGAATTACCGGCGACTGGTCGCATTTATGCTGACCATTGTTATGACGGTGACGAACGTTGGGACGAATCTTACGGTGGCATTTGCTGCCGGTGAAGAGTTGACGTCTCTGTTCATGATCCAGAGTGACGAATTACAAACAGCGATTGATGACGCTGTAGAAAGCGGGGAGGTATTTGACTTCAGTTCATTGAATCTGAAAGCCAGAACCAAGAGCCTGAAGACTTCCTATGAAAAGTTATTAGGGACGAAATCCGGTGCAGTCTATGAACTGGACATGGATATTGATGACCGCTACGCAGCGGAGGACACCCAACTGCAGGTATTTTACAATGCCGGTACGGAGGATGTCGTATTCCTGTTTATCAATGAGAGCGACATGGTCGTGACCTTCCGCGCAAACGTGGATGGTTATGAGACTGCACGTGTGACGGTAAATCCGAATACCACGAATGTAGAGATCGATGGCGAGGACGCATCCTTCGCAGAGGACTACAGCGGCACGACGATGATCGATGATGAGACCAAGAAGGCGAATGGCGAGATCATCGGAACCACAGCAGCCGAGAGCGAAGAGAACATCGACGAAGTATCAAAAGAAACGTCGGGTGAAACTGATACTACTGAGGGGGACGCGACAACCGAGGCTGAGGAGAGCACAGAAGCCGAGGAGACCACGGAAGTCGAGGAGACCACTGCCGCAGCCGAGACGATTGAGGCAGTCGAGACAACCGAAGCTGAGGAGATCGAGACAGAGACCGAAGCTGAGACCGAGGCAGACGAGCCGACCGAGGTTGTGATCGAGGGCGAAAAGGGAACCGCACTTTCTTCTATTTCCATGCATCAGGTATTCCGCGTAGCGACCACAGAAGAAGTGGAAGCAGTTGAGCCGGAGACGACGGAAGCAGAGACTGAGGAAGAGACCAAGCCGGAGCTGACTACCGAGGCAGAGCCGGTCGAGACGACCACAGCGGCTGAGATTGAGACTACGGAAGCAGCGAAAGAAGAAACCACAGCGGCACCGACCGAGAGCAGCGCGGCTTCTACAGAAGAAACTACCGCAACGGATGAGAGCACCGCAGCAGACGAGAGCACCGCAGCGGATGAGGCCATCGCAGATGAGACGACTGCAGCGGATGAAACCACCGCAGCAGATGAGACGACCGCGGCTGAGAAACCGGAAGCAGACGAGAGCACCGCAGCAGATGGAACCGGCAACGCAGGCGACGTATCGGGCGCGGGTGAAGATGGACAGCTGCTGGAAGATGATGCGGTTGAAGTTCTTGGCGAATTGGATGGCAAGGCATTTAATCTTGTTACCATTTGGGATTCGGCGAATGCAAGGGCATATCGTGTAGCACTGGAGGATATCGCGGGTACTGCTCCTACAGAGGGAACCTATCGTGTGGATTATTCCGCAGATCCGGTTGGTACTGTAACACTGAAAGGAAAGACTCAGGTCGCAGAAGGCGAGACTCTGTACTTTACCGTAGAGCCGCAGGTAGGATACGGGCTTACCAGCGTCACGGCGAATGGCATCGAACTTGAGGAAATCGACCCGGAGGATGTTGCAACGGATTCCAATCTGGCAGAAGCTTCCTATACATATGCAGTAGAAGAAGTAAGCGAAGACCTGGAGATCGTGGCTTCTACGATGGAGACCGATATCGCACATCCGGAGTTTGCCCCGGAGCCGGTTGTGATCGATGATGTGCTGATTACCGTTCATGCTGAGGAAGGCATCATTCCGGAAGGAACTGAACTGAGCGTAGTGGCGATCAGAGAAGAATCCTTTGCTGAGGCAGTCAGTGCGAAGATTGAAGAAGCGGCTGCAGAAAATAATGAGACCAAGACTGTAAGCCAGGTTGTGGCTTATGATATCAACCTGATGTATAATGGCAAGAAGCTGGATAACAGCTGGTCCAGCAATGGTTATGTGGATGTAACATTTGCTGGTGCCAAGATCGAAGAGATGTCCGCAGAAGCAGATACCGTCGAAATCTATGCAGTTGACGATACCAAGGCTGCGAAGCTGACGGCTGATGAGGCTGGAAGTGTTGTGGCGGAGGAATTGAAACTGGAGGACATGGCATCGGAGGATGTGACTGATACTAGTTTGAGTGAAGTAGCGTTTGAGGCGGAGCACTTTACGGTTTATACAATTTCTTTTTCAAAATCAGGGGACGTTAAAGGCTTGAAGGTGACGTACAATGCGAATGGTGGAACTGGAGAGGTTCCTGAGTCACAAACCGTCGCATCGGGAAGCCGAGTCACAGTGGCATTTACACCTAAGCCAGCACGCTCAGGACATCAGTTCTTGGGTTGATCAACAAAGGCAAACGCAAGCTCAGCTAATTACTCAGAAGGTGGTACAACAACTTTCAATATGGGTAATTACGATGTTACACTGTATGCGGTGTGGAAAAAGGCATATTCTATCACATTGACACCAACTATGACCAATGTTGATGCGATTTCTGTGATGTATCATGACGATACCAGCGCGAGTGCACTTATTGCAGATTTTCAGTATCATACGTTTGTTGCAGGTGAATCTTATACATATGACGATTATGTTTCGGGGGCAAAGCCAGGATACGTAGTTGTATTTGTTAAACCGGATGATAATTATCTTTTGACAGGCCTTGGAGCATCGGGTAATAATGATTTGTATAAGATTGGCGGACCGTATGGTAATATTGCAGGTTATCCTAAGATTTCTTCCGTTGCCGCAGAGGCAGCTAAACTGGGATATACAGCATGCTTCGGTTATAGTCGAGGAACAGGAACGACTACAAATGCTACGGCAACATTTGAAGTTAATGGACAGCAGCCAACAATTTCTGTTACAGCATCTTCCAATAAAACCTCATCCGTTAAGCCGGGAGATACATTGACCTTTACAGTTTCTATTACACCAGGAACTGTTAATGGAGGAAATAATGTTACTGTTGAGGAAGTAAATGTTACTTCAGCAACTATTAACGGAAAAGAATATACTGTTAGTAATCTGACACAATCGGGTTCTAAATACATAGGCACAATTACTTACACAGCAACTGAAGCGGATTGTGAAAGTGGTGATGTGCAGTTAGATGTTACTGCGGCTGTTAAATATAAGTTTGGGCTTAAATTGAGTGGTAGCCAGTATGTTGATACATATTCGACGATTACGAGTTCGGCAAGTACGAACTGTAGTATTGCAGAACAGAAAAATGTAAAGTATAGGTATGAATACATTACGCCACCAACTTCTTCTGCCAGTACTTATCCAAGTGGGGTTCAAACAGCACCTGTTGATGATGGAAAGTATTATGTTGGCAATAACGTAACGATTAAGGATAAACCAGAAAGTCCAATAACAGACACTGTTAATAATGGGGTTTGGACCTTCGACGGTTGGCTTTTAAACGGCAACAAGGTGACAGCTAATACAATGCAGATGGGAGCATCTGGATTACTTTTTGTTGGTAAATGGACTTTTACTCAGAATGTAAGAATTGCTTACGAAAGTGAAAATATAACCAAGGGAACGGTAACACTGGATTATGAAGATGTAGCTCCGGCAACAGGAAAAGCAGCAGGCTCAACGGCAACCGCAAAACCAGGTTATCATTTCGTGGAGTGGACGAATGACCGAGATGATAAGGTGACGACCAGCGAAACGTTGACGAGGGAGCAGGTAGATGCAGTAGCAAAGGAAAAAGGAATCTATAGAACAGTAACGTTCATAGCCCACTTTGCAGAGAATAAAAACACCAAATATACCGTGCAGCATTGGAAAAAGAGTGTGAATGGTGCGAGCTATGTCCTAGCGGATACCGAAAGTAACCTGGCTGGAACCACTGGGGCAATCGCAACAGCAACAGCAAAGACGTATGAAGGCTTTAGCGAGAACACAAACTATGCAGATCGTGTACCAAGTGGAATCATCACAGGGGACGGAAAGCTGGTACTGAAGCTGTACTATGACAGAAACAGTTATACCGTAAGCTACAGCTATGAAAACACGGTAGATGGAGCAAGTGCTCTGCCGGAAACAGCAACGTATGTATACGGGGCAGATGTAACGGTAGCCGCAGCAGCAAATGCGGCAGGATATACGTTCAGTGGCTGGAAGACAACAGATGCAGCAGTAGCGGGCGGAAAGTTCAGCATGCCGGCGAAGGCAGTAAACTTGTCAGGAAACTTTACAGCTAACACGAATACCAAATATACCGTGCAGCATTGGAAAAAGAGTGTGAATGGTGCGAGCTATGTCCTGGCGGATACGGAAAGTAACCTGGCTGGAACCACCGGGGCAATCGCAACAGCAACAGCAAAGACGTATGAAGGCTTTACCGAGAACACGAACTATGCAGATCGTGTACCAAGTGGAATCATCACAGGGGACGGAAAGCTGGTACTGAAGCTGTACTATGACAGAAACAGTTATACCGTAAGCTACAGCTATGAAAACACGGTTGAGGGAGCAAGTGCTCTGCCGGAAACTGTAACGTATGTATACGGGGCAGATGTAACGGTAGCCGCAGCAGCAAGTGCAGCAGGATATGCGTTCGGTGGCTGGAAGACAACGGATGCAGCAGTAGCGGGCGGAAAGTTCAGCATGCCGGCGAAGGCAGTAAACTTGTCAGGAAACTTTACAGCTAACACGAATACCAAATATACCGTGCAGCATTGGAAAAA
>JAQVCP010000141.1 GCA_028689735.1 Hespellia sp. | reverse complement strand
ATTTCAGCTGTGCTAAGACCGTGTCAGACAAGCTGATTGGAAATGAGAAGATTACCGTTAGATTCCGTACGGAATTGATAAAAGTAGAAGGGAATACCACGATGAAAAAAGCGGTATTTCGGGACAGGAACAGTCACGAAACATGGGAGTACGATGCAGACGAGGATGGCGGATTCGGCGTGTTTGTGTTTGCGGGATATGCACCGAATACCGAGTGGCTTCCAAAAGCACTTCTGCTTAATGAACAGGGATATATTGTGACAGATGGAAATCAAAAAACAAATCTCGATGGCGTGTATGCCGCCGGTGATGTGTGTGTGAAGAATCTGAGGCAGGTTGTCACCGCAGTTGCGGATGGTGCAATCGCGGCAACTTCACTCGAGCACGTTGTGACGAAGCTTCATAAAAAACTCTCCATACCAGAGTTTACGGTAATAGTGCCTGAACAAAAAAAGGATTCTGATACAGGAAATGCGGAAACAAACGGTAATACGATGAATTCCAATGAGACGAACAGTGCTGACGGTGTATTTCTGGATGACGCAGTCAAAAGTCAACTGGTGCCGCTGTTTGACAAGTTTCAACAGCCTGTATGTGTACGGGCATGGCTTGGCACGGATAAAGTGTCGAAAGAGGTAGAAAGCTTTCTAGAAGAGTTCACACAAATGACAGACAAGGTTTCATGGGAGAGGGCAGAAGAAAACGTACCGGAATATCTTCATGCTATGGAAGTGATAAATCCGGATGGAAGTGCTTCAGGAATGATTTTTCACGGCGTTCCCGGAGGTCATGAGATTAATTCCTTCGTAATAGCACTTTACAACGCTGCAGGACCTGGAACCGCAATCTCACCTGACGATAAAGAAAAAATCCGGGAGATGAAACAAAACATAAATATGAAAATGCTGGTTTCACTTTCCTGCACGATGTGTCCGGAGCTTGTGATGTCAGCGCAGAAGATTGCATCATTGTCAGATAACGTGACGGCGGAAATGTTTGACCTGACGCATTATCCGGATCTGAAAGACAAGTATCAGGTGATGAGTGTGCCTTGTATGATTATCAATGATGATCAGGTGCTGTTCGGAAAGAAAAACGTGGAAGAACTGCTGGAAGTGTTAGTGGAACTATTTTGATTTCTGACTTTTGTTCTTCGTTTTATGATCGCCTGCGAATAAAATGTTGATTTCCTCCGTATAATATAATGTAATTTGTATTAAAGGGAGGATATCAACATGATAATTTCTTCAGAACAACTGCTTTATGAAAATAGAGCTTATGCAAATCCACAATCCAGAGTTCAAACAATGGTGAAAAAGGGCGAATTGATCCCCTTGAAGCGAGGCCTTTTTGAGACAGATAGCGCTGCGCCCGGTTTCCTTATGGCAAATGCATTACTGGGGCCTTCTTATCTGTCATTTGAATATGCGCTTTCCTATTACAGTATGATTCCGGAAAGAGTTGTGGTTTACACCTCTGCAACTTTTGGCCGAAACAAGAAATTAGAATACAGCAATCAGTTTGGATCATTTACCTACAGAGACATTCCAGAGGCTGTTTTTCCTTATTATTATACCCGGGAACTTTCCGGAAATCGCCCTTACTTGATTGCTACCAGAGAAAAAGCGTTGTGTGATCAGTTGTGTGTCATGGCACCGATTCGTGGCATCAATGATTTTAGGGAATGGCTTTTTGATGGAATGCGTTTAGATGAAGATATTTATGAGGAGCTTGATTCTGAAAAAATGAAGCGGATCGCTCCATTGTATCACAGGACAAACCTGGACCAGTTGGTTCGATTGCTTGAAAAGGAGGGGCGCTGAGAATGGATGATGCCAGTATTTATGGCTTAAATCCAAATGCACTTGTTAAAATCAAATTCGAGATTGACACCAACCCTCCGGAAGGCGCAGGTTACCAGTATATGAGTGCGATCAATCCGGCCAACTATCGAGCAAGGCTATATGATATGCCGTCTCTATTTGCAGGAAAGGTTCATGCCGTCCTTTGCCGCGACTATAAGCATCGCGTGAAGGGTCGTGATTTCTTCGATTATATCTGGTACCTAAAAAAGGGATGCGCGGTCAATGTGCCTTATCTTCAAAAGAGGATGGAACAATCAGGCAAATGGAATCCTGAAGAGGAGCTCATCCTATCCAAACTGAAAGAATTGTTGAAGCAACGATTTGCCACAGTTGATTTTACCAGTGCCAAAGAGGATGTTTCACCCTTCTTGTTGGCAGCAGAAAAAGATGGTTTGGAATTATGGGATGCGGATTTCTTTTCTGATATCACAGAACGCTATTTGAAGTAACACTGCTTATCAGCGAGGGCCTTTTGGGAGCAAGGTATGCTTCTAAATGAGAAAATATCTTAATAACACATCTTGATATTGCCACCCTTTTGTAAAGGGTGTATTCTTAAGGCGGTTAGAGTGAACTAACAAAAAATAATCAGGAAAGAGATGACGGTTATGGGAAGATATTATCGCTTCTCAAAGAAGGTAACAGATGAGCAGGTAAAGTTAATAGAAAAGGAAATGAGACAGTTGGAAGATGTGGAATCCGTGGAAGTTACAAAAGATCACACCTTTCTAAAGGTTGTCACCAAGGATGATCAGTTTGCAGAGGTAATGAGTAAGGCTGTGAATATCTGCAACAGGCACGCAAATGGAACGGAGATTTCTTTTGCTCGATTTGCTACAGCCTGACATTGTCAGACAAGACACAAGACAAATATGATTATAATAAAAGGTGTTCATCGTTGAGTTGGTGGACATCTTTTTTCGATATACACGTCATTTGTCAGAATCTATCGAAAATTCAAAACAATAAAAATTGTCAGGAGGAACGAAAATGAGCTTTTTTCAAAATACATGTAAGCCAGAAGGTCTGGCGGAAAAATGATGGTGAAGATGATGAATAACGGTCACGCGCAGATGGCAGACTGGGGATTTTCGCATTTACTAATCCAGAATGGAGACAATTTATGGCAAAAGAATTTGTAAGCGATCCCTTTGTAGGAGAGATCGGGGGGAATATCCCCAAAAACAAAGAAGAGATGGAAGAGGATCTTCTGGAATTTTTATATCAGCGCTGGCTAGACGGCAAATCAATGAAAGCGGCAGATGTTGCCGTTGATTTCGGCATCAGCAAAGCGGAATTAAACGGGCTCTTGCGAAGAATGGTGAGACACAACTATCTAAAGGAGGTTGTTCCGAAAGAGGATCTGATCATGACAGACTTTGGAAAGGCACAGGGAATGGAGTGCCTGCACAGACACGAGAACCTTACGACTTTTTTACAGCTTGTAAGTGGAATGGAGCTGGAGCAGGCACAGGAAAATGCATGCCGTCTTGAGCATATCATTGACAAACAGGCTGTACAGGGGATTATGGATTTTGTGCGGCATGGCGATGTTTACGAACGAAAGGTGAAATATCTGGATCTCAGAACGATGTATACGGTGGGAGAGTACGGTGCATGCATGATACTCTACCGGGTCGGTGAGCGGTCTCCCAGAATCCTGGCGCGCGAGCAATATTTTCAGGATGAAGGAATCCTGGTTGTGGACGAAGAGAGAAGCTGCTTCTGGTATAAGCTTAGAGAGGAAAAAAAGAGACTGATCGTCTGGTACAGGAAAAATGATCAGTGGGTAAAAGCAGAGAAGTCCGAATGCCCAAAGCAAGCAGGACATCCAAAACAGCCGGAGTATGGATACATCTTGCCGACTACGTCATTCACGTTTACTACAAGTGCCGCGATGCCATTTCTGGAGGGGGCGCTGATGGTCGGACTGACAATGTGGGACGAACTGCCGACCGCAGAAAACTGCCGGGAGTTGTTTGTATATCTATTACAAAAATAACCCAACGAAAGGATTTAAGGAAATGGAAAAGAAAGACAATACAAGACGAAGCAGCGCATTGCCGACACTGCTTCAGTTGAGGTTTTTGATCGAACTGGAAAAACTAAAAAGCAGATGGGGGTCAGCAAGCATGATTGCAGAATGCTGTGGTACAACACAGGCAACTGTCAGCCGATATTTCAAGGTCTGCATCAACAATGGTTATCTGAAGGAAGACTTCCAATTCACAGAAACAGGAAAACTCTGGCTGGCAGAATACAAGAGTCTGATCGTGAAGCTGACCAACTATCTTCGGGCGATTGGCATTCCTGAGCAGGAACTGGAAAACAATCTGCGTGTCATGATAGGAAATGTGGAAATGCATACATTGAAAAAAATGGTAGATGATAATACGGGAACACCCGTGCAGCGGGCGATGCGCACTAAGAAAATGGTAAGATTTGCGCCGGAAGAACAAGAAGCTCTGGAAGATTGTCAGGTGTATTTCAAACTGCTGTGTATGGAGAATTATGCTTCGGACATGGAGAAATGCTTTTCTATGGCAAACCTTGGTTTTGAACGTGAGGCTTACCTGCGTCACGACAAAGAGCAGGATAAATGGTATCTGGAATTGACGGCCCGGGATATGGCTGCGCATTCCCGAGTGAGCGGTGAAAACATGATTGGACATGTAGCAA
>JAQVCP010000051.1 GCA_028689735.1 Hespellia sp. | reverse complement strand
TCTGCTATAGAATCTTCGTGCCTTTTCATTCAACTCTATCCGGTGAAGTGCATAGGGACAGATTAGGTGCTTCTGCTGGCACCATCATTTCAAATCAGCGACTGTACTTCTGTTTTTTTCGAAAATGCATGCTTTTGCTTTTCAAATTCCATAATATAGGCTAAAATACAACTACAGCAAAGGAGGTTTATCATGAAAGAAACAATATTACTTTTCAATGTTACCGATAAAAGTAAACGATTTAAAATAGAAATGGCGCTCTTTCCACTCAAGGTGCGGGTACGTTATGTGGGACCGGAAGAGTATTCCCAGAGGCTTGGATACCTTGCCGGATTGAAGGATGTTCTCAAAACTGCCAGCGAGACAGAGACCCCAGGTCCTTCTGATACAATGCTGGTGTTCGCATTTATGGATGATGCGAAGTTGAATCAGGCTTTGGCAGCACTGCGCAGATCCGGTGCCGGACCACTCCCTTACAAAGCGATTCTCACTCCGACGAACCAGTTCTGGACTCCATTGGAATGTTTTGAAGAAATAAAAAAAGAGCATGAATCCATGCATTCCTAAGAACAATGCACTTTGCCTTAAACTGACATAAATCAAATGGATGCTCGGAATCCGCTTTGCTGCTTCCGAGCAACATCTTTTATAAGGTTATTTTAAACAGATAAAAAACGGGCTGTCACAGTTCGTATGACAACTTCTATGATAGGGAGAAAAATTCTCTTCTCCCTATCATAGAAGTCGCTGCATACGATATGGCAGCCCGCTTTCTTTTCTTATCTTCTTATGTATCAAAATAGTGGAACGAACATCCGTATTCTTCTGTCACAATCTTACTTAGACTGATAAACTCCCCACACATATAGAATCGGGATAATCAGGCTGATCAGTGAAACTGCTGAAAAACCGGCAGATACAGTTGACATCACCAGAGAAATTACTGAAAGTGCCAGATATGCCACTCCCATAATCATTGTCAACTGTGCTGATTTTCCCATAACGCCGACAATACCTGCTGCTAATTCTAAGATTCCTCCTGCAAAGCTTACCACCATGTCAACTGTACTGATTCCGCCAGCCGAATCAAGTATCTGCTTTACCTGAGTGTTGCCATTCATCGCAACCAACGCAATTGATGAAAGCAATGAAATTACACCAAATACAATCATGATAATCGATACAACCTTTAATAACTTGTTTGGTTTGTACATCTTTACTCCTCCTTTTATACATCCTTTTTGTTTTCCACATGAGATATCATTCCCATACATGGTATATTATACCAAGATGTGTATACCTTGTAAACCATATTTACTTCATGAGATTAATTGCAGCATCTATAATAAAACAGATTGTCAGTACAATACAGAGAACAGATCTGTATTTTTGCTTTTCTTCTTTTCTGTGTTCTTCCAGAAATGGTGCAATATAATACAAAAATACACAGCCTGCCAAACCATACAATAATGCATTTTCCAAACAGATTCTCCCCCCGATATTCAGGAAGTAACTGGAACAGTCCCAATAGCGCTCTCCTGTATAATATTCGAGAATCCAGCTTATAGCATATGCAAATGCAGATCCTAACAGGAAAGATGAGAAAAAGACTCTCACTGGTCTGTCTTCCCAGCGCCTCAGCAATATGACAACGGAAATTGCAAGAAACCCATAAATCGGCATCCAGGGACCCGTCAGGAATCCTCGTTTGACGATTGCTCCATTCTGAAGCAAAAAAGTCACCAGCTCCACGAGCCATCCGGCAATGGAGGCCGAAAAGAACAACTCCACATATTCAAGGAACGAATAGGAATAATTGGCTTTTCCTGAAACAATGAACTCCGGGTACTTTGGCTGGATGTTATAAAGAAATCCCGGATATTTCCCGTTTTCAATAACCGCTTCTTTCATTCTCTCACTGCGGTCCTCATCATAAACAAGCTTACTAATCAGAAGCTCATCATCCGATGGAACTACATCCAAATATTTATCAGTAAATACTTTATACCCATAAGCACGAGGCCTTATCATCGCTCTCCGGATTGCCATATACAATTCTGCATAAGTCTGGGCACGGTATGGGTTCAAAAACAGGATCTGCAAAGCTCCAAATGTAAAAACCCCAAGAATCCCCCAACCAGCAAATGAAACATCCAAAAGGAACATTCTCCATTTGTTGCCTTTCATCATCTCCTTTGAAAGCGCGAACACTTCTTTTCTTTCAAGATCCGGCTGCTCCGCTGTGATATACGGAATCATAGCGTATTCATAATGCTTGATGATGCCGCCTATAATGGTAAGATTCCACAACGACTGGAATACATCCTTGCAGAACATGACCCAGGCAGGTCGTTTCACATAATTAATCTTGTACATGTAAATGATCTTGTTAATCTTGGAGTGCTCATATAACCGATTTTCCATAAAAAATCTTTTTTCACCGATTTTCAATATATTTGCCACAAACACATCGTAAAATATCTTTAGGAGAATCGACAGAACAAGCAGCCAGAAGGCCAAATCCATATCGTTGCCCAAAATGTCTTCCAGCATATTAAAAATCAACAGCTGTGTGTCACTGCTGCTTACAAAAGTAGTGACAATCTCATCCATTGTTCTCACAATGGCACGTTCCCGCTTTCCAGCGTTCGGATGTGATTCTTCATATCGGGAAAAATAGCTCTGCGGACCGGCATCGTACTCATCTTCTCTCACTTCTTCATTGTTGCCATCCACATTCTGTCTTGCGATCATTCTTGTGGAAGACGCATATGCACCAGTCAGAAAAGCAAGTAAAAAACAAACTGCCACACATCTCCAGTAGTTTGCTTTCATTTCTCTTCTTGCATTTTTCTTTATTTCTTTTCTCTTCCACACAACCTTCTCTTCATTGGGTCTCATTCGAAATATCCTCATTGTTTCATCCTGCCTTGGTGTGATTTGTAAATGTGATAAAGCAGACATTTGGAATACACTTTACTGCTTCTTTGTAATCATTTTTCTACTTATGCAGCAAATGGATGCTTAAAATCCGCTTCGCTGCTTTTGTAAGATTATACACCCAGGATGGTAAAACCGCAAATTATTCATAAACTGCCTCCAAAGATAGGTTGCTTTTTCCACTGAATAATACTATAATTTTCATATGATTATTCCGTAAACTATAAGAAAGGTTGTATCAAGTTTTCTATGGAGACTTGATATGCAGCGTCAGTTCATTTGCTGAGAGCAAATTTAAGATGGACTGATGTTCAGACAGAGGTAATTAATATGAAGAAAAAAATTGTTGTCGCTTTAGGCCACCGTGCTCTTGGAACTACACTCCCAGAGCAGATGATAGCCGTTAAAAATTCAGCCAAATCTATTGCAGATTTAATCGAAACCGGTAATCAGGTTGTTATCACTCACAGTAATGCGCCGCAGCTTGGAATGATTCATGCTGCCATGAATGAATTTGGCACTAATCATTCTGACTATACTGCTGTTCCAATGAGCGTCTGCTCCGCTATGAGTCAGGGCTACATCGGCTATGACCTTCAGAATGCAATCCGTGAAGAGCTGATTAACCGCGGTATTTTCCGCACAGTCAGCACAATTATCACTCAGGTGATTGTTGACCCTTACGATGAAGCATTCTACACTCCGACAAAGATTCTCGGAAGGTATATGACAGCGCAGGAAGCTACTATTGAACGCAAAAAGGGAAACTATGTCGTGGAAGAACCAGGCAGAGGTTTCCGCCGTGTTGTATCCGCACCGAACCCTGTGCAGATTGTTGAAATTGATGCCATCAAGGCTCTGCTTGACGCTGATCAGGTAGTGATCGCATGCGGTGGTGGTGGTATCCCGGTTCTGCAGCAGGATCATCACCTCAAAGGGGCCAGCGCAGTCATTGAGAAGGATCTTGCAGCTGGTAAACTTGCAGAAGAAGTCGATGCTGATGAACTGATCATCCTCACCAATGTAGAAAAGGTCTGCATCAACATGGGCGAACCGAATGAAAAGGCACTGGATGAAGTTACCGTTGATCAGGCAAAGACTTACATGGAAGAGGGACATTTTGGAATCTACAACATGCTTCCAAAGTTCAACGCTTCCGTCTCCTTCGTAGAAAAGAGGGAAGGCCGTCAGGCACTCATCACCTCCTACGATAAATTAAAAGAAGGAATGAATGGAAAGACCGGGACTATTATAAAGTAAAATCTGATCTGTATTGAGAAAGGGAGGTCGTGGCCGCTGGATTGCAGCGGTCACGACCTCCCCTTTTTCAATACTATACCAAAGTCATCCTAATAAGACAGTTGCCGGATTCTCGTATCCAACTGATTCTCTACAATATACTCATACGTGGTCTTCGGTACCATCTGCTGCCAATCCTGTCCTTTAGCGATTGCCATCCGGACATCTGTGGCCGTGAGCCCTTTTTCATGCTCCTCTTTTCTCCACAGTACATCCACCTCAAGCCCAAGACTCTTGAACAACTCATACTTCTCCTCACCCCAGCTGTCATAGATATTCATATAAAACACTGCATCCTTCGGCGCATATTGAAGAATATATTCCGGTCGTTCAACTGGAAACGGGACGATCTCGAATTCATCCGCAGACACCCCAAAGTCAAGTATCGCTTTTTTAATCATTGTGTATCGTTCCAGATAAGTCAGCGGATTTGCAAAAAGATAAGCAGCGCTGTGTTCGTACTGTCCTTCCTTTACATACAAATCGTCCGGCTGTGTAATTCCGATATATAGTTTCCTGCACCGCATCTTTGCTGCAAGAACGTACTCCATGTGCTTCAGATGAAAGACCTGAAACCGCCCGTGGATAACCCCTGTTTCTACCATAATTTGTTGCTCCTCTCCTGTGTCAATATCAGATATAGACTATCTGGTATCTTAGCACTCTATGCTCGTTCCCGAGCTGAAATAGTCCAGCTTCTCCGGCATCATTTCCTTCAGGATCCGATATGCCGGAAGACCGGTACAGTGTCCGGTGTAAATGCGATTGACCGGGAGTGCCATTAAGGTATTGCCCAATTTTTCTACCTCTTCTCTGGTGTATCCCATTGTCTCAGCTCCACTGGCTCCCATCAGATGGAAGCCCCCAATCATCACATCGATGTTCCGTCCGGGCAATGCTTTTTGCACTTCCATTATAACGTTATCCACCCCTGCATGGCAACAGCTGTTTAAAATTACAAGACCTTTTTCTCCTTCAAAAACCAGGCTCTGTTCGTGCATAAAATCATCGGTCTTATAGCCCTGCTCTTTTTTGCGGATCATATGATTGTGTCTCGCCCGCTCCTCAAGATTCTCCGTTGTGTGGGGGATGAGCCAGATACCCTTTTCTACTTCGATCTGTGAATCTGTAAAAATAAACCTGTCCGGGTAATCCTTTAGCAGACCTTCCGGGATGCCTATATAGCGATTCTTTTCTCCTCTCTGGCTGTAACAGCCTTCTACAGACTCTTTTCTCAGATAGACCTTTGCTTTTTGATTCAAGGCAAAGAATTCTGCAAAACCACCAGAGTGATCATAATGTGCGTGGGATAAAAATGCAGTATCCACATCCTCCAGATTCAGTCCCATAGCCTCTGCATTTTCCGCAAAAAGGTTGGTTGATCCCGTATCCAGTAAATAATTCTTTCCCTGATACCAAATCCAGACTGACAGACCGTGTTCCGAATGAAGCTGTTCCAAATATTCGTTTCTCACTTGATTTTCAATCAATGAAATAATCTTCATTTTCTTGCCTTTCCTATAGAAATTGTAAACGCATTCCTGCGATTTCTTCCTGTTCATTCAACGCTGACTGTTTCGCTTTCCGCAAGATTTTTGTCAGCGGTCAATCTCAACCGCCTTCTTCTGTCGTGATGTATTGAAGACATCACGGTCAACTGCTTTATTAATGGAAGCTACAATAGTCGTACAAACCGCATCTCCCGTAATATTCACTGCTGTACGTGTCATATCCAGAATTCGGTCGATACCCATAATCAGTGCTATTGCTTCCACTGGAAGTCCAACGGAATTAAATACCATCGTCAACGTGATCAGACCAACACCAGGAACTCCCGCCGTTCCAATGGAAGCCAGTGTTGCTGTTCCAATTACCGTCAGATAATCTACCATTCCCAAATGAATTCCATATGCCTGCGCTGCGAACACAACGGCCACACCTTGCATGATTGCGGTACCATCCATGTTGATTGTCGCACCAAGTGGAATGGTAAAGGATGAAATTTTCTTGGACACGCCCATCTTGGCCGCTAATGTATCAATGGAAAGAGGGATTGTCGCATTGGACGTCGCTGTGGAAAATGCAAAAGCCATAACCGGGAAAAAATTCTTGATAAATATAATCGGATTCAGCCCTGTAAAAACCTTTAGCAATCCCAGATATACGACGAAACACTGGATTGCAAGCGCCAGCAATACGGCAAACATATACTTCAGCATCGGGACAAATGCGCTGAAGCCAATTCCTGCAAATGTCTTGGCAATCAGACAGAAAACGCCAATCGGTGCCACCTTCATCACCATCATCGTCATTTCCATCATGACATCATTGAACTGTGTAAAGAAATTTCCCACCGTCTCTACTCTCTCCCCGAGCTTCGCAAGAATAATTCCAACGATAAGGGCAAAGAAGATTACCTGGAGCATCGTTCCTTCTGCCAGACCATTAAAGATATTGGTCGGAATGATATTCAGCAGCGTGTCTGCAAAATTCGTTGCCTCGGTGGTTGCCACTGTCGTAGATGCCGCCTGAATAGAACTCATATCAAGGCCCAGCCCCGGGTCAATCAGATTGCCGACACTAAGCGCCACTGAGATGGCAAGTGCTGTGGTGGCCAGGTAGAACAGTAAGGTCTTTACTCCAACGCTTCCAAGCTTCTTCGTATCTCCGATGGACATGCTTCCGCACACCAGTGAGCAGAATACCAGCGGAACAACCAACATCTGCATCAGACGGATAAACCCCTGTCCTACCACATACAAGATTCCATTTACAATAATATCATCCTTTACTGCTCCTGCCGGGACCAGATAATTAAGGATTACACCAAATACTGCACCTGCAATCAATCCGATAAAAATCTTCGTTGTCAGACCCATCGGCTTCTTTGTTTTTGTCTGTTCTGTTTTCTTTTCTTGTCTTTTATCCAAATTAGTTTCCTCCCTGAATGAAATCTTTTAATGCACTCTTCCAATCCGGGAAGTCATACACATCAATAATACTCATAATAAAATTATCCAAAACCGCATAGGCCGGTCTTGCCACTGAGAACTCTGATTCCTTCGTTGGCACAGCCTTAAGCTCTGCACTCTTTCCTGTCAGTGCAAGAATCTCCTTGGCAAATGCATATCTGCTGCAGGTTCCCGTACATGTCGCATGGTAAGTACCATATTCGTTTGTTTTGATGATGTATAGGATAAAACGTGCAAGCTCATTGGCACTTGTCGGTGAACCGAACTGATCTGCCGCAACCGAAATTCTATCACCACTTTCCACTCTCTCCAGAAAATGACTGACAAAATTACTTCCTTTTCCATATACCCAGGTACTTCTCAAAATAAAATGCTTCTGAGTGAACTCCTTCACATAGTTCTCCCCCGCAAGCTTTGATCTCCCGTAAGTTGTCATCGGGTTGGTCTTATCGAATTCATTGTATGGATCCAGACTTCTTCCATCAAAAACATCATCACTTGACAACTGTACGATCTTCGCATTCAGCTTTGCTGAAATAATGGCCAGGTTTCTTGCTCCGAGAGCATTGACTTTATAAGCCAGCTTCGGGTCTTCCTCACATACATCAATATGTGTGACTCCGGCACAGTTGATGATGACATCCGGACGGTTGATCTCGCCAAAACTGATCACCTCATCAATATCCGTAATATCCAATTCCTCTTTATCCGAATTAAAGACCTCAAATTCCAGTGGATCAAGAACTTCATTGATTGCCTGTCCAATCTGTCCATTCGCACCACAAATCCATAGTTTTAACATATTCTGTCCTCCTCTTCAATATAAAAAGAAGCAAATGATACTACTGCTACGCATCTGCTTCTTTTTTTCATGCACTACATTATAACATTTTTTTGATATTTTCGCCACATTTTTGTATAATCTTCCAGTCTTTCCAGTCTATTCAAAATCTCCAACTCCATTCGAACTGCTTTTTTTGAACATTCACGATTCGATTTTAATGTTCCGCTGCCTCATCATAATATGTAAATTCAAAGTTTCAAACAAAAGATCTGGGTTGACCGGCTTTGCAATATGAGCGTTCATTCCGGCATCTTTCGATGCCTTTTCGTCCTCTGCAAACGCATTGGCCGTCATTGCAATAATTGGAACTGCCTTCGCGTCTTTCTTCTCCAGTGCGCGAATCTTCCTTGTGGCTTCCAACCCATCCATCACCGGCATTCGGATATCCATGAGAACTGCACCGTAATAACCACTCTCTGAAGAAGAAAACAGGTCCAGTGCCTGCTGTCCATTCACTGCTTCTTCAATTAAAGCCCCCTGCTTTTCCAGCAATCTTCTAGCTATCTTCCGGTTCATCGGATGATCATCTACCAACAGAATCCTACTCTGATCTAACAGATTCTCCATTGGCTTTGGTTCCTCATGGAGCGGATTTTTTTCTGAAATACGGTATTGATAGGGAATCGTAACTCGGAAAACTGTGCCCTTTCCCAGCTCGCTGTCCACAGAAATGCTGCCACCTATTTCTGTAATGATCTGCTTCACCAGTGCAAGTCCCAGTCCGGTTCCTTCCGTTTTATCTGAATAACTATTATGCTCCTGTTCAAACGGGAGAAAAGCCCGCTCAATAAATCCCTCACTCATCCCACAACCTGTATCTGTGATAATACATTCATCCACTCTCCTGGAGCCATCATTAGTCAATGTTTTTGTTTCTAATGTTATCTTTCCGTTCTCCCCAGTGAATTTCAGTGCATTATTCAGAATATTCATGAGCACCTGGCGGACACGCAGAGGATCTAAAAAGAATTCAAGATTGTCCTCACTGCCTTTCTCCGGATAGATAAACTGTATATTTTTTTGCTGCATCTGTGGCTTGATCATGTCAATGCAAGCCAATATAATACTGTCCTTTTTCACCCATTCCTGCCGCATCTGAAACTTTCCGCTTTCAATACGGCTCATATCCAGCACATCATTGAGCAGTCCCAGCATGTACTCACCGGAATCCTCAATTTCTTTCAGATACGTCCGTACCTCGTCATTGCACTCTGCTCCCTGTGCAAGCTTTGTTGTTCCGATAATCGCGTTCATCGGCGTTCTGATTTCATGACTCATATTGGATAAAAATTCAGACTTTGCATTGCTTGCAAGCTGAGCCCTGCTTGTTGCTTCCTCCAGCTGCTGGTTATACTTCTTACTCTTATTATTCTCAAGTATTACCATTATTATGATTGCAAGAAGAAAAATAATAATCAGTATACTGATAAACATACGATTCTCATAGAGAAAGTCCTTTAATGAGTGTTTATAATAATGATTCGTCAGATTCTGAACCACCATATTTGCTTTTTCATCTGCGGAAAATGAATTCACCGCTTTATCCATAATCGTCGCCAGTCTCTGATCTGCTGTGTCCGATATTCCAAAGCAAAACTGATACATTTTTCCAGAAAGGGAAAATGTCCGGATATTGGAATAGTAGGAATGCTCCACCAATTCCTGGGTTCCATTTGCCGCAATCAGTGTAAGATCCTGTTTGCCGGAGTTAACCGCTTCCACACATTTCTGAAACGAATCATATTCTGTAACCGACTGATATCCATATTCATTCAAAACATCATCAAACAGGAGGTACCCCTGCTTCTTACAGGCATGAAGAGCTGAGTCCGTATAATTGTCCACGTCCTTGTTAACCACAATGGTAAGGGTATTTTGATAGTAGGGCTCCGTCAGACTGATACCAAGCTTTTCCGCCGTCCTCCGATCATCCACTACTGAACCAACTATCTGAACATCGCCATCTCCCATCTGTTCCTTCAGTGTCTCTGTATCCTTCCGCGAGACAAATTGAAACTCGATTCCCGTCTTCCGGCTGATCTGATCACAGAAATCTATCACAATTCCCTGATAATTTTTAGAAGTTTTGTCGTAATACTCCACAGGTGACATATCATCTGAAACTGCAACAGTGACCACATTGTCTTCCTTCAGATATGCAATTTCATCTGCATTCAGAGATAATGATTTGGGAATATCTCCATAATACTCTTCCTGCAACTGATAATTATAATATGGATTATATTCCAGAATTTCTTCCTGCGCTGCATCCAGTTCAGACTTTAATTCTGGATCCTGCGGATTCATCGTAAAGAAAACCTCCGCCGGATGTATGCTGCAGATGATTTTGTTATCGTTGGAACAGCGTATACTGGACATCAAAATGGCATCTACCTCTCCACTTTTCAAGCCTTCCCGCATTTCTTTATCTGTACTGTAATTTTGAAAGGTAACCGATACTCCCTTGGATTTCAGAAAATCCTGAAATTGTCCGGCACGCAGTGAACCCGACATTCCTCCAATTTTCATCCCTTCAAAGTTCTCATAATCATTATAGTAATACTTCATATTCTCTGGATTCACACAAAGAACTGTCGTATCCTGTGCCATCGCGTGTTCTCCATATCGATAGCGGTCCGCTCTGCTTTCCGAGTACAAACTTCCCGGAAGAATATCAATCGTTCCATTTTCCAGCGCTTCGTCTGCCTCGGAAAACGGCATCGGAACATATTCATATTCCCAGCCAGTATATTTTGCAATCTCATCAAGATATTCACAGGCATAGCCTACCGGATATCCGCTCTCATCAAACTCCATAAAATTAGGATAGTTCAGCATGGCCACTCTGATGATTTTTTCATCCGCACGATCATCAAACGCTGCTTTCAAAGATATTGCCGGTAACATTGCTGCACAAAAACATAATGAAATTATGAGAGATATTTTTCGTCTTCGTTTCACGAATCATCCCTCCTTGTACAATATGTAATGCCCTTCTCTTGCTGTCATCGGTATCTCCCACTACTCTACATCATTCGCAATAAGGAAATACCACAAATACTTAACTTAATTATACGCTGAAAAAAAAACATATACAATGAAAAATGTATGACTTCTAACCAAAACTTTCATGTCTGAAATTTGATAATTCACTATCGTCGAATCTTAGCTATATCGTAAATGTTGCCCTCTAAAAATATCAGGGAACTTTCCGCAAAAAAAGACTTCTACCTGTTTGTCGGTAAAAGTCTTTATTATCATTTTTCTTCCATTCTCGCCAATACCCCTTGTACCGGATAAATCCGGAAATCTTCTCCACGCAGAAACCATTTTCCATCTTCTAACTCAAGCTTGGCCTGCTGATGATTATATTCACCTTCACACAATATCACACAGTCACCTGCATGAAGTGGATGTGCTCCATTACACATAAAAAGACATTCCCCCTCAAAAAGATTAATATATCCCTTCATCCTTCCTCTCCTTTTCTTTCTATTCATCGATGCGATGAGATTTTTCTCTAAAGCCTATTTTCCCCATTTCAGAAAAGTTCCGTAAAGCTTTTTCGTGGATACTGGACAATTCTGTTGAATAGAAAAGTGTACCTTTATCTTTAATTTTTATAACGCATTTATCCCTTATAAGTTTACCACCTGAAAGTGTGCTTTTCAATCTTTATATTAAATATTTCCTGCAAATTTCTCTGAAAAACACTATTGTTTTCCAATAAAGATAAAGGTACACCTTTCTCTGTGTTTTATTTTTATTCCTTCTGGTTATACTTAGTGCTAGGAGGTATTTTTATGAAGAAAACTTTTTATGGCTATGTACGTGTCTCCACCGTGGAGCAAAACGAAGCCCGCCAACTGTTAGAATTGGAAAAGTGGGGAATCCTGAGAAAAAATATTTACATGGATAAACTCTCCGGGAAAGATTTTAACCGCCCACAGTATCAGAAACTGAAGAAGAAATTAAAGTCGGGTGATGTGCTGATTCTCAAGAGTCTGGACCGCCTTGGCAGGAATTATGAGGATATCCAGATTGAGTGGCGACAGATAGTAAAAGAAATCCAGGCAGACATCGTCATTATTGACATGCCTATCCTGGATACCAGAACAAACAAAGACCTGATTGGCACACTGATTTCGGACATTGTGCTGCAACTCCTCTCCTATGTTGCACAGGCAGAGCGGGAAAGCATTCGCCAACGGCAGGCAGAAGGAATTGCCGCCGCAAAAGCCCGGGGCATCCATCTTGGCCGTCGTCCCAAGCCACTTCCGCCGGAATTCTACCCACTATATGAAGCATGGCTGCAAAAACAGATGACAATGCAGGAAGCAGCGGACAAGCTCGGGGTTGCCCGCCACCAGTTTGAATGGATGGTTCAGAAATACCGCAGATTAAAAAACTCTGACTAACCCATTCAGAACTGCCTTTTTTGAATAATTCTGATGCTAAATAACAACGACACAGCTGTTGCTATGACTACCACTGCAAGAATCAGCAAAACCAGCATCCCTTTATTCAATGCAAGAATTCCCAAAAACAGTCTGTTGAAACCAGCTTCTACGTTGATGTTCATTGCCGAGCTAATTCCTTTCGCCGCAAAGGTGATGATCAAAAACACTGCCACAAACGCCATAATTATCATGCGCCCGTTTTCTCCGCCGAATTTCAGCTGGAGTGGAAGCAGCACCATCAAAAGCAGATAGATTACAAGCAGAGCGGCTACGCACCCCACAATCCATTCCAGAATATTTCCGTTCACTCCACACACAACACTTACCAACAATGATACTACGACAGATGCAGCAAATCCAATCCCCATCATAAGCCAGAGGAAGAGATACTTTTCTGCTGCGTACTGTTTCCGGCTTATGGGCAGTGTCATCAGATAAGTACTGCTGTGGTCGAACTCGTCATAACTGATTGTGCTGATGACCTGTGTCCCGCAAAATGTGATCAGAAACATAACACCAAAGCTGGCGTTTTCTCCATTGCCTGCAATGATGGACAAAACTGCAATTGCTGCAAATATAAAGAGCATTCTCCTATTGGAAGAAATCAAACCAAAGTCTTTCATCAGTAAGCCTTTCATACTCTCACCCCTTTCTCTACCATAAGAAGCAGATCATCAATTTTTCCTTTTTCGACTACCAGCTGCGGATAGTTATCCAGGAAGAACTGCTTCCTGTCTGTCAGACATGCCACACCAAAGCTCTCCTCACGCCGATATAAAAGATGCTCTTTATCCATTCCATCATATTGTTCTTTTGTCAGTTTCAACACACCGTACTCATCCAGAAGCACATCCGTATCTTCGTGGAATACAATCTTTCCCTCGTGTATCATATAAAGGTTGTCGCAAAGTCCCTCCAGATCACTTGATATGTGGGAACTGATCAGTATCGCGCGCCCGGGCTCTTCCATATAGTTTCTCATCATATCCAGCAATTCTTCCCTTGCCAGTACGTCCAGCCCGGAGGTTGGCTCATCCAGAATCAGAAGCTTTGCGTCGTGACTCATAGCAATCAATACGTTGAGCTTTGCACGCATTCCTGTGGAAAAATCTTTGATCATCTTATCCATTGGAAGCTGAAAATGCCTGCACTGCGAAAGAAACTCGCTGCGGTCAAACCGGGAATATAAACTGGCAAGAATCGGCACAATCTTCTTCACCGTAAGATAGCCGCTAAAACCACTCTCTGTCAGCACGACGCCCAATTGTTCCTTCTCGGCTCTCCCAAGTCCGGCACTGTCTGTTCCGAGAACACTTACCTCTCCGCCTTCTATGGAAATCAATCCGAGAATAGACTTGAACAACGTGGTCTTTCCGGCACCATTGGCACCGATCAGTCCGGTAATCATCCCTTCTCTCACCTCCAGCGAACAGTTTAAATGGAACGCACTATAGTTTTTCTGTAGATTTTTTACTTTTAGCATATGATCAATCCTCCAAAATCAATTGAAACAGTTCTTTTAGCTCCGCATCTTTCATCCCACAGCTCTTCCCCATACGAATGGCCGCTTCAAGAGCCGCTTCTACTTCCTTCTTCTTCTCTTCCAGAAGCAGCTGCGAACCAGTGTGCGCAATATAGCTGCCCTTGCCATGTACCGTCACCACAAAGCCTTCCTGTTCCAGCGCATCATATGCTTTCTTCACCGTCAATGCACTGATGCGAAGTTCCTTTGCCATCGTGCGAACAGAAGGCAGTGCCGTATCCTCCAGAAGCGTCCCGTCCAGTACTTTATCCTTGATTTGTTCTACAATCTGCTCATAGATTGGTTTCATCGATGAGTTATTTATAATAATTTTCATACATTTCCTCCTTGTCTACAAACAGTATATAACAGTATTTAACTGTTGTCAACTGTTTCATACTGTTTATCGTAAGTGTATTGCCAAACGGTTACTCTGGATCCACTTTCCTGCTTCCTCACAAATTCTATAGTTTTTCTTACAAAAAAAAAGATTACGGAAAGCTATATACCAATAGATTGTTTCCTTTTACGAGCATAAACCCCATTGAAATAAGAAGTTTTTTCTAGTATAATTAACAAGAAGTTTTATTTTAGAAACTTTGTTTTGCATTCATTCGTATTGAACTAATCAATAAGCACATTTAGGAGGAATTATTATGGTAACTTGGAACAATCTTGATACTTTGGCAGCCTACGGCAAACTTGCAGGTATGAAAAACCGTGTGAACATTGTCGATGCAATGTCCGGTGAAAGCGGCAGTGAACGCGTAGCCCGCTACACTACCCCAATGGCAGGAGGTCTGAACTTTAATTATGCTGCGAAACAAGTAGATGATACAATCCTTGAGACACTTGCAGAATTAGCCGATGAGCAGCAGCTTGTCAGCAAATTTGAAGAGTTATACAACGGTGCTGTAGTCAACACTGGCGAAAAGCGTCGGGTTCTTCATCACTTAGCACGCAGACAGCTTGGAGACGCAGTTATTGTTGACGGCGTTAACAAGCGTGACTTTTATGTTTCTCAGCAGGAAAAAGCTGCTGCATTTGCAAAGAAAGTTCACTCCGGCGAAATCACCAATGCTGCCGGCGAGAAATTTACAACCGTGGTACAGATTGGTATCGGCGGAAGTGATTTAGGTCCTCGTGCTTTATATATCGCTTTAGAGAACTGGGCAAAGGCAAACGATTCCTTAAAGATGGAAGCAAAATTCATCAGCAATGTTGACCCGGATGATGCTGCTGCTGTTCTTGCATCCATTGATGTATCCCGTTCTTTATTCATCGTTGTATCAAAATCAGGAACAACTTTAGAGACTCTCACCAACGAAGCTTTTGTAAAAAATGCTTTGGAGAAGGCAGGCTTAGATCCTTCCAAACATATGCTTGCTGCAACAAGTGAGACCTCTCCTTTAGCGAAGAGCGACTGTTATCTTGAAGCTTTCTTTATGGATGATTTTATCGGAGGGCGTTATTCTTCTTCCTCTGTTGTTGGCGGTGTTGTTCTTTCCTTAGCATTTGGACCAGAGGTTTATGCAGAGATTCTTAACGGTGCAGCTGAAGAAGACAAGCTTGCTGCAAATAAAGATATCTTAAAGAACCCTGACCTTCTGGATGCATTGATTGGTGTTTATGAGCGCAATGTTCAGGGATATCCTGCTACAGCTGTTCTTCCGTATTCTCAGGCACTGAGCCGTTTCCCTGCTCACCTGCAGCAGTGTGATATGGAATCCAACGGTAAATCCGTAAACCGTTTCGGTGAAGTTGTAGATTATGTAACCGGACCAATCATCTTCGGTGAACCGGGAACCAACGGACAGCACTCTTTCTACCAGTTATTACATCAGGGAACAGATATCGTTCCGCTACAGTTTGTCGGATACAAGAACAGCCAGCTTGGCAGCGATGTCGTAATTGAAGGAAGCACCAGCCAGCAGAAATTATGTGCAAACGTAGCCGCTCAGATTATTGCTTTTGCCTGCGGTAAAGATGATGAGAATCCGAACAAGAAATTTGAAGGTGGCCGTCCTTCCAGCATCATCATCGGTGATCAGCTGACACCATTTTCACTTGGTGCATTACTGGCTCATTTTGAAAATAAGATTATGTTCCAGGGATTTATCTGGAATGTAAACAGTTTTGATCAGGAAGGCGTACAACTCGGTAAGTTACTTGCTACCCGCGTTCTCGCTCATGATACTGACGGAGCATTAAAAGCATTCAGTGACCTGTTAGACATTTAACCTCACTGGGAATAATATGGGACGCTGGTTTGTAGAAAGATTTTAATATAGAACATAATTTAGACTTCGTGACAAGTTGTCGCGAAGTCTTTCTTAGTGGCACGATTCTTTTTTTCAGTAAAAATAGAGAAGATTAGCTGCTTTCTCTTCCCTTATTCTATAGACACACTAGATTCATCTGCCACGTACTCAAAAAAGTCAAAATCTGCATAATGCTGATGCTTCACTCTATCTGCGCAGGTCAGTCCCACCATGCTTCCAGTAAATTCTCCATACTTGCAATATTCATCCGAGAATTTCGTCGTATCAAATTCTTTTCCAATTCGCTTATATGTAACTCCTTCATAACTCCATTCAAAATATGAAATTCTGCCATTAATAGTCAATCTCATATAAATCGGACAATCTTCTACTGCCGTTCTCGAGTTTAAAAATTCTGTCTTTTCTCCATTTTCCAATCGAATAATCGAAATCGCGCTCCGACCTAATGTTTCGCTATAATATTTTCTAAGATTCACATAGTTCATATTGTCGTAATACATAATAAGACCTGCACTGTGCTGATGCACTTCTGGGAGAAATTCCATCTTCGTTGTAATCCGTGCATGCACCGATGTCAGCTTTCTTGCAAGTATGCTGACTCGATTGAGAGATGTTCTTGCTTCTTGTCCACGGATTCTCACATATCCCGTTCTAACCTTCACGTCTGCAAAACTCTGTGGCATAATTCGAGGGGCATAATACCAGTTCCCAAGCTCACCAGAGTCAAAATCATCCATATCTGGGGGCTTAGGAACCGAATACTCTGGAAGCTTACTCTCTTCTACATACTCTTTTGCAATATTGCTTCCATCTGCCATGCGAAGCCACCCATCTTCCGTCCACATCATTTTCTGGATTGCGGTCTCCCGACCAAGTGTACAGCGCAATTCTGGTGCAAATGGTCTCGCACATAAATGTACCAGATATACTTCCCCAAGCTGAGTCTCCACATAACTTGCATGTCCACTCTTCTGCAGAATCGAATCTGGATTATAATACTTTGGTTTCAAATGGTCTGGATCCTGACGTTCATTCGATTCCCCCGGAACAGATGTCACAATCGGATTCATCGGATCTTTTACATATGGACCCCAGACATGGTCAGCTCTTCCCACCGTTACACAATGATTGTAGCCAGTTCCCCCCTCTGCACACATAATGTAATAGAGTGAGTCTCGTTTTGTCAGGTGCGGAGCCTCTATACATCCTCGATCTGTTCCGCCATGCCAAATGCGCTTCGGATATCCAATAATCTGTTTTTTTTCTGGCGAGTATTCCACCATGCAAATAGCTCCCGTTTTCTCGTACCCTTCCCTTCAGACTACACACACTCACATGCCGATACAACCAAACAAACCACACCACCAAAATTTTCTGCAACCGCCCTGATCTAGAACAGCAGCTTACAAATAGTTCTTGGAATTATTCCGTCTTCGCCAAAAAAATAAATATGATAATCAAAACAGACACAAATCCTTTTATACCCAGGATTTACGTAAGTGATCAGCCACTGGCGTTTGCAGTTATCCAACACTCAGATTTCATATATTGCATTGGTCCCGTTTATTTGACAGATTCCACCTCGTATCTTTTTAATCTTCCTGCAGATATGCAGCCAGACATCGATACTTCTCTTGTTTTTCATTGTGGGATTTCTTCCTTAATCGAGGAAGCACTTCTTATTCAAAATCTTTTTATGGAAAAATCCATTTCATTTAAAGACACAGTTGCATTTAACTGTCTTGATACACAAACTGTACAGAACATTCAAAGCAATTACGTAGATATCGTTTTTCAAAATCAGGAGTATAATTCCCGACATAATCCTTATGATCAGGAAGTCCGTGAAATTGCAAGCATTAGAAATGGTGATATAGAACAATTAGAGAAAAGCTGGCAGGAAGATTATGCCGGAAAAGTTGGTGAGTTAGCCGCAACCCCGCTTCGTCAAGCCCAGAATATTGGAATCATTCTGGTAACACTTGCCAGCAGGGCTGCTATGGATGCTGGTATACTTCCAGAATCCGCTTACTCTTTGAGTGATAGTTATATTCAAGAAATTGAAAATGTAACAAATCCCGAAGCTGCCTGGCATCTTGGTCGACAGGCAGAACATCAATATACTGCTATGGTTCACAAGTCAAAGAAAAGTCGTGAACAAAAACATACCAGATTAACTCCTGACTCCAGAATCGATAGTTGTAAACAATACATTTTCCTTCATTTGCACGAAAAGATATCTACTTCCGATATTGCAAAAGAATTGTATTTAAATCCCGATTATCTTTCCACTTTATTTCGAAAAAAAGAAGGAATCACCATCCGTGATTACATTTTAGAAGAAAAAATTCAATTAGTGAAAAATATGCTTATCTATTCGAAATATTCCTACAGCACGATTTCCTCTTATCTTGGTTTTTCCTCCCAGAGTCATTTGGGTAAGAAGTTCAAAAGTGTAACAGGAATGACGCTCCATCAATATCGCGAAAAATATGGCGTCAAAAGTATCTAATTCTTTTGTGGAAGCATTTTTGTATACCGAATCATTGCTCCAATTGCAAAGATGGCAATTATCATTTCTGTTAATGGCATCGCATACCACAAATATTGTGGCTTTATCAATGGAAGAATTAAAATTAATATCCCACTAATTGCAATTCCTCTTCCAACTGAAAGAACAAAAGATACTCTTGGCTTCATCAAAGACTGAAAATAGTATGTTGAAAAAACGTTAAATGGTAATAGCAGAAATGACAATCCATAGCATCTAATCATGGATGGTGCAATTGCCAAAACTTCTTTCGTTGGCGTCATAAACACTTTAACAAACTGATTTGGGATAAGCATTGTAAGTGCCGTCCAAAATAGACTAAAAAATATAACAGTTCCTATTGCATATTTCAATGTTTCACAAATACGTTTTCCTTGCTTCGCGCCAAAATTAACAGAAATAATAGGTTGAGATGCCTGTCCAACGCTATATGCGCAGCACTGGACAAATGTACTGATATTCACAATGATTCCATAAATTGACAATGCATTTGTTCCAAGATATTTCATAATCTGTCTATTAAATAGAATTGTTAAAATTCCCATTGCTACATCAATAAAAAACGTTGAAAAACCAATTGTGCATATTTCTTTCATTTTCAAGAAAATGCGAGTAGGTCTTACAAATCTTAACGTGTTTTTTTTCTGAAAGAAATGACACACCATGATACCACATGAAATCACCGATCCGATCGAGGTTGCAAGTCCAGCTCCAAAAATTCCAAGATCAAAAATAAACACAAAGATATAATCACCAATCATGTTAAATATTCCACCGACAAGTACACCTGCCGTAGCTAAATTAGGATTTTGATCATTTCTTAGAAATGAAGCCAGCATCTGTGACACCAAAAATGATGGTAGAATAAACTTAATCGGGGTAATGTATGTAATTGCCAGATTCAATAAATTCCCCCCTGCCCCAAAAGCCGTAAGAAGTTCTTTATCAAAACATATAATTAGCCCCCACACAATTGCAGCAAGCACAATGCCACCTATAAAGGCTGTTGTGAAATATTCATTTGCCTCTTTTCCATTTCCACTGTTTTTTCCCTTAATTGTGCTAAATATAACAGAACCACCAATTCCCATAAGTAATCCCAAACTATAAATCAAATTCCAGACCGGTGCAACCACTGCAAGCGCTGCTGTTCCTTCTGGACCCTGATACTGGCCTACCATTGCCATATCTACAACAGAATAGATTGAAGCAATTAAAGCACTTCCGAATGCCGCCGATAAATACTTAAAATACATTTTCTTAATTTTCCCACTTAATAAATCCATTTTTCTTTCTCCTTTTTTGTATGTTTGAAAATAAAAAAAGCCGGGTAAGGAAGTGAATATTTCAATCCACGCCTTACCCAGCTTCTGACTGCTGAATAATCTGCTCATGCAGGCTTTTATATTATTAACAGATATTGATTTTTTTGTCAAGTATTTCAACAATAACACCTACTTATTTTCTTTTGACTGTCATTATATTATAGCTTGCAATTACAAATTTATACTGATTTTAAGTTAATGGGATTGTAATGTGAACAGACAATCCTTTTGACGGTCGATTTGTAAAGATGATTTTACCATTATGCGCTTGGACAATCTGTGTTGATAAACGTAGCCCCAATCCGTGTGGCATTTCATTTTTATGGTTGTACGGATTAGCAAATATGCAATCATTTAATGATATAATTTGTTCTTCTCTCATTCCAATTCCGTTATCTTCTACACCAATCAAACAAGTGCTTTCCTGTTTACAGACTATAATTGAAATAGTGCATCCATCGGGATTGTGATGGATAGCGTTTCCTATCAAATTATCAAGTAACCTTATAAGTAAAGCCACATCTCCTTGGAATGACAGTGTATTGGCATTCTCTGCAACTTGCAGTTCAAATAAATATTTTTCATCCACTTCATTATTGAGATATTCAGTAATTACCTGTCTGACGAGTTCTACCGGATAGACAGTTTCAAGATGGAGCGGTTGCATGGAATATTCAAGTTTTGAGGTCAAATTCAAATCTGCTATCAGATGTCGGAGTTTCTCACCTTTTTGTCGAATTAGTTTTGCCTGTGTCCTTGTTCTTGATGGTAATACTTCATCGTCCTCAATTTCTCCTGCATAACCCAGCATAATGGTAAGTGGTGTTCTTACATCATGTGATATACCGGCTATCCATTCTGCACGGGCTTGATCTTTTTTCAGAATATATTTTCCTGCGCGGTTTACTTCGGCGTTGATTTCAGCCAGTTCTCCATTTTCGGAAAGAGCAACCGTGTTTCCATGGGCAATCATCGCTATTCCATTTAAGATTGGAGTAACAGCCTTTTCAACTTTTCTGGTATTATACCAAAAAAGCAGAAGCATTAGAGTAATGTTGCAGATTACAACAACGATGATACCCTTTATAGCAGTTCGGATATAGTCAGCATCCGTTACGAAATTACACTTTACAAGACTGTCAGAAGGGCAGCCAATCACTAATAATCCGCTTGGTATTTCCTGAACCAATACAGGGTATTCATCTAAATACCACCGACTGAATTTTGCTATTTCTACGGCTGAATACTGGCGAGGTAAATTATCAGGCATAGCTTCTTCCCATGTAACCTCGCCCTTAGTATTCAAGACCATAGCCCATGATGATTTTTCATTCAGAAGTTCGGAAGCTCTTTTGTCAGCAGATACTGTTCCCTGTTCATTTGTATGGATACAATCCACAATTTGAGAAAGTGGTATATCGGGATCTGTGGAGTTGTTCCACGAAATGGCCAGCACACCAATAATCAAGCCTATATTGATGATAAAAAAAGCACACAGTATCAAAATGCTGGAAAAAAGATATTTCCGGAAAAATCGGTTTGCGGTATTCATCTTTTTTCCTCCTTTATTATCAAATAAGTTCTCGGAACTCTCAGCCCTTATTTTTCAAGGCTCTTCATTCCTTTATTATAAAAATCACCCACTTTTTTCGCCAAAAAGCTTGACAAATCATTAAAAATTTGCGGCGAAGCCGATTGAA
>JAQVCP010000050.1 GCA_028689735.1 Hespellia sp. | reverse complement strand
GGCATACCGTTATTCTTTCGGGGAGTATAATTTTTCCCAGGGCGCGGCAATCGCAAATGTATTGTTTGTGATGCTTATGCTGGTAGGTGTTGTATACATTCGGATTGTGACAAAAGAAGAGTAGGAGGGGCGATACCATGAAGACAAAAAAAAGAATATCAGAAAAAAAGAAATCTATATATAAAAGTATTTTGGGTGTGGTCATTACGGTTCTGTTCCTGTTTCCACTTTATTGGATGGTTACGACGGCACTGAGAACACCAGGGGAGACCTTTTCCAATCCGACCTTTTTTCCGAGGACAATCTGTTTCGATTCGTTTGTGATGGAAGATAGAAACGGGATTGGTCTGCTTACTTACCTGAAAAATAGTATTATTATTTCAGCAGGGGCAACCATACTGGGAATCGGTCTGGCAGTTCCGGCTTCCTATGGGTTGGCTCGATTTAAAAGCAAATTAGTCGGATTTTTGCTGTTTGTTTTTTTGGTGGCACAGATGCTGCCAAGTTCGCTAATTCTGACGCCGCTATTTATCAACTTCAATAAGCTGGGATTGATCAATAATTATCTAGGGGTTATTCTGGCTGATGCAACCCTTACCATTCCATTTTCGGTTATTATATTAAGAACCTATTTTAAGGATATTCCCAAGGAACTGGAGGAGGCAGCCATTATTGACGGATGTGGTCCCTTTAAGACATTTTTAAAAATAATGATTCCAATTAGTTATCCGGGAATTGCGACGGCAACAGCGATGTCACTGTTTATGGCATGGGGAGATATGGTATTCTCACTGACATTTTTGAATAAGGAAAATCTGAAACCACTTTCCTTGATTCTCTATAAAGCGATGGGGGAATTGGGAGTCCGATGGGAAATTTTAATGGCCTATTCAACCATAGTTGTAATTCCAATTGTCATTGTATTTGTGTTTCTACAAAAATATATCGTGAGCGGTTTGACTGCCGGTTCTGTGAAAGGATAAAAAGATATGGAAGTAAAAAAAGAAAGCTTTGGAAACATCATGCATGGACTCTCAAAGACAGAGATTGTTCCGGATGAAATCGTATTTGAAAATATGCCAGTCTTTCCGCAAATCAGCCGTTCAAAGGGGCTGACCATGCTGCTAGTTAATCGTCTCAAGGAATATAAAGTGTACGAAGAAAAAGTCATCTTTACAATGGAGGCGGTCTATATTGAAGAAAAATATACCTACCGTTATTTTGATTACAGACAGGTATTCAACCCGCGAGGTAATACCTCAACAATTACCATTGCAATTTCTTTCATCAATGACAAGACTGTTCGGGTGCAAATGGAAGAAGGGTTTACCGCAAGGGAAAATCAGACAGAAATGATTGCCGACATGAAACGCGAAAAGATAAGTCCAGAAGTATATGAGACAGAAGACTGGATTGAACTCCGAACAACGTCCCTTGTGGTTCATATTAATAAAAATCCATGGAAGCTGGATATCAGAGATGTGAATGGAGAAAGCTTTTACAATCAGTTTGGCAGAGATGATCATTCCTTTATGCCTTATGAAATCTGCCCCATGGGATTTCTGTTTGATGAAAAGAAGAAAGAACAATACGCCTGCGAAGCCGTCAGTAATGATGTATATGAACAATTTTATGGAATAGGGGAAAATTTTACCAGTGTCAATCGGACTGGGAGAGCGTTTGAACTCTGGAATACGAATTCCTTAGGAGTAAACACGGAGAGAGCATACAAGTATATCCCATTCTATATGAGCTCGAAGGGGTATGGAGTGTTTTATAATACATCAAAAAAAATCCGGATTGACTTTGGCGCAACTTTGTCTAAGGCAAACAGCGTGATGGTTGAAGGAAAGTCACTGGATATATTTGTTATGAAAGGCAATTGTGTTGAAGAGATTCTTCCACTTTACTACAATATTACCGGTTGGCCGGTTATGCCTCCAAAATGGTCATTCGGACTTTGGATTAGTAAGATTAGTTATGGAAGCAGAAAAGAAGTGGAAGAAGTGGCGAATCAATTACGTGCAAAGGATATTCCGTGTGATGTAATTCATATAGACACAGACTGGTTTGCGGAAAATTGGATTTGTGACTGGAAGTTCGATGAAAAGAAATTTCCGGATGTGGAGGAAATGACCAGGAATCTGCATAAACAGGGGTTTAAAATATCTTTATGGCAGCTTCCTTATATCGAAAAGGGCAGTATTTCCCACGAAGTGTATGAGGAAGCAATGAAAAAGGGATATTTTGCAGCAAATCAAAATGGAAATCTGCAGTTCGCCCATGGACTGATTGATCTGACAAATCCGGAGGCAGTGGGATGGTATAAGAATGAACTAATAAAACCACTGCTTCGAAAGGGAATTGACGTTATTAAAGCGGATTTTGGAGAGTCTGCACCGGCGTTCTTTAAGTATGCAGGAAAAGAAGGCAGTGAGATGCATAATTTGTATGCACTTTTATATAACAAAACAATTTATGAAGCGACAAAGGAAGAGAAGGGGGAAGAAAATGCATTAATTTGGGCGAGAAGCGCATGGGCAGGATCACAGAAATATCCGGTACACTGGGGAGGGGATTCGGGAACGGATTTTGGCAGTATGGCGAGTTCATTGAAGGGGTGCCTAAATGCGTCACTTAGTGGAATTCCATTTTGGTCAAGTGATATTGGTGGATTTTTCTTTGAGAGCAATCCGGTGTTGTATACAAGATGGTCGCAGTTTGGAATGTTTTGTTCTCATGCGAGATTACATGGATTCTATACACGGGAACCGTGGGCATTCGGAGAAGAAGTTCTGGATATTTTTCGCCAGTATGCAAAACTCCGTTACAGACTGATTCCATATATCTATAACTATTCGATGAAAGCTGTTCGGGAAGGAATTCCGATTCACCGTGCTATGATGTATGCATTTCCAGAGGACAAAAATACCAGAGATCTTGATACACAATATATGTTTGGCAGGGATATTCTGGTTGCACCTGTTCTAAATGAAAGCGGATATTCAGAAGTATATTTGCCAGAAGGGACCTGGACTGATTATCATACGGATGAAATATTACCGGGAAATCAGTGGATCAAGCGAACGGTTCCATTGGATATTATGCCAATCTATATCAGAGAAAATGCAATTCTGCCAATGGGAGAAGAGATGAACTATGTAGAGGAACACATGCAGGATACATATGAAATTCATCTGTATCCCAGACAAGGGGTTGGTGAATTTAAGTTCTATGAAGAAAATGTTCAGATCATAATGGAAACGGATTCGACTAAAGTTACGCTGAAAGTGAATGGAGAGAAGCTGCATTTTCGATTTATTTTCCATCATGTATCGATTGGGGCTGTGCGTGGAAATGAGAAATATACGGAATTTGATGAGCAGAACCGAAAAGTAATTGAACTGAAAGAGATGGCAGCAGAGGGGGATACATGGATAGAGTTATCCATCAGTGGATCAGAGTGATTTTTAATGAATAGAACAGGCTATTTAGAAAAGGAGAGGAAATATGGCATACTATACAATTCCAAAATTTGAAGCAGTGATTCAGGGAAACCGTCTGATCTGGGAGACAGCGGGAGAACTTGTTTATATTGAACCCTATGGAAAGGATGCAGTTCGGTTTCGCTCCAGTAAAAGCCTCCATATCGATGAGGAACTGAACTGGACATTGCTCCCGCCAAAGAAAGCCGAGTTTGTACAGATTGAAATGAATGAGGAAAGAGGAAGACTGGTCAACGGAAAGATTGCGGTGACAATTACCGGAGATGGTACGGTTACTTACTATAATACGATAACCAACAAAGTGCTACTGGAAGAGTATTGGATTGATGGAAGAGTCCATACGGCACCACTTCGGAGAGCGCGGGAGTACAGGGTGACTTCAGGAAATCAGTTTAAGATGAGTCTTTATTTTAAACCAGACAGGGAGGAACATTTCTACGGGATGGGACAGGATGCAAATGACTGCTTCGACTTAAAAGGAAGTACGATAGAGTTGCTGCAGAAGAATGGGAAATGTACCATTCCTTACACCTATTCCTCTAAAGGATATGGTTTCTTATGGAACAATCCGGCCATTGGCCGCGCGGAATTTGTGAATAATCACACAATGTGGCATGCGCAATGCGCAAAGCAGATTGATTATATTGTGATAACTGGAGAAAGTCCGGCTGAAATCAACCACAAGTTTACCGATATTACAGGAAGAGCGCCGAAGTTCCCAAAATGGGCAGCAGGATTCTGGCAATGCAAACTAAGGTATGAGACACAGGAAGAATTATTGGAGGTGGCAAGAGAATATAAAAGGAGAAAGCTGCCGATTTCAGTAATCGTGATTGACTATTTCCATTGGACCATGCAGGGGGAATGGAAATTCGATCCGATAAAGTGGCCTGACCCCAGGGCTATGGTCGATGAACTTAAGGAGATGGGAATTGAACTGATGGTGTCGATATGGCCAACGGTTGATCCGAGAAGTGAAAACTACGAGTTGATGAAGAATAAGAATTATTTTATTCGAGGTGAAAAAGGGGTGGATGTTGTTTTTATGTTCTACGGACCACAAACCTACGTGGACAATACGCATCCTGATGCTAGAAAATTCTTCTGGTCCAGAGCAAAGAAAAATTATTATGATTATGGAATTAAAATGTTTTGGCTAGATGAGGCGGAGCCTGAAATGCGTCCCTATGATTATGACAATATCAGAATGTATGCCGGAAACGGGGAGGAAATCAGCAATCTCTACTGTACGGGGTATGCAAAAGCATTTTATGATGGACTGCGAGAGGAAGGAGAGGAAGTATGTAATTTGATTCGATGCGCATGGCTGGGAACTCAGCGCTATGGTGCAGTTCTATGGTCAGGAGACATTGCATCCACTTTTGACAGTCTGAGAAAACAGATGAAGGCAGGACTGAATGTTTCCTTGTGCGGAATCCCGTGGTGGACCACAGATATTGGTGGATTTATCAATGGAAATCCGGAAGATGAAGAATTCCGCGAATTGATTGTACGATGGTTTGAGTTCGGCGTGTTTTGCCCGGTATTTAGACTGCATGGTTTCCGACTGCCATATCCTCAGAGAGATATTTTTGATCCGGATGGATACTGTGGTTCGGGTGGTCCAAATGAGGTGTGGCGTTTTGGTGATGATGCCTATGAAATTATTGCACGTTACATGCATCTACGAGAGAGATTGATTCCTTATATCCTTCTGCAGATGGAAAAGGCATCGGCAGATGGAACACCAGTCATGCGTCCGTTATTGTATGATTTCCCGGAGGAAGAAGCAGTCTATGACATTGGAGATGAGTATATGTTTGGACCGAATCTTTTGATTGCGCCGGTGGTAGAGCAGGGGCAGGAGAGCCGAAAGGTATTTCTGCCGGCGGGAGCTGCCTGGACCAATGCGAATACAGGGGAAGCGTGTGAGGCAGGAAGATGGATGGTAACAGAGGCACCGCTTGGGACGATTCCTGTATTCTACAGAGACGGGGCGGACTTGGGATTATTTAAAGAAGACTAGTAGAAACGAAAAGTAGCTGTAAAATTGTTGCAGGTAATCATGCGATAGTTTTACAGCTACTTTATTGAATAGGATGTGCTGCACACAAAGCGTACAGCGCATCATTGCAAGCATACAAGAAACTATTCGGAAATTTTTTTATAAAATATAAAATGAGACTTGACAAATTGTTCATACCATAATATCATACTATTCATACATAATAAGTATGATTTTAAAAAAAGAAAGACAGAACTAGCATATGGAGATGGTGATAATACACAAAAACTGGTTGTAGAAGGTGGAACAGTATCTGTATCCCTATGAATCAGAATAAAAGAAAACAAACAGGAGAGGAGGACAACATGAAGAATATATTATGTTTTGGGGATTCTAATACGTATGGCTATATCCCGGATGAAAGTGGAAGATTTGACAGTGATACCAGATGGACCGGGAGACTTCAAAAGATGCTGGGAGAGGAGTATCACATTATAGAAGAGGGGCTGTGTGGACGAACCTCTGTATTTCAAGATGATTTGCGGGAGGGCAGGAGAGGAATCGATGTCGTTGGTGTTGCAGTAGAATCCCACAATCCGCTGGATATGCTGATTGTGATGCTTGGCACAAATGACTGCAAGACGAGATACGGAGCATCTGCAGAAGTGATTGCAAAGGGCGTAGAAGAGCTGATTGAAAAAGCAAAGTCTTTTGCAGCAAAGGAATTGAAGATTCTGGTTGTCTCCCCGATTCTTTTGAAGGAAGGTGTCGGCGCCGATGGATTTGATCCGGAGTTCGATGCACATTCAGAACTCGTTTCAAGAAAGCTTTCAAAAGCATATCGAGCAGTCGCTGAGAGTCACGGATATGATTTTCTGGATGCTGCCAAAGTAAGTGAGGCAAGTGAGAGAGACCGGGAGCACATGGACGCAGTTGGTCATGAAGCTCTTGCTGAGGCGATACTGAAAAAGATCCAGCAAATGCTTCCAAACAGTGAAATTGTAACTGCATAAAAGATGTTCCCCCCACTTCTAAGCGGAAACGGGGGGAAGCATTTTTCTATTCAGAAAAGATATTCTTACTTCTCTATTCATAAATTCCATTGATTGTGACTTCAAAGGTCGCATCTTTTCCAGCCAGATCGGTTGAACTGTAATCATCAGGGAAAGTAACTTCCACATCTACGTTATCGCCTACATTATGCCCGATTAGTTGGTCTTCAAAATCATCAATGTAGGAACCGGATCCAATCACAAGATCAGCACCTGCACCATTCGTACTTCCGCCATCAAAAGCCTTTCCATCAACATAGCCGGTATAATCGATGTTAACTGTGTCTCCGTCTGCGACAATCAGAGAGGCATCGGTTGAAAGTGCGGTGGAGTTTGAGGAAGTGTCGCTGGTATTGCTGCTGGAATCTGTGCTGCTGTCTGCAGAGGCATCAGTGGATTCTGTGGTGGTCGTATCTCGATTTGTATACCAGAAAGCAAAAGCCGTGCTGGCAGCGATAATCAGGATACCGCAGGTAATACATCCAATCAGAAGGTTCCGGTGTTTCTTTTTTTCATCGACAACAACATCGAGATGAGTCAGATACTGCAGTGTATTCTTATCAAATTGTTTTGCCTGAACCCCTTTTTTGTTCGATGGATAGACATTGCTGCCGATTCTGTTCTCCAGCAGAGTCTTCACTGTATTTCCCTTAGAATTAGTGGTATCCACATTGTATCCGGCGCTGATCAGAGCGCAGAGCCGCTCTTTTGCATTTGACAAGATTGCAGTGGCATACAGGATATCAACAACGGTGTCAGCCTCCAAAGAGTCAGGCTTTATATGTAAAAGAAGGTCGAAAGTGTGGATGGAAGAGGATGCCAGCATGACGTAGCGCTCCGGAGCGGGACTCTTTTTTAGCAACAGGGAGGCGGTCTTTGTACTTCCGGATTTGCAGGAAAATGCATAGAGCTTATCAAATGCATCTGCATCTTCTAAATCAAATTTTTTTACATATTTTGAAAGCACCCGATTGACAAATTCATTGTTCAGACGATTATCGAGATCGATATCAATCATTTCGACGGTGAAGCGTTCGGTCTGTTTAGCAAGACTGTCAACGATGCGCATATCCCGCAGACAGATCAGACTGGGGTAGAGCTCAGCTTTTTCGGCAGGGGATGCCAGGTCCATGCATTTTTTGTTGAGCAGAGTCAGTGTGGTTTCACGGTCATATCTGCGAATGGCATTCTTTAATTCCATAATGGAAACAGTTGGTTCTTTTTTTGTGTTTGATTTCATGATGTGGGGCTCCTTTTGATTTTATATCATTCATTTTTAGCTACGGATATTATATGGAAAGTTTGTGTCAAAAAGGTGAAGAAAAGTTCAAGACTTTATGTTCAGGATAAAGCACAATACTTGACAAAACAATGCAAATGGTTTAATATGTAGCTTGCTACGTATTGGGGGGAGGAGAACTTATGAATAACATTTTTTTATATATCAAAAAAATCCATAACAGCATGGAAAAGGGAAGGGGCCGTGCCCTGCAGGCACATGGGATTACAGGACCGCAGCTGGATCTCCTGGAATATCTCTATTACCGAGAGGAACAGAGTAATACGGTGACAGATATCGCTGCTTTCTTTGGTGTACAACACACCAGTATCATTCACATTGTAAAAGTGCTTGAAAAGAAAGAGTTGATCTTCCGAAAAGAGGAAGGTACAAGGTGCAGACCCATTTTTCTGACAGACGAAGGCATAAGAATCATGAAGGAGGTCGATCATCGCAAGGAAGTCACTGATCAGACGGTATTTCAGGGAATCTCAAAGCAGGAGGAAGAGGTTCTGCGGACCTTGCTGGTGAAGCTTTATAACAACATCGAAAGTTACAATGAAAAGATACAAAAGGAGAATCGGAAATGAAAAATAAAACTACACAGGATAAGACAACAGAGATATTCAGAGATGCACCGATACCAAAGGCGGTCATCACCAATGTGGTTCCGTCAATCATCAGTATGTTGATGGTATTGGTATACAATCTGGCGGATACATTTTTTATCGGGCAGACAAAGAATGCACTCATGGTGGCGGCAGTATCTATTGCGACACCGGCATTTCTCCTGTTCATGGCAGTCGGAATGCTATTCGGTATTGGAGGAACCTCTCTGATTTCGAGAATGCTGGGAGAGGGCAATCAGGAGAAGGCGAAGCACACCTCTGCCTTCTGTTTCTGGTCAGGAACCGTAATCGGTGTGCTTGCAATGATATTCATCTGGCTCTTTGCGGAGCCAATCTGTCGTGCAATCGGTGCCAGTGAGGACACGGTAGAATATGCGGCACAGTATCTGAACATTGTGGCAGTGGGAATTCCATTTCTAATTATCAGCAACATGTTCAGTAATATTATCCGTTCTGAGGGAAATGCGCAGAAGGCGATGATGGGAATGATTATCGGTAATATGGCAAATGTAGTGCTGGATCCAATCATGATTCTACTCTTTGGCTGGAATGTGGCCGGTGCAGCCATCGCAACCGTAATTGGAAATATACTCTCTACTGGTTTCTATTTGAAACATCTTGTTTCAAAAGATAGTATTCTTTCCATCAAACCAAGGGATTACATGTTTCGCAACGGAATTGCCAGAGGCGTATTTGCCATTGGTATTCCGGCATCTTTAAACAGTATCCTGCTTAGTGCTTCCAATATTCTGATTAACAATGTGATGGTATCTTATGGGGATATGGCGGTTGCCGGACTTGGTGTGGCAATGAAGGTAAATATGATTGTAGTCATGCTGTTGATTGGTCTTGGTACCGGAATTCAGCCACTTCTTGGATATTGCTATGGCGCAGGAAACCGTAAGCGTTACCTGTCCGTTTTGAAGTTTTCGCTATGCCTTGCGTTTGGCTTAAGTGCCATAATGACTGCAATCTGTTATTTTGGGGCAGGTCCGCTGGTAAAAGCTTTTTTAGAAGATCAGTCAGCTTCGGTCTTTGGAATCGCTTTTGCAAGAATTTATATCTATTCTGGACCGGTTCTCGGAATACTGTTCGTCTTTATCAATGCGATTCAGGCTACAGGAGCATCCATTCCGTCGCTGATTTTGTCGGTGAGCAGACAGGGGCTGCTGTATATTCCAATCCTTATGACATTTAAGAAGGTATTTGATACACCACAGATGCTGGCAGCCGCACAGCCGGTGACGGATTATCTGGCAGTGATTCTTGCGGCGGTCTTGTTTGTGTTTACTTATAAAAAATATTTTAGGCATCTTCCGGAATAAAACTGGTCTGAAAAGGAAAAAAGCTGAATGATCGTGGGAAGAGGCAAAGCGGCTTTGAAATGTTTCCTCACTTCTTTTTTGAGATTTTACGAGAACTTTTCTTGCGTCATTTCTCATATTAAACTATAATGAAAAGAAGAATGTCCTCGGGCAGAGAAACATGGATGGAGGAAATAGCAATGATTCAAATATACAAGACAGACAATGGAATTCTTTCCAAGATAAAAGCACCGGAAGAGGGATCCTGGATTAACATGATCGCACCATCCCTGGAAGAGAGCGAATACATAGCGGACCGCTATGAGATTGATATTGATGACGTGAGAGCTGCATTGGATGATGAGGAGAGCTCCCGTCTTGAACTGGAGGATGGTTATACGCTGATACTTGTGGATATTCCCTTCGAGGAAGAACGTAACAACAGACGGGCTTACACTACAATTCCACTTGCGATTATTCTGACACAGGATGTGATCATCACAGTCTGCAAGGAAGAGAACATGGTACTTAAGAAATTCTGCAGGGGCCGGATGCGGGAATTCAGCACAAAGAAGAGAATGCGGTTTGTGTATCAGATTCTTCTGAGAGCGGCGAATGTTTACCAGATTTATCTGCGTATCATTGACAAGCAGAGAAGTGAGATTGAGGAGCGTGCCGGCGATAACCGGACGGAAGATGACGATTTGATTGCACTTCACGAGTTGGAATCCAACCTGGTATACTTTGCAACATCGCTTGGAGCTAACCGTGCAGTCTTTGACCGTCTGACACGATATAAGAGAATCCAGCAGTATCCAGAGGACACAGAGCTGCTCGATGATGTGATTGTGGAGAACAAGCAGGCGATTGAGATGACGAATATCTACAGAGATATCATTCATGGTACCAGAGATCTGCTTTCTACAATTATTAATAACCGATTGAATAATGTGATGAAGTTTCTTACTTCCATTACCCTGGTTATGGCTATCCCAACGATTATATCCGGATTATATGGAATGAATGTAAGCGGGAATTGGATGCCGCTGTCTACCACACCCCATGGCTTTCTAATTATCTGCATTATAACCACCGTTGCCTGTATCATTGCATTGGTTATGCTCAAACGCAGAAAGATGTTATAGATAAAATAGATGGTTACATCCTGACGTGCTGTATGCTTTGCAAATAATATATAAATAATATACTAAATAAAAAACGATGAAAAAGATCCGATACTCTTTTTCATCGTTTTTTGTTTTTGCAATGACATAGCTTGTTTTAGATCGAGAAAGAATGTCGGACTGACAATCTTTCTCGATGCTTGAACTATAATTTTATGTAAAATTATAAATCAATTCTTCCTGTAACATCGCCATTGATTACATAGTATGCACTGTATTCTTCGGGTTTTACATAAATCTGAACAGATTTCATATCACTGACTTTCTTTTTCAGCTGTTTTGTCCATACTTCTTTTACCATTTTAGTGATGGCTTCTTCTGTATATTCTCTATCAGCAAACTGTAAATAGATGTCTGTCTTAGGAGCTGCAGCTTTCGGGGCAACTTTTTTAACAGGCGCTTTTTTTGCAGGAGACTTCTTAGCAGGCTCAACCTTAGGGGCTTCAGCTTTTACAGGCTCAGCCTTAGGAGTTTCTGTCTTAGCAGGAGCAACTTTCGGAGCTTCAGCTTTTACAGGAGCAGCCTTAGGAGTTTCTGTCTTAGCAGGAGCAGCTTTCGGAGCTTCTACTTTTACAGGAGCAGCCTTTGGAGCTTCTACTTTTACAGGAGCGGCTTTCGGAGCTTCTGCTTTTACAGGAGCGGCTTTCGGAGTTTCTGCTTTTACAGGAGCGGCTTTTGGAGCCTCTGCTTTTACAGGAGTTGCTGTGGTCTTTGGTGTCTCAATTGTTTTAGGTGCTTCTGTCTGAACTGGAGTTGTCTGAGCTGCGATTACCTTCTCTGCATCGTTGGCAGTTGTTGTCTTGGATGTTGTAGTTGGAGTGGTTGCTTTTGGTGCAGCTTTTCTTGTGGATCTTGTTTTCTTCATATTGTCCTCCTTGAATGAATAACACGAAATGCTTGGGATATGAAATAAATTACATATCGCTCTTCATTATACACTATATTTGAAAAAAATTCAATTACTACCAGAGTCCAAGTAAATTTTGCATTACGGCAGTTGCTGTTCACACCTACGGTGCTCCAGCAACGAATTCAGCTCATTTTAAGTTTGCCTGCGGCTTTGGAACATATTTATCTTGCCAGTAATGTGTCGATGCTGACTAATTTGACACTTGTTACAAAGATCTCAGCAGCAACCGCAAGTTCTTCTGGTGTCGGGTAAGAAGGAGCGATACGAATATTGCTGTCCTGAGGGTCCTTTCCATATGGATAAGTTGCTCCTGCACCAGTCATAATCAGTCCAGCCTCTGCAGCCTTGGCAACGATTGCCTTTGCACATCCGTTTAGGGCTTCAAAGGAGATAAAATAGCCACCCTTTGGAGCAATCCAGCTTCCGATTTCAAGACCGGAAAGTTCGCGGTCTAATACCTGGAGTACTGCTTCAAATTTGGGTCTGAGAATCTCAGCATGTTTTCTCATATGCGCATGCATCCCTTCCATATCTTTGAAGAAATGTACATGACGGAGCTGGTTTAATTTGTCATGTCCAATGGTCTGGAATTTCATGTGCTTTTTAAAATCTGCAAGGTTGTTCGGTGAAGTGGCAACAGCTGCAACACCGGAACCTGGGAAGCTTACTTTGGAAGTGGAAATGAATTTGTATACAAGGTCAGGATTACCAGCCTTTTCACATTCCTCTAACAGTTCCAAAATGACATCTTGATCATTATCATATAAATGATGGATAGAATATGCATTATCCCAGAAGATTCTAAAGTCTTTTGCAGCTGGTTTTAATCTTGCAAAACGACGTACGGTATCATCGGAATAAGAGATTCCCTGTGGGTTGGAATACTTTGGTACACACCAGATTCCTTTGATTGCTTCATCCTCACTGACCAGTTTTTCAACCATATCCATATCCGGACCTGTTGGAAGCATCGGAACATTGATCATCTCAATGCCGAAATATTCTGTGATACCAAAATGTCTGTCATATCCCGGAACCGGGCATAGGAACTTTACTTTATCAAGCTTGCCCCAAGGTGTGCTTCCACATACGCCATGTGTCATACAACGTGATACAGTGTCGAACATAACGTTCAGGCTGGAGTTACCATAAATGATGACTTTGTCGATTGTGACCTCAGACATGTCGGCCAGTAATCTCTTAGCCTCTACGATTCCGTCCAAAACGCCATAGTTACGGCAATCAACGCCTTCTTCACCAACCAGGTCACTGTGGCTGGTAAGTACATCCATCATTCCATTGGAAAGGTTGAGCTGTGCAGCAGCCGGCTTACCGCGGGACATATCCAAATGCAGGTTCTTTGCCTGAATCTCTTTGAATTTGGCTTCTAAATCAGTTTTTGCAGCTAATAATTCTTCTTTGCTTAATTGATTGTATGGTTTCAATTCTTCATCCTCCTATAACATACCTTTATTATTGCTATTTTTGTCTTTCTTATTTATAAATGTTCACTATGTGCTATTCTATTGCAATTAATGACGGATTGTCAAGCTTAACTTGCAAATTTTTGAGAAAAATAGAGAAAAATAGAAAATTAATGCAAGATAAAAAAATAAATTATGCAAAAAGTGTAAAAAAAAGAGTGGGAAAATTGGAGAATGGTTTCTTGACAAGTAAGAATACATTCATTATAATGGGACGAGAACAAGGGCGTTTTCATGGGGATGAGAACGTCCTTTTTTGCATTTTAACCTCATCAAGGAAGTCCCCACTTCAAGTGTGAAGAACACTAAGTGGTGGGTGGGGACTTGCTTGTGTCAGTAGGAGTTCAAGCTCCTACTGACAAGCAGCGCAGCTGCTATGAGGTTATGAGCAAGTAGCAAAGCGGATTGCGAATATCCGCTTTAAACGTCTTGGTATGAAGAAAAGGAGGTTATGTTTATGCATAATTATACGAAGGAAGATATCATGGAACTAATTGAAGAAGAGGATGTCAGATTCATCCGTCTCCAATTCACGGATATCTTCGGAACTACGAAGAACACAGCGATTACCGTTAGCCAGATGGAAAAAGCAATGAACAATCAATGTATGTTTGACGGAGCAGCAATTGAAGGGTTTACGTCGGTAGAAGAGTCGGATATGTATCTTTATCCAGATTTGACTACATTTGAAATCTTTCCGTGGAGACCGCAGCAGGGAAAAGTGGCAAGAATGATCTGTGATGTCCATCTGCCGGATGGGACTCCATATCGAAGCGATCCACGTCATATTCTTAAGCGTGTGGAAGCTGAGGCTCAGGAGATGGGATATACGATGAATGTTGGACCGGAATGCGAATTCTTTTTATTTCACACCGATGAAAATGGAATGCCGACCACATTGTCCCATGAGCAGGGTACTTATTTTGATATGGCACCACTGGATCTTGGAGAGAATGCAAGACGTGACATGATTCTTACATTAGAAGATATGGGATTTGAGATTGAGGCGTCCCACCATGAGGTGGCCCCGGCACAGCATGAGATAGATTTTAAATATGACAATGCCTTAGCGACTGCAGATAATATCATGACATTTAAACTGGTAGTCAAGACCATCGCAAAACGTCATGGTCTACATGCGACTTTCATGCCAAAGCCAAAGACTGATGTGCATGGCTCTGGAATGCATTTAAATATGTCACTGGAAAAAGAGGGAAAGAATATTTTTGAGGACAAGTCAGATGTCAATGGTCTGAGTCAGGAGGCATATTATTTTATCGGTGGTCTGATGAAGCATATGAAAGCTATTACCTGTATCACGAATCCGACGATCAATTCATATAAGCGTCTGGTACCTGGCTATGAGGCACCGGTCTATGTGGCGTGGTCTGCCAAGAACAGAAGTCCTTTGATCCGAATTCCGGGAGCGGGTGGTGAAGGTACCAGAGTGGAACTGAGAAGCCCGGATACCACAGCGAATCCTTATCTGTCTCTGGCAGTTTGCCTGGCAGCAGGGCTGGAAGGAATCAAAAATCAGATTGCTCCTCCGGACAGTGTGGACATGAATTGCTTCCAGCTTTCTGAGGAGGATAGAGAGTCCCGGGGAATCGAACCTCTTCCGTCCAATCTTCTGGAAGCGACAAATGAGCTGGAGAAGGATGAATTTATTCAGAAAATTTTAGGGAAAGATTTATCAGGGAAAATTATCAAAGCCGGGAGAGAAAGCTACTGGGAGTACAGCAAACAGGTTACCCAGTGGGAACTGGATCAGTGTCTGTTTAGAATGTAAGACATCACCTGTTCACGCTTAAAAGACAGGAGGTGCATACGTGAGCAATATTATTGTTGTGTTTCCAAACAGAGAAAATGCGACGAATATTCGCAATATATTAGTAAGAGGCGGTATGGATGTTTCACAGGTGTGCACGACAGGTGCACAGGTATTGCAATTTGCGGATAACCTGCATGGTGGTATTATTGTATGTGGATATAAGATGCAGGATATGATATATTCAGAACTAAGAGAATGTCTCCCGGAGACATTTGGAATACTTCTGATTGCCTCAAGGGACAAATGGAGTGATGGTCTGGTCTCCGGTGTCATGGGACTTCCCATGCCAATCAAGGTCTATGACCTGATCAACACCATTGATATGATGTTCCAGAATCTTCAAAGAGAGAAGAAACGGCGCAGGGAGGCTGCCAAAAACAGGAGCCCTGAGCAGAAGCGGATTATCGATAATGCAAAAGCATTGCTGATGTCTCGGAACAACATGTCTGAGGAAGAGGCACACCGGTATCTGCAGAAAAGCAGTATGGACAGTGGAAACAGCATGATAGAGACGGCACAGATGGTGCTTACAATTATGGCAGAATAATCGTTGTGAAGGAGAGAATGAATGAAATTTACAAAGATGCAGGGCATAGGAAACGACTATGTATATGTAGACTGTACGAAGAAACCTTTAGAGGACCCGTCCGGGGTTGCAGTCAGGGTGAGTGACAGACATTTTGGAATCGGTTCGGATGGACTGATTCTGATTAATCCGTCCGAGGTTGCAGACTTTGAGATGGCAATGTACAATGCAGATGGCTCCCGCGGAGAAATGTGCGGCAACGGCATCCGCTGTGTGGCAAAATATGTTTATGATTATGGTTTGACTGATAAGACGAATCTTTCTATAGAGACACTGGCTGGAATCAAATATCTGGATTTGACAGTAGAGAATGGAAAGGTGGAGATGGTAAAGGTGAATATGGGAAGTCCGATTCTCACACCTGCCGACATACCGATTATCGCGGATGGGGACAGGGTTGTGGATGAACCCATTAATGTAGACGGCGTAACTTATCGGATGACCGGGGTATCGATGGGGAATCCACACGATATTGTATTTATTGAGGACGTAAAAGGGCTGGATATTGAGAAAATCGGTCCCAAATTTGAAAATCATCCAAGGTTCCCAAAGCGGATTAACACGGAATTTGTGCGCGTAATTGACGAAGAGACCGTGGAGATGCGTGTGTGGGAACGTGGATCAGGTGAGACACTTGCCTGTGGCACCGGTGCCTGTGCGACAGCGGTAGCCTGTGTCCTGAATGGACTGACGAAAGAGGAAGTGACGGTGAAATTATTAGGCGGGGACCTCAAGATTAAGTGGGACCGCGATGAGGATATTGTATATATGACAGGACCAGCGACCGTTGTGTTTGACGGCGAAATTGCAGATATTCAGTAGAGTGAAAAGGAGAACATCATGTTTAAAGTAAACGACAATTATTTAAAACTACCAGGCAGCTATTTGTTTTCGACCATTGGAAAGAAGGTCGCAGCATTTTCTGAGGCGAACCCGGACAAGACTATTATCCGTCTTGGAATCGGTGATGTAACGCAGCCGCTGGCCCCGGCTATTATCGAGAGTCTCCATGGGGCAGTAGAAGAGATGGCAGTGGCTGAGACCTTTCACGGCTATGCACCGGATCTGGGCTATGAGTTCTTGAGAAAAGCCATGGCAGATAATGATTACAAGGCACGTGGCTGTGACATTGCAGCGGATGAGGTTTTTATCTCTGACGGAGCAAAATGTGATTCCGGTAATATTCAGGAAATTTTCAGTTTGGACAATAAAATTGCTGTCTGCGATCCGGTTTACCCGGTCTACGTAGATACGAACGTTATGGCAGGAAGAACAGGAATCTACGATGCAGTTTCTGAGACTTGGAGTGACGTGATTTACATGCCGTGTACTGCAGAGACGAACTTTGCACCCGAGCTGCCAGAGGAGACACCGGATATTATCTATCTTTGTTTCCCGAACAATCCGACTGGCTCTGCAATCACAAAAGACGAACTGCAAAAATGGGTTGATTACGCTAATAAGGTAGGGGCAGTGATTATTTATGATGCTGCCTATGAAGCGTATATCTCTGAGGAAAATGTACCACATACAATCTACGAGTGTGAGGGTGCCAGAACCTGTGCTATCGAGTTGAGAAGTTTTTCAAAGAATGCAGGATTTACCGGAGTGCGACTTGGCGCGACAGTCATCCCAAAAGATCTCAAGCAGGGCGATGTAACCCTTCATTCCCTCTGGGCAAGACGTCACGGTACCAAATATAACGGAGCTCCTTATATTATTCAGAGGGCCGGAGAAGCTGTTTATTCAGAAGCAGGCAAGGCCCAGCTTAAGGATCAGGTTGCTTACTATATGAACAATGCAAAGACAATCTATGAAGGTTTGAAGAGTGCCGGCTATACCGTGTCCGGTGGTGTGAATGCGCCGTATATCTGGCTTAAGACACCGGATAAGATGACTTCCTGGGAATTCTTCGACTATCTTCTTGAACAGGCAAATGTGGTGGGAACACCGGGCTCGGGCTTTGGACCAAGCGGAGAAGGATATTTCCGTCTGACTGCATTTGGTTCTTATGAGAACACAGTGGCGGCAATTGACAGGATCAAAGCATTATAAGAGATTGCAAGCTAAGATGGTAGTTGCGGCAACAGGAAATTGACAGATGAAGTGATAGTAAAGCCGGCAGTTTAAGTGGTAACTGAGGCGGTAGTGAAATGAAAGCTGCGAGAGCAAAGTGGGATATTCCCCCTTCCTTTTGCGGCTTTTGTATAGTGAAGAGGGGGTAAGGAAAGAAAAGAAGCAGGGTTTCCAAATGAAAGTGGAGTGCGACTGCGCGTACGCATTTTATTGACCGCTTGAAACAGGCGTTAAACTTACAGGAAAAATCATGAAATCCAGCGGAAAATAAAAAAAAGAAAAAAATGTAAAAAAAGGGTTGATTTTTCTTGGAACTCTGATATAATAACATTTGTTACGTCGCTGGTGCGAACAACGAGAGCGAATAACGAAGAATAATGCGGATTGGTGTAATGGTAGCACATCAGACTCTGACTCTGCTAGTAGAGGTTCGAATCCTCTATCCGTAGCTTATCAACTTTTAACAGGTAGAATATCATAAGGATGAAGACCTCACTTTGTGTGAGGTTTTTTACGGAGTGTGGCTCAGCTTGGTAGAGCGCGTCGTTCGGGACGACGAGGTCGCAAGTTCAAATCTTGTCACTCCGACTCAGTAAATACAAGGGTTTGCGATCTTCGCCTCTTGTATTTTTTGTTTTTTGAACGCAGATAAGCAATCCCCCGCTTCAAGTGCGGAGAGCACTAAGTGGGGGGAAGGGGGATGCAGTTTTTTGCAAACAGATGATCCGTAGACTGGAACGTGTTGGTAACAGGCAAGAATGTTCAAACAGGCTGAGAAAGGAAATAGAAAATGAGTTTAATTACATGTAAAGATGTCTCACTTGCATATGAAGGGAAGAATGTAATCAGCGGATTGGATTTCTCAGTGGAGAGTGGAGACTATCTATGTATTGTTGGAGAGAATGGATCGGGAAAGAGTACTTTGATCAAGGCCCTGCTGCGACTGAAATCGCCTTCTGCAGGAGTCATCGAGACAGGCGAAGAGCTTTTAGCCAGCGAGATTGGTTATCTGCCCCAGCAGACCATTGTGCAGAAGGATTTCCCGGCCAGTGTCTATGAAGTGGTTCTCTCCGGTTGTCTGAATCGCCTTGGAAGGCGACCTTTTTATGGAAAGGCTGAGAAGAAGATGGCACAGGAGAATATGAAGCATCTGGATATCAGTGACATCCAGAGAGAATGCTACCGTGATTTGTCAGGAGGACAGCAGCAGAGAGTCCTCCTTGCAAGAGCTCTCTGTGCGACAAAGAAGCTTCTGCTTCTGGATGAGCCGGTTGCAGGACTGGATCCGGTGGTGACTCAGGAGCTTTATCAACTGATTAAGAAGATTAACAAGGAGTTGGGTATTACGATTGTAATGGTTTCTCATGATATGAACAGCATTATAAAAGATGCCAGCCACATTCTTCATCTGAAAAATGATAATATTTTCTTTGGAACAACTGCTGAATATGAACAGACCAGCATCGGAGAGGAATTTATTGGAGGTGAGGAACGTGAATAATGTATTAGCCGAGATGTTTTCTTACCCATTTTTAACAAGAGCATTGATTGTCGGGACACTGGTTGCACTTTGTGCGGCACTGCTTGGAGTCAGTCTGGTGCTGAAGCGCTATTCTATGATTGGGGACGGACTTTCCCACGTGGGATTCGGTGCCATGGTCATTGCAACAGCATTGAATGTAGCGCCGCTTGTGGTTGCGATTCCGGTAGTTGTTCTTGCAGCATTTTTACTGCTTCGACTGAGTCAGAACAGTAAAATTAAGGGAGACGCGGCAATTGCCCTGATTTCAACCAGTGCACTTGCTGTCGGTGTGATGATTATTTCGATGACAACGGGCATGAATACCGATGTGTACAACTACATGTTCGGAAGTATCCTTGCCATGAGTGAAAATGACGTCAGACTGAGTATTGTGCTGTCAGCAATTGTGCTGGTACTGTTCGTTGTCTTTTATAACCGTATTTTTGCAATCACATTTGATGAGACTTTCGCCCAGGCAACCGGGACAAAAGCAGGGCTGTACAATATGATGCTTGCATTTCTTACTGCAATCACCATAGTGCTTGGAATGCGGATGATGGGAGCTATGTTGATTTCCAGCCTGATTATTTTTCCGGCACTTACCTCTATGCGTGTGTGTAAGACCTTCAAGAGCGTGATGATTAATGCAGCAATTCTTTCTATATTCTGTTTTTTTGTTGGAATTTTACTGTCTTACGTATTTGCAACTCCGACCGGAGCGAGCGTAGTTGTAGTTAATATTGTGATGTTCCTGATTTATTCTGGAATCGGGTTTGTGAAAGAACGTGGTTAGTTCTGGGAGAATGAAGAAGAAAAGCATTTTTTGAAAAACATGAATAAAAAATCTTGCAAATGGAAAAAACTTGTGCTAAGATGAAATACATATTTCAGAAAAAGCAAATGCAGAGAACAAGACTCTGATTTCGATAACCTGACAGGAAGGAGACGCCACCGACTGAGAGCGCCGCACAGGGGAACTAATTAAGGGAACACTTGGGAGCAGGTTGATTGAAAGATGAGTAGGTCAATTCGGTTGATGCACGTTAAGCATGTTGAGAGGAATAGACAAGGTTGTTTATTCAATGCGGGTGGTACCGCGGACATATAGAATATAGTGTCCGTCCTGACAAAAAGAAAATTGTCAGGACGGATTTTTTGTGTCTTTTTTACCGATAGATATCTGTGAACAGGTCTGGAAACAGCCTTTCTCAGAATGGCAGGATGCAAAATGATTTCAATGCTTTTAGGCTGCGTTCTGGCAAAGGGTTGTTCGAGCTCAGAATCTCAAAAGACAATTCAAGTTCACTTGAATTGTCTTTTCTTCATTACAGAAGAACGATCCTGACAAACTGAGAATTTCATTTAGAGAAAGGAAGAAGACTATGGAATATGTAAAAGGAGTACAAAAAAAGGATACACTGGAGCTTAGCGAATTGTTGTCAGAGGAGATCACAGGCCAGGTGGTAAAAATCAACGGTGCGGTTCACGCAGTGCGTGACATGGGAACGGTTGCATTTATCATTCTTAGAAAAAGAGAAGGTCTTGTCCAGACGGTCTATGAAGAAGCAGTCTGTGACTTTGATGTAAAGGATATCAAAGAAGGGGAGACGGTGGAAATTGCCGGGACACTGACGAAATCAGAAAAAGCGCCAAATGGTATTGAAATACGGATTCAGAGTCTCACGGTCTTAAGTGAACCTACCGAGGCGATGCCGCTTCAGATTTCCAAATGGAAGCTGAATACCTCTCTGGAGGCGAAGCTGAACTATCGGCCAATCGCTCTTAGAAATGTAAGAGAGAGGGCAAAGTTCAAGATTCAGGAAGGAATCGTCAGAGGTTTTCGCGATTTTCTGTATGAGGAGGGCTTTACAGAAATCCGTACACCGAAGATTGGTGCCAAGAGTGCTGAGGGTGGAGCAAACCTTTTCAAGCTGGAATATTTTCATAAGCCTGCGATTCTTCAGCAGAGTCCACAGTTCTATAAGCAGATGATGGTGGGTGTGTTTGACCGGGTATTTGAAACTGCTCCGGTATTCCGTGCGGAGAAGCATAACACCAAACGACATCTGAACGAATATACTTCACTTGATTTTGAGATGGGCTACATTGATGGTTTTGAGGATATTATGGCGATGGAAACTGGATTTCTTCAGTATACGATGGCATTTCTGAAAAAGGATTATGCAAAAGAACTGAAGATGCTTGGAGTGACCATGCCAAAGACCGATGAGATTCCGGCAGTCCGGTTTGATGAAATTAAGCGTATGGTTTCCGAAAAATATAGCCGCCCGATTAAGAACCCATTTGATTTGGAGCCGGAGGAAGAACAATTGATCAGCCAGTATGCGAAAGAAGAATGGGATGCTGATTTTGTGTTTGTCACACATTATCCATCTAAAAAGAGACCGTTCTACGCCATGGATGATCCAAAAGATACGACATTTACGCTGAGCTTCGACCTGCTTTTTAGAGGGATGGAGATAACAACTGGTGGACAACGTATCCATGACTATAGTAAACTTATGGAGAAGATGGAAGCAAGAGGGATGGAAGCAGAGGGGATGGATCAGTATCTTGGATGCTTCAAGCATGGAATGCCGCCGCATGGAGGGCTTGGCATCGGTTTGGAGCGACTGA
>JAQVCP010000140.1 GCA_028689735.1 Hespellia sp. | reverse complement strand
GCAAATGCAACGCAGATATCAGCTTTATAGTCCGGAATCTCCATCTGTTCCATTAAATACTTCTTCACGAGAATGTCCTTGATATTCCGAAGCTTGAGCATAACACATCTGGATGTAATTGTCGGAAGCAGCACTTCTGCATTCTCCGTCAGTAAAAGAATCACCGCATACTTTGGTGGCTCTTCAATCGTCTTAAGCAACGCATTCTGAGCCTGTACAGACATCATATCTGCCTCCGGCACAATATAGATCTTATAAGGACTACTGTATGGTTTTATCACGATATCATTGTTGATCTGCTGACGGATGTCATCCACACTGATTGTATTAGGCTTCTCATGTGATACCCGGATAATGTCCGGCTGGTTATTGCCTAGTGCCTGTCTGCAGGACTGACATTCGCCACAGGCATCTCCATCCTCTTCCCTATTCTGACACTGCAGACTCATCGCAAACAGATTCGCAAGAAGCTTCTTACCGGAACCTTTTTCTCCATTTAAAATGTATGCGTGGGAAACTTTATCCTCCGTCACCGCATTCTGTATATAGTGTATAATATCGTTGTGTCCAACAACGTCCTTAAATCCGCTCATCTGTCTGACCCGCTTTCTATCTTTTTCGTTATCATATCGTGAATTAAAGTGTAAATTTGTGATCGTCACTCGCAGTTCGCAGTGCCGTTCGATTCCGCTTTGCTCCATCTCACTCGCGGGCTTTCGCCCTATCAGCAGGTGATGACAAGTATTTACTTATGTGCGAGCACAACGTAAATACTTGCCTTCACCTGCTGGCACTGCCTTTTGCCATCACGTACATTATATCATAATTTTTCTTTTAGATATAGTATAATCTCCTGGAGGCACTCGGAAAGTTCTTCATTTGAAAAACGCTTCTCAATCCCAGCTTTTTTGATGTTCTCCTCGGAGAAATCTGCTTCATCCGCCAGAAACCTCCGACACATTTCCGCATATTTTGGCTCTTGTTGGCGGTCTTCTCTTCCCAGAGCTCTGTGCAGCCGTGTGCCGTCTTCCACTTCTATGTAAATCGGAAGCAGTACATTTTCACCAAAATACTGCCTCATCTTTTCATAACCTTCCAAAGTCCCGATGACCAGATAGTCATTTCCTGAAAGATCAATTTGTCCATCATCTGCTGTAAAATATCTCCAGATTCCAAGCTTTGTATTGTAAGAGCGCAGCTCTATGACCTTTCCCGCCTTCTCCAGCTCTTCCAGCTTTTTTTCATCCACAAAGTGATACTCAACGCCTTCCTTTTCCCCCACTCGGATCGGCCGGGTCGTATAAGGAACTACCAGCCGCAGCTGCGGCATCTTCTTCTGCAGCTGCTGAAAGACCGTGTCCTTTCCCGAAGAACTTTTCCCCATGATATAACATATTTTATCCATTTATCCACACCTCAACTGCATTTTCACTCTCCGGTCCCTCAATAGAGAACTTTAATTCCCGGTATCTTTTCAGAATATCCACCACTTCCTGTGAAAATCGCTCTCCCGGAACTACAATTGGGATTCCAGGTGGGTAAAGATAGACATATTCTGTTGATATGTACCCAACACATTTCTCCCACGGAAGTACTCTGGTATTCATAGATTTTTCTCCATTTACCAATGCTTCGTCCACCCGGTGGACCATCTCTGCACTGGTAAAGACCACCTCCAGCTTCGGAAGCGAAGAGAGCTTGCAGAAATTCTTCTCCCTCTCTTTTCTCTGAAGTCCTGGGTCATCTGCGATCCTCTGGTCAATTTCACAAAGAGCCTGAACCAGCCGATCCATGCCTTCTCTGGTGTCCCCAATGGAAGTCATTGCCAGAATATACGAACCAGCTGCCATCTCCATCTGAAGATGATACTTATCCAAAAGTTCATTATATAGTTGTTTGCTGGTATAATTCGTGTTCTTCACTGAAATCACGATCTTCGATCTGTCATAATGCTCTGTTTCAATTAGCTGAAGAAATCTCAGCCCGGAAAGCTTGCGCCGCACCTCATCCAACATCTGTGTATACTCCCGGAACACTTCACGACCGCGAGTCTCCAGCATCTCAATACAGACGTCAATACTTGACATCAACACGTAAGAAGGACTGCTGGTCTGGAACATAGACAGATACTTATGAATCTGTCTCCGGTCAATCAGCTTTCCATTCATGTGAATCAGCGCAGTCTGAGTCAAGGCAGGCAATGTCTTGTGGAGACTGTGAATCACCACATCAACTCCTTTTGTATTGGCATTCTCTGGAAAATAAGAATGAAATCCAAAGTGTGCACCATGCGCTTCATCAAGAATTACCGGAATATGAAACGTATGTGCAGCATTTACAATTGCTTCCACATCAGACAACACCCCATCATAGGTCGGTGAAGTCAGAATGACAGCCTTAATATCTGGCTCCTCCATCAAAATCTGTTCCACATCACTCAGACATATCTCACCATTTAATTCCAGCTCTGCGTCATACTTTGGATAGACATAGACAGGATGCAGTTCATTTAAAAAAATGGCGTGGTAAACTGATTTGTGACAGTTTCTTGCCATTAGAACCTTATCTCCTTTGCACGTACTTCCAAGAATCGCACTCAGTATCCCTCCCGTGCTTCCATTAACCAGAAAGCAGGTCGTCTCTGCCTGATATAGCTTCGCCGCACGTATCTGCGCATCCTTCAGTATCCCGCTGGCATGATGGAGATTGTCAAACCCATCAATCTCTGTAATATCGATCCGATAGGGTAAATCTGCACGCACCAGATCCTGATTCCGCTTATCTCCAGGCATATGAAACCCGTAAAAATCCGACTCGCTATAATTCACCAGTTTATCATACAGTGTCTTCATACTAAAACCTCTTTTCAAAAATCACTTTCCTTCATTGTAACTGGTACGCTGTACATAATGACTTCTTCTGAAAATTTCATGCTAAAACAGCTGCTTCTTCATAGTTACTATTTTAAAATCTGAAAGCCATAGACACTTTCTTCCACGGTCTTAAGAAGTGTCTTATCATCCTTTGTGATGATTGCGGCAGCGGTATATCCTTCGTCACCTTCGTAGATTCCATAATACACTCCATACTTGTCAGGGTTTCCATCCTTTGTGTAATGGAGCACAGCTTTATAGCATCTTGTGTCTCCACTGGATAGATTTTCATAGTTCATCACATCAAAAGGTGTATCTGCCATCCCACCATTAATCATCGATACAAATGCATCCTGATCTGCCGGTACCATCAAATCCCCAATTCCATCACCGGAAGCATATGTGATATTAATGGTACCCTCGTCAGATTGAAAAGTCTTCGCATTGTCCGTATCTGCAATATTCTTCCATGACTCTCCCGGGAGGGTAATCTGGATTTTTCCATCTACTGATGTATAATTCAGTCCATCCACCTTTGCCTGTTTCTCTTCCCCGGAATTTTCTGTACTAGAATCTTTTGTTTCACTAATCTCGGAACCGGAAGTGTCCTCCGCCGCCTTGTCTTTTCCTCCACACGCTGTAATGCTGCTCACAGCCATGCAGAAAACTGTCACCGTAATCAATGCTTTCTTTCTATAATTATTGTTCATTATATTACTCCTTTACTGTGTTGCACCACATAACTTATTCTCAGCCATGCAGCCTAAAATGATATTATATAAGTCATTGTAGACTTTATACCATAGAATTATACCACAGATGTACTTGTGTGAGAACAATTTTATAAAGCGAAACATCTGACTTCATAGGCTTTTCGTCTGCAAATAGTACAAAAAAGACGCAAACCCTGAAAATATCAGAACTTACGTCTCTCTTTTTAGTGAAGCATCGGGGATTCGAACCCCGGACAACTTGATTAAAAGTCAAGTGCTCTACCACCTGAGCTAATGCTCCATTCATTCTCGCCCGTTTTATCTTTAGGCAGAGAAAATGCCCAGAGCCGGAATCGAACCAGCGACACGAGGATTTTCAGTCCTCTGCTCTACCGACTGAGCTATCTGGGCATAAGCAATACAATTGCTTGAGTTGCGGGAGTAGGATTTGAACCTACGACCTTCGGGTTATGAGCCCGACGAGCTTCCAGACTGCTCCATCCCGCGTTATCATATTTAATTGACCACATCTATAAAATAGATGAAGCCGTTGACCGGACTTGAACCGGTAACCTGCTGATTACAAATCAGCTGCTCTGCCAATTGAGCCACAACGGCATGTGCTATGTTGATACTCAAATAGCTAGTGGATGGAGAAGGATTCGAACCTTCGAAGGCGTTGCCAACAGATTTACAGTCTGCCCCCTTTGGCCACTCGGGAACCCATCCAAATTCTACTTCAATCGTTAAGATTGTATACTTTCGACTAAGTCGATATCACATTCTATATTATATAAAATTGTGAAATGGGACCAACAGGGCTCGAACCTGTGACCCCCTGCTTGTAAGGCAGGTGCTCTCCCAGCTGAGCTATGATCCCATGGGTATTTAATTAAAAGCATTATATCATATTAACAACTGAATGTTAACCCTTTTTGATATAAACGACCCAGAAGAGACTCGAACTCTCGACCTCCGCCGTGACAGGGCGGCGCTCTAACCAACTGAGCCACTGGGCCTTACATTTTATGTACCTTCAAAACTTCATACAAAGATTGTTTTTTCATCCTTT
>JAQVCP010000049.1 GCA_028689735.1 Hespellia sp. | reverse complement strand
CATATATGAAGTATACAACGCCGACTAAGGGAGATGAGGATAAGGTTTCTCAGGCACTGGCGAAGATGATGGCAGAGGATGTGACCCTTAAGACGGTCAATGACAGTGAGAACAGACAGGCACTCATTTATGGAATCGGAGAACAGCATCTGGAAGTGGTTGCCAGCAAGCTTGCAGCCAGATATAAGGTGGAGATTGACCTTACGACACCGAAGGTTGCATTTCGCGAGACAATCCGCAAGAATTCTGATGTAGATACCAAGTACAAGAAGCAGTCCGGTGGGCATGGACAGTATGGACACGTTAAGATGAAGTTTGGACCATCCGGTGATCTTGAGACACCTTATGTATTTGAAGAGACCGTTGTCGGTGGTGCAGTTCCAAGGAATTACTTCCCGGCAGTGGAGAAGGGACTTCAGGAATCTGTGGTGAAGGGACCTCTGGCAGGCTATCCTGTTGTGGGTGTGAAGGCTACACTTTATGATGGATCTTACCATCCGGTAGATTCTTCTGAGCAGGCATTTAAGACGGCCACTGTCCAGGCGTTCAAGAAGGGCTTCATGGAAGCCGGACCGGTACTTCTTGAGCCAATCGTTTCTCTCAAGGTTACGGTTCCGGATGACTATACCGGAGATGTCATGGGGGATCTCAATAAGAGACGCGGACGTGTGCTTGGCATGACACCAACTACAGGCGGCAAACAGATCATCGAGGCAGACATTCCGATGACCGGATTGTTTGGCTACTGTACCGTGCTTCGTTCTATGACAGGCGGACGTGGCGATTATGCGTATACATTTGCCAGATATGAGCAGGCACCTTCGGATGTGCAGGAGAAGGAGATTGCAGCAAGGGCGGCAGACGAATAACAGGTAAGATGGAAGTGAGAAGAAAAGTGAACAACAGATAAAAAAGAAGTAAGATGGAAAAAGGATAACAGGTAAAATAGATTGTGATGAATTTTTCCCCTGAATAAAAGAGCAGGGCGTATAGCGCAGACAACAATTAGGAACAAGGTGAGGATCGATGCAAATCAGATTCCCTTGTTCCTTTTTTTATCCATTGATGCTATAATAGAAAGCACGCGGATGTGTGAGCATGTTATCAAGTCTTGAAGATTTCATAAGAAAGTCTGATGACGGATATACTAGTTTAGTGTCTCAATGTTGTTTTAACAGATAATGTGGAATATTATGGGAACATTACACTGCATAGGAAGACATCCATGACAATGAATAACAATTCATATATAAGAGAGGGATTTTATGAAAAAGATTAAGATTATTGGTGCTGCTGTGTTAGTTGTGCTTGCCGGACTTTACTATTATATTGCACTTCCGGCGATTAACATCCATTCGTCAGACTTCTGGGGATTTATTTTTGTGATCGTAGTGCTGCTTGCGGCACTCTACATTCAAAAGAAGAAGTTGAATCGGTATGAGATTAAGGATTCTAAGATAGTGAAAGGATTTGTTGGCGTGATGCTGGGGCTGGTAGTTATTTACCTGGTAGGAACACTCCTGTCTTCTCCAATTGTGAATGCGAAGAAGTATCAGTCGCTGATGAAGGTGGAGGAAGGTGAATTTACAAAAGATATCGAAGAGCTTTCTTTTGATTCCATTCCACTGCTTGACAGGGATTCAGCTACGATTCTCGGAAACCGTAAGATGGGAAGCATGGTGGATATGGTATCCCAGTTTGAGGTAGATGAACTCTATAGTCAGATCAACTATCAGGATAAGCCGGTCCGCGTATCTCCGCTGAGATATGCCAATGGTATCAAGTGGCTGACGAACATGAGAGAGGGGATTCCGGCGTATGTCCGTATTGATATGGCAACACAGAATACAGAGCTGGTAAAACTGAAGGATGGAATGAAATATACCACCAGTGATCACCTGAACCGTAACATTTACCGGCATCTGCGTTTTTCTTATCCGACCTACATTTTTGAGGACCTTAGCTTTGAGATTGATGATGACGGAGTCCCTTACTGGGTCTGCCCGGTGAAGAAGTTCAATATCGGACTTTTTGGCGGTGTAACAGTAGGACGCGTAGTACTATGCAACGCGGTAACAGGAGAGACTCAGGATTATCCGATTGATAAAGTACCGGAGTGGATTGACCGCGCCTATTCCGCAGATCTTCTAGTTCAGCTTTATGATTACTATGGATCGTTAAAGCACGGGTTTTTTAACAGTGTGCTGGGACAGAAGGACTGTCTTACTACGACCAACGGATATAATTATCTTGCAATTGATGATGACGTGTGGGTATATACCGGTGTAACTTCAGTCAGCGGGGACCAGTCCAATGTCGGATTCGTTCTGATGAATCAGAGAACGATGGAGACCAAGTACTATCCAATTGAAGGTGCAATCGAGGATTCTGCCATGTCATCAGCAGAGGGGCAGGTACAGAATCTGAAGTATACCGCGACCTTCCCGCTGCTCCTTAATTTATCCGGGGAACCAACGTATTTTATTGCGTTGAAGGATGACTCCGGACTGGTGAAGAAATACGCCATGGTGAATGTACAGAAGTATCAGATCGTAGCGGTGGGAGATTCTGTCAGTGACTGTGAGGCAGCCTATACGGATCTGCTTTTTGACAATGGAATCAAGGTGGAAGCCGCAGATGAGAGAACGGTTAAGACGTTGGAAGGAACGATTACCAAGATTGCCCAGGGCGTAGTGGATGGGAATTCCCATTACTATATCATGATTGATCAGACTGACGCGATTTTTGATGTCTCTGTCGTGGATTATATTGATGTCATCAAGTACAATGTGGGCGATAAGGTGACCATTGAGTACAAAGAGGGCGAAGAGACCAACACAGTTCTTTCCCTGGATGGAAATACAGTCGAAGCGGGAGCAAAACAAGATTCCGCAGATGAAGCTACTTCGGATTCAACAAAAGATACAGAAACGACGCAGGATACAAAGACATCTGCGGATGAGAAAACGGTAACAGAAGAGTAAAGAATAGAGAAGTTGGAATGAGATTATGGAACTGAGTTTATTACTGGCGGAGAAAATTCTGTCAATGGCACTTATGGGAGTCGTGGGGTATGCAATTGTCAGGATTGGGCTGTTTCAGGCAGAAGACAGTGGAATGCTGTCCAAATTGATTGTATATGTAATTTCTCCCTGCGTAATCGTAAATGCATTTCAGATTGATTACAGTGCAAGTAAAGTGCGGGGATTGCTTCTGGCTATTCTCGCAGCTGTAATCATACACGTTGTGTTGATTGGGGCAACGAGTCTGCTCTCGCGGCCGCTGCACTTTAATAACATAGAGCAGGCATCCTTAATCTACAGCAACTGCGGGAATCTGATTATTCCGCTGGTGCAGGGGGTGTTAGGAGCAGAGTGGGTGTTTTATACTTGCGGATACAGCATCGTCCAGACGATTATGATCTGGACCCACGGAACCTCAGTTATCTGCAAAGGGGAGAAGTCAGGATTGAAAAAGATTCTGTTGAATCCCAATGTGATTGCAACGGTAGTGGGACTGGTGATGTTCTTTGGCAAATTACATTTTCCTTCTGTGATCTCAGACTGTATGACCGGGTTTGGGTCGATGATCGGACCGGGCAGTATGGTCGTAATCGGAATGCTTATGGGAAAAGTGGATTTGAAATGGTTGTTTGGACAGAAGAGACCTTATCTGATCTGTTTTTTGAGACTGGTCTTTCTTCCGGCTGTAGCTGCGGTGATTTTTCGCTTCAGCGGGATGCTGAAGCTGCATGAGCAGGCAGAGACAATTCTTCTGATTTCATTACTGGCAGGCATGGCACCGGTGGCGGCCATGGTAACACAGATTGCTCAGGTGTATCATCAGGATGCGGTGTATGCCAGTGCAATCAATGTCATGACAATCATATTCTGTATTGTGACCATGCCGCTGATGGTTTTGTTTTACCAGTGGCTGCTGCTCTTATAAACTTTTTAGAAGGATTTTGTCATCAACAGCAGAGAACCGGTCATAAAAACACAGCCGCAAACTTACTAGAAAAAACAGTTGACAAGACTGTGACAGTGTGGTAAATTAAATGTTGCGTGAAGCGAAAAATAAAGTAGAGTATCCACTCTCACCGTAGCACAAGCGAGTGACTAATGGTCTGATATTGACATATGGAATGGATTTGGTTAAAGTCTGTTTATGTAGATATGAAGTGGATAGAGATTTCTATCTGCTTTTTTTACGCTTATAGAGTAAATAGTTATTAGGAATTCAATTATGGAGGTGCACTACAATTAGCGATTTAATGATTAATGAGCAGATCAGAGACAGGGAAGTACGTTTGATTGGCGAAAATGGAGAACAATTCGGGGTTATGCCAGCGAAGGATGCAATGAAGCTTGCAAAAGAAGCGGAACTTGATCTGGTGAAGATTGCTCCAACAGCTAAGCCGCCAGTCTGCAAGATTATTGATTATGGCAAGTACAAGTATGAGCAGACTAGAAAAGACAAAGAAGCAAAGAAAAAGCAAAAGACTGTGGATTTAAAGGAAGTGCGTTTATCACCAAATATTGAGTCTAATGACTTGAACACGAAGGTTAATAATGCAAGAAAATTTATCAGCAAAGGAAACAGAGTGAAGATTACATTACGTTTCCGAGGCAGAGAGATGGCACATATGCAGCAGAGCAGACATATTCTGGATGATTTTGCAAAACTGCTTGAGGACATCGCAGTAGTGGAGAAGCCGGCCAAACTGGAAGGCAGAAGTATCAGCATAGTTTTAACTGAAAAACGTTAAAAATAAATACCCAGTTCTGGGGCACACAATGAAGGAGGAACACAATCATGCCAAAAATTAAAACAAATAGAGCCGCTGCAAAGCGTTTCAAAAAAACAGGTACAGGTAAACTTAAAAGAAACAAAGCTTATAAGAGCCATATCTTAACAAAGAAATCTACTAAGAGAAAGAGAAATCTTAGAAAAGCAATCATCACAGATGAGACAAACGTAAAGAACATGAAGAAAATTTTACCATATCTTTAAGATTTGGTTTTCGAAGAGAAGAATTGAAGGAGGATATTAAGAAATGGCAAGAATTAAAGGCGGAATGAACGCTAAAAAGAAACATAATAGAACATTAAAGTTAGCGAAAGGTTACAGAGGCGCTAGATCAAAACAATATAGAGTAGCAAAACAGTCAGTTATGAGAGCTCTTACATCTTCATATGCTGGTAGAAAACAGCGTAAGCGTCAGATGAGACAGTTATGGATTGCCCGTATCAATGCAGCAGCAAGAATGAACGATTTATCTTACAGCAAATTGATGCATGGTTTAAAATTAGCTGGTGTTGACATGAATAGAAAGATTTTAGCTGACATGGCTATCAATGATGCAGAAGGATTTGCAACATTAGCAGAGCTTGCTAAGGCAAAGATTGCTTAATTATTGGAATAAACAAACGGGGCTGGCTATGGGTATCCGTTTTATATGATAAGAGGATAGAAAGCAGGAATTCGGAAGAATGGATTTCGCTTTCTGTCCTCTTATTTATTTTAGTGAAAAATGATAGTTATTTTATTAACATGGTTATTTATTTTAATAAAAGTGGTTATTTAGATTGCCGAAAACAGTAGGAAGTAGTAAAATTTTAGTATGCTATATGAGCAAACCTGTCGTAAGTCAGGGATGCAAGACTATAGGATCCAGATAAAACTGGACAGCCAGCTGCGTCTAATCAGATTGTTCTGTGGATGCTGGATTTTGGGGGAGGATAAGAGAGTGGAGACACAGAAGGTGATTCTCATCGTAGACGATGTTGAGATAAATCGTGTGATTATGAAGATTTCCTTTGCAGATGACTGCGGGATTCTGGAAGCACGGGAAGGCAGAGAATGTCTAAGATTGTTAGAAAAGAATAAAGTGGATTTGATTATTACAGATATTATGATGAACGGAATGAATGGTTATGAGTTGATTCAGACGCTGAAAGCGGATGAACGTTACAGGGACATTCCAATTATTGCAGTGACAGAGCATGATGAAGTGGAACAGCAGAGGGTGCTGTCTTTAGGTGCAGATGAGTTCGTCTGCAAGCCGTTTGTTACCCGGTCACTCAGGAGTTGTGTCAGTGGCATTTTGTTTGGAGAGCGCATCCGGTCCAAGCTAGAGCAGTTTCATCAAGTGTTTGATGAAAACCCGATTCCATTTATGCTCTATTGCCTGTATCCGAATCATTTTGGTGAATATTATAAATATGAAATTGCATATATGAACGATGCAGCGGCAGACCTTCTAAATACAAAAAAAGAGTTGATTCTTGGCAGAAGTGTTACAGAAATTTCATCCATCAAGCTAGAGTTTCTGGTGCAGGCCCATGAAGGAGAAGAAAGGTGCAGGGATATTCTGTATGATGAGAAAAGCAAGAGGCACCTGGATATCACATGCTATCGCGAGTCGGAGAATTATGTGGCGATGGTACTGACAGACATCACGGAACAGATACGTCAGAAAGAGTTAGTACAGTCAGAAAGAGACCGGTACAGCCATTTGCTGGATGCGATTCCGAGTGGAATTGCTGTGTTTGATATCGTACGTGGAAAAAGTGTTAAGGTGTCCTATATCAATGATGAAATCTGCAAGATCAGTGGATTTGAACGTGCAGAGCTGGCTGCGATGGGATGTGAAGAAATCTGCAGGGCAATTCCAGAAGATCTGCAGCGCGTGTCACAAACCATGCGGGAAGCAGTGGATTCTGAAAGACCGATAGAGGTAGAGTACCGTATCTGCAGGAAGGATGGGGAGCAACGCTTTCTTCGGATGAGAGTGGCTGTGGAACACAGCGGCAAGGAGGATCTTATCGTGTATGTTACTTACATCGATATTACACTTCGCAAGCAGGCAGAACAGGCAATTGAGACAGCGATGGCCTATCTGAATGAGGCACAGGACAAGAATCTGCTTGGAAAATGCCGTGCCAATGTAACGAAGAATATTATTGATAATTATTCCGGTGATGGTAGGCTCCTGATTGCAGCAGACGATCCGTTATATTCGAATACGGTTGAGTATGTGGCAGCTCTTTGCACAACTGATGAGATGAAGCGTGATTTCCGAAGAAAAATGATGCCGGACAAGCTCTGCATGTCTTTTGAAAAAGGCAATCATGAACTAAAGCTGGAATATATGCGTCTCATGTCAGATGGAAATGTGTCGTGGGTGGCAACCCATGTAAAGCTGTATCGCGATCCAGAGTCCCAGGACATCATGGCGTTCATGTATACTTATGACATAGACCGTGAGAAGACCATGCAGATGATCGTGGATCATGTGACTCAGCACGAGTTCGACATGCTGGGGCTTCTTTATACCAAAAACGGTATGCTGCATACGGTCCGTGCTTCAGAGATGGAGCGGCGGCTGAATGTGCCGACGGATACCAATTATCCTCTGGGCGTGCAGCAATATGTATCACGATTTATTGAAGATGATCAGAAGAATGAGGTTGCCCGGTGGCTTAGCTTTGATAAAATTCAGGAGGAACTGAAAAATAAAAAGGTATATACCGTATCCAGCCCGGTTATTTTCGAGAATAAAGTATATCATAAGAAATGGGAATACTCCTATCTGGATGATAGTCATGAGGTGATTATTTTTACCCGCTCCGATATCACCGAGTTGTTCGAAGAACAGATGAGACAGCGTGAGAATCTTAGAAATGCATTGTTGCAGGCAGAACAGGCAAATCATGCGAAGACAGACTTTCTTTCTCACATGAGCCATGAAATCAGGACACCGATGAATGCAATCATCGGTATGAGCACATTGGCGGCGCAGTGCGTCAATGATCCGAAACAGGTATTGGAATATATTTCCAAGGTGGGAATTTCTGCGCGATTTTTATTGTCACTGATTAATGATATTCTTGATATGTCAAGGATCGAGAGTGGAAAAGTGACACTAAAGTATGAAAAATTCTCCCTCGAAAAACTGATAGATAATATCAATACGATTGTTTATAACCAGGCGAAGGAAAAGGATGTCGCTTATGAGTGCGTCATTGCCAGTTTCATCAATGCCAATTATATCGGTGACGAGATGAAGCTGCAGCAAATTCTGATTAATATTTTGGGAAATGCAATCAAATTCACACCGCATGGCGGAAAGACCCAGTTCCTTATTCGTCAGAATAAGGTAGAGAATGGAAAAGCTTACCTCACATTTACCGTCAACGATACGGGAATAGGAATCAGTGAAGAGTTCCGGGCGAAGATGTTCGAGCCCTTTGAACAGCAGAACCAGGGGAATACAGCGATGTATCAGGGAACTGGTCTGGGACTTGCCATCTGCAAGAATTTCGTGAATATGATGGGCGGAACAATTGCTGTGAACAGTATGGAAGGCATGGGTACAGAATTTACCGTGAATCTGACACTGACTGTCTGTGAAGATGAGTTGGAATGCGCAGATGCCCGGGATACACATGTGGAGAATCTTAAGACCCAGGTTATGGATGATTCCGCTTTTTGCCGCACATATTATGAAAAAGCTCAGAAAGAGGAAAAACAAAAAAAATGTGAATATAATTTTGAAGAGCGGAGGATACTGCTGGCAGAGGATCATATGCTGAATGTGGAGGTTGCGAAGCGTCTCCTTGAGAGCAGACATGCCAAGGTAGAAGTTGCGGAGAACGGACTGCGTGCAATCGAGATGTTTGCAAAATCCCAGCTGGGTTATTATGATGCAATTCTAATGGATATCCGAATGCCAGTGATGGATGGTCTTACATCAGCCCAATCTATTCGGCATCTCCACAACAAAGATGCGGCGTCCGTTCCGATTATTGCCATGAGCGCCAACGCATTTGATGAGGATGTAAGGAAGTCGAAGAGTGCTGGAATGAATGCACATCTTGCGAAACCAATCGAACCACAGATTTTGTATGCGACACTGGAAAAGTTTTTTATCCAGAAGGATAAGAAAGAGGCACTATGAAAGAAAAACCAACCGTACTCATCGTAGATGATGAGCATATTAACCGGAAAATATTAGGGAAAATGCTTTCAGTTGATTTTGATGTTCTGGAGGCAGAGAATGGACAGATGGCATGGGAGATTCTGCAGGAGAAACAAGATGACATCGCAGCAGTCCTGTTGGATATTATTATGCCTGTGATGGGCGGATATGAATTTCTGGGAAAAGTACGGACAGCAGGAATGACAGATCTGCCGATTATTGTGATGACCGGAGAGTCTGATACGAAGTCGGAGCAGAAGGCGTTGGATGATGGTGCGTGGGATTTTGTGGCAAAGCCGTATAAACCTAGAATTCTGCTCAGCCGTCTGAGAAATGCAATCGCGCGAAGCCAGGTATCGATGTATGAACGAATTCAGCATATGTCAGAGCATGATTCCCTCACAGGACTGCATAACAGAGGAAAGATGTATGCAGATACGAAGAAAATGCTTGCAGAACATCCAGATCATGCTTTCGCATTTTTGCGGATCGATATTGATCACTTTGCCCTTTTTAATTCCTCTTTTGGGGAAACTGAGGGAGACCGTCTCCTATGCTATATTGCGAATCTGATCCGGGTGGAGGCCAGGCAGGTTTCATTTTATACCTATGGCAGGATGAACGCAGATATTTTTGTGATGTGTATGGAATATCACGACAACAAAGATGCAATTTGTGCGGAGGTGAACAAGGCAGAGACGATGCTGCGCAATTACAAAGAAGATTATCTTTTGAATCTGTCGGTTGGTGTCTGCATTATCGATGATCCAAAACTGAGTGTGGAGGAGTATTATATCCGGGCATCTATGGCGGCAGCTATCTGTAAAAACCAGTATGAGAAAAATATCGGGTTTTATGACAACTCTCTGGGAAGACAGGCGGCAGAAGAGCTGGAAATCTCCAATGAGATGCAGACAGCGTTGGAGGAAAAGCAGTTTCTTGTCTATCTTCAGCCGAAGTTTGCAGTATCTACGGATACTATTTGCGGAGCGGAGGCGCTTGTGCGCTGGAACCATCCGAAGAAGGGACTTATTTCCCCGGGATTGTTTGTTCCGGTATTTGAACGCAATGGTTTTATTGCAAAGGTGGACTACTATGTATGGGAGCGAACCTGCCAGATGCTGCGCAAATGGATGGATTCAGGGGAGACACCGTTTCCGGTATCGGTCAATATATCGAGAATCAGTATGTACAACCCGAACCTGGTAAAGGTGCTCACCAATCTGGTGGAACAATACAAGATCAGTCCCTCATTTCTCCAGTTAGAAGTGACGGAGAGCGCGTATATGACCAATATGGAATTGATGGCAAAGACCATCCATGAACTCCGTGACTCTGGATTTACGATTCTTATGGATGACTTTGGAAGTGGTTATTCTTCGCTGAATACCCTCAAGTCTATTGAAGTGGATATTTTAAAAATCGATATGAAGTTCCTGCCGGAAGGCAGAGAGATGGAAAAGGGAGAGATTATTCTCGCATCCATCATCCGTATGGCAAACTGGATTGGAATGTCTGTCATAGTAGAAGGCGTTGAGACGAGAAGACAGCGTGATTTTCTGGAAGGTGTGGGCTGCGATTGTATTCAAGGGTATTACTATTCCAGGCCGATTCCGGAGGAGGAGTATGAAGCAAATTACATTTATAAAAACAAGCTGGATTCTGTACAGCAGGATCTGGAAGAAATCGTGCCAAAGCATAATGTGACGATTTTGGTGATAGATGACGATGATGTGGACCGTGCGATTCTGGAGGAATATTTTAAAGAGGAATATCATGTCCACCAGTCCTGCGATGCAGAAGATGCTTTGGCATACCTTAAGCACAACAGCAGTAAAGTCCGCCTGATACTGGTAGATAATGTAATGGAAGGAATGTCCGGCATTGATTTTATGAAATTCTGTCATACAGAAAAGGGCCTGAATTCTATTCCTATGATTATGATTACGGCGAATGAACGCGTGGAAGATCAGGTGACTGCGTTCCAGGCAGGAGCCTACGATTACATTACCAAGCCGCTGGTGAAGGAAATTGTGCTTGCACGAGTGAAGCATGTCATGGATATCAGCAATCAGCTTTCATCACTGAAGCGGGACGAAAGAGCATTTCGGCATCAGATGGAGGTGGATCCAGACACGGGACTTCTTAATAAAAAGGCGTTTAGAACATTGTGCACGGAGTCGCTCAACGAGGCTTCGTATGAGAATAAGATTCTGGTAATTGTTGATATAGATGATTTCGAACAGCTTAGTAAAGAGTACGGATATGCTGTTGGTGATGAAATGATAGAAGCAATGGCAAATAATCTTCAGAAGACATTCCGGAAAACAGATTTGATCGGCCGTTTTGGCGGGGATGAATTTATTATTTTGGTTCATAATTTATCAAATGTTGATGCCGCAAGGCGAAAAGCAGATGAGATTATTAAAGGGATTATGCTTACCGGTGCAAGAAGACAGATTCAGATCAGTGCCAGCATCGGGCTGGCAAGGTGCGAGCAGGCAGATACCTTTGATACGGTGTTTGCCAGAGCGGATCAGGCACTATATGATGCCAAGAACACTGGAAAAGGAAAAGTGGTTATCTATGGGGAACAGGTTCTGAACGATGACAAATAAGAAGATAATAAATAGGGACAAGAAGAGATGGAATTGGAAAAGTCATCTCCTCTTGTTTTATATCGGGGTATGTCGAAGAGGTTTTGTTATAAAAACAAAAGAACATCGAACCACTCAAAAGAGAATTCGATGTTCTTTATCTTACTGCGGAAGATGGGACTTGAACCCACACAGCATTACATGCTACAAGATCCTTAGTCTTGCTCGTCTGCCAGTTCCGACACTTCCGCATATCGTTTTCAGCAACTTGTGTCGCATCAACAACATGACTATAATATCACACTGAAGTATTCTTGGCAAGAGGAAATTTTATTTTTTGGAAAAAAATTTTAGGGATGATGTTTCCTGATTTGGAACATCCAGGTTGTGTGTATTTGAAATTTTATGGAAGGGTGAAAAACACAAAGACCGGAAAAGAAAAAGAGGGATTTATATACTTTTTATACGAATAGTGATAAAATTAGTATAACTATTATTAAGAGAAACGAAAAATATACAGGAGGACGCGCGATGCTGGAAAAAATTGATCTGACGAAGACGATGACAAAAGAAGATTACAAAAGTAAAATGGAACAGCTCGAGGTAGAGCTTGGAAATTTACAGAGAGAATGTAAGAATCAGAATATTCCGATTATGATTGCATTTGAAGGGTTTGATGCAGCAGGAAAGGGACTGCAGATCGGGGAGTTGATTCAGGCACTTGATCCGCGTGGATTCGAGGTACATGCGGTAAAGCAGGAGAATGAGGATGAGCGTATGTATCCATTTCTCTGGAGATTCTGGACAAAGACACCGGAGAATGGGAGGATTGCAATCTATGACAGCAGTTGGTACCGCAGGGTTCTGATTGAACGGTTCGAGAAAAAAATCAACAGAGAACAGCTTTCGAATGCGTATCATTCCATCTGCTCTTTTGAGCAGCAGCTGACCGATGGCGGAATGGTCATCATCAAGCTGTTTTTGTGCATCGACCAGGCGGAGCAGAAGAAGCGGTTCAAAAAGCTTCAGCAGTCTGAAGATACTGCCTGGCGTGTTTCTAAGGCAGATCTCAAGCGAAACAGGAACTTTGATAAGTATCTGGCAATCAACGAGGAGATGCTGCAGAAAACAGATACCGACTATGCACCGTGGACCATCATTGAGGCGACGGACAAGCGGTTTGCTACAGTGAAGATTTATATGACGGTGATCAATACACTGAAGGCAAGGCTGGAGGCGGCAAAAGCTTCGAAAGCAGCAAACCGTACAGTGATTCCGCTAGAGAAGGAGCTTCAGGGATCCACACTGGATAAGGCGGACTTAAGTCTCACTTACACGAGGGAAGAGTACAAGAAGAAAATTGACAAGCTTCAGAAAAAATTACAGCAGCTTCATGGAGAACTCTACCGCAGAAGAATTCCGGTTGTTCTTGGTTTCGAGGGCTGGGATGCTGGAGGAAAGGGCGGCGCAATCAAGCGTCTGACAGAGAAGATGGACCCGAGAGGTTATGTAGTACATCCGACAGCTTCTCCGAATGATATTGAGCGTGCGCATCATTATCTCTGGAGATTCTGGCGTGCGATGCCGAAGAATGGTCATGTGTCTATTTTCGACAGAACCTGGTACGGAAGAGTTATGGTTGAGAGAATCGAGGGATTCTGTGCTACCGAAGACTGGCAGAGAGCCTACAAAGAAATCAATGATATGGAATCGGATCTGGTCAATGCAGGTGCAATTGTGATTAAGTTCTGGATGCAGATTGACAAGGATGAGCAGGAGCGCAGATTTACAGAGCGTCAGAACAATCCGGACAAGCAGTGGAAGATTACCGATGAGGACTGGAGAAACCGTGAAAAATGGGATCAGTATGAGGAGGCGGTCAATGAGATGCTGATTCGTACTTCCACACCGAAGGCTCCGTGGGTCGTGGTAGAAGGAAACTGCAAATATTATGCCAGAGTCAAGGTGCTCGAAACCGTTGTCAGTGCGATTGAAAAACGGTTAAAAGAAGAAAAATAGCATATTTTAACTGTATATTTGATATAAATCATAAAAAAAGAAAAATAAAAAAAGGAAAAACACCTGAGATACAGAATAATAGTATTAGAGGGTGTTTTTTATTTACCAGGTATCCGAGGAGAATTCCTTTATGTTAAAAGTTGGTTGATTCCATTTGAGGAGCGGCATATGACGATTAGAGAACAGTTAGAAGAACGCGAACTAGAGTACTTAAGTCCGTATGCAACACTGAGTAAGAATTCAAAAGGCAGGGAGATCAAGGAGCAGGAGTGCGACATCCGTCCGGTTTTTCAGAGAGACAGAGATCGTATTCTTCACTGCAAGTCTTTTCGCAGATTAAAGCAAAAGACACAGGTCTTTTTGTCTCCCAAGGGTGATCATTACCGAACCCGGCTGACGCACACGCTGGAGGTATCCCAGAATGCGAGAACCATTGCCAAGGCACTTCGGCTGAATGAGGAGCTGGTGGAGGCCATTGCATTGGGGCATGATCTGGGGCATACCCCCTTTGGTCATGCCGGAGAGCGTGCGCTGAACCAGGTCTATCATTTTGAACACAATGTGCAGAGTGTGCGTGTTGTGGAGCGGATTGAGAAGCAGGGCAGAGGGCTGAATCTGACCTGGGAGGTGCGGGATGGAATTCTCAACCACCCGACTTCTGGAAAACCGCATACATTGGAAGGACAGATTCTCAGACTTTCAGACAAGATTGCCTATATTAATCACGACATCGATGATGCAATCCGCGGAGGAATTCTGAGAGAAGAGGATATTCCACTGCGGTTTCGCAAAGTGCTTGGTGGTTCGACCAAGATGAGGCTGGATACGATGATTCATGATGTGATCATCCAGAGCATGGATCAGCCACAGATCAAGATGTCTCCGGACATTTCTGAAGCGATGATAGATCTTCGAAAATTCATGTTTGAGAATGTCTATAAGAATCCAAAAGCCAAGGGCGAGGAGGATAAGGCGGTCCAGATGATTGAACAACTCTATTCCTATTATGTAGAACATCTGGAGTTGCTGCCGGAGCAGTATCTTGACGCAATCGGACAGTATCCGGGAGACACCAAAGAGCGGATCGTCTGTGACTATATTGCAGGCATGACTGACAATTATGCCGTAAAAAAATTTGAAGAATATTTTGTGCCGGAGGCATGGAAGAATTGATTGTCCATCAGCAGCCCCCGCTTCAATTACGCAAAGAAGTAAGCGCTGGGGGCAGGAAACAATAATGATAGAAGAGTATGAAGAAGCGGTGAGGCGGATTTGCAATGTCCGTGTGAATCTGGAAGGAGGAGTACATGTATTATCCGGAAGAACTGATAGAAGAAGTGCGAATGAAGAATGACATCGTGGATGTGATATCTGGATATGTCAGGCTGCAGAAAAAAGGGAGCTCCTATTTTGGACTCTGCCCGTTTCATAACGAGAAGTCTCCGTCATTTTCTGTCAGTGCCGGAAAGCAGATGTATTATTGCTTCGGCTGCGGAGCCGGCGGAAACGTCATCACATTTATTATGGAATATGAAAATTTCTCGTTTCAGGAGGCATTGAAGTTCCTTGCGGACCGTGCGGGCGTTAAGCTTCCGGAGATTGAATACTCTAAGGAAGCGAGAGAAAAGGCAGACCTTAGAAGTACGATTCTTGAGATGAACAAGCTGGCGGCTAAGTACTTTTATGCACAGCTGAAAGCATCTCAGGGGGAAGTGGGACACCGGTATCTGCGGGAGCGGGAATTGACGGAGGAGACCATCACCGCATTTGGTCTGGGTTACTCGAACAAATACAGCGATGATTTATACAAATATCTGAGGACCAAGGGATACAGCGAGGACTTGATTCGTCAGGCGGGCCTGATTAACACGGATGAGAAGCACGGTGTGTATGATAAGTTCTGGAACCGGGTGATGTTCCCGATTATGGATATCAACAACCGGGTGATTGGATTTGGCGGACGTGTCATGGGAGACGGAAAGCCGAAGTATCTGAACTCACCGGAGACGCTGGTGTTTGATAAGAGCCGGAATCTCTATGGACTGAATCGTGCAAGGACATCAAGGAAGTCGTATTTTATCGTGTGCGAGGGGTATATGGATGTGATTGCTCTTCACCAGGCGGGCTTTACCAATGCAATCGCTTCGCTGGGAACGGCACTTACCTCAGGACATGCTTCGCTGATCAAGCGTTATGTCAATGAAGTCTATCTGACCTATGACAGCGATGAGGCAGGAACCAAAGCGGCACTCCGGGCGGTTCCACTGATGAAAGAGGTGGGGATTGCGGCAAAAGTCATTCGCATGGAACCTTATAAGGATCCAGATGAATTTATCAAGAATCTCGGCGCAGAGGCATTTGAGGAACGAATTGGAAAAGCGAGGAACGGATTCATGTTCAGCCTGGAGATGTTGGAAAAGAATTATGACATGGATTCTCCGGAGGGGAAGACCTCATTTTTCAATGAGGTGGCGGACAAGCTGCTTACATTTGAAGATGACCTGGAACGCAACAATTACATAGAAGCAATTGCCAAAGCATATCATATCAGTTTTGACAGTCTGCAGAAGCTCACAGCCAAGCGAGCGATACAAAAAGGACTTGCCAAGCAGGTCAGCAGGCCGAGGAAGACGGTCAGCCGGGAAAAGGAAGATGGCTCATTAAAGTCACAGAAGATTTTACTGACCTGGATGATTGACAGCAAACATCTTTTTGGTGTGATTAAGAAATACATTTCGCCGGAAGATTTTACAACAGAATTATACCGGACAGTCGCACGTCTTCTCTACGAACAGTACGACAGCGGGGAGATTAATCCTGCGAAGATTATGAATCACTTCACAGCGGAAGAAGAGCACCATATGGTTGCAAGCCTGTTCCACACGAAGATTCAGGAACTGACTACCAAAGAGGAGAAGGAAAAGGCTCTTTTGGAGACCATATTGAAGGTGAAGACCCAGAGTCTGGAAGAGGCGACAAAGAAGCTGGACCCTACGGACATGGTGGGACTCCAGCAGTTGATGAATGCGAAACGGAGTCTGGAAGACCTGAGAAAACTGCATATTTCTATTGATTAAGGATAAAATAAAAAAGAACTGTAGGGGACGCCTGCAGGAAAGGATGGACACATGGCAAAAAACATGGAAAAAAACGTGGATAAATCTACGGAAGACAACACACAAGAGGAGGCACTCAAATTCCTGGAGAAGATGAGAGACCTTGTGGCCCTGGGCAAGAAAAAGAAAAGTATTCTGGAGCTTCAGGAAATCAATGATTTCTTCCACGATATGGAACTGAATCCGGTGCAGATGGAAAATGTATTCGAATATCTGGAGGCGAACAACATCGATGTACTTCGCATTAACAGTGATGAGGATGCGGATGTGGAAGTTGTGCTGACAGAGGAAGATGAGATTGAGCCGGAGAAGATCGACCTGTCAGTTCCAGACGGAATCAGCATTGAGGACCCGGTGCGTATGTACCTGAAGGAGATCGGCAAGGTTCCGCTTCTGAGTGCGGAGAAGGAGATTGAACTTGCGACACGTATGGAGGAAGGCGATGAAGAGGCGAAGAAAGAACTTGCAGAAGCCAATCTCAGATTGGTTGTCAGTATCGCAAAGCGTTATGTGGGGCGTGGCATGCTCTTTCTGGATTTGATTCAGGAAGGAAATCTGGGTCTGATTAAGGCCGTGGAAAAGTTTGATTATCACAAGGGATACAAGTTCAGTACGTATGCGACCTGGTGGATCAGACAGGCAATTACCCGTGCAATCGCAGACCAGGCAAGAACCATCCGTATTCCGGTGCATATGGTTGAGACTATCAACAAATTGATTCGTGTTTCCAGACAGTTATTGCAGGAACTGGGACGTGAACCCACGCCGGAGGAGATTGCGAAAGAACTGGATATGCCGGTAGAACGCGTACGAGAGATTCTGAAGATCTCGCAGGAGCCAGTTTCCCTTGAGACGCCAATCGGTGAGGAGGAAGACAGTCATCTTGGGGACTTCATTCAGGATGATAATGTGCCGGTCCCGGCTGAGGCGGCAGCGGCGACTCTTCTGAAGGAACAGTTAGATGAAGTATTAGATACTTTGACAGAGAGAGAACAGAAGGTACTTAGATTACGTTTTGGTATGAACGATGGACGTGCAAGAACTCTGGAGGAAGTAGGAAAAGAGTTCGATGTCACAAGAGAGCGTATCCGCCAGATTGAGGCGAAGGCACTCCGAAAGCTCCGTCATCCAAGCCGCAGCCGTAAGCTTCGGGATTATCTGGATTAAGGAGAGCCTATGGAGTTATCAGTGAGACTAAGAGCCGTCGCGGATTTGATTACAGAAGGGTACCGAGTTGCAGATATTGGAACGGATCATGGATATCTTCCAATCTACCTGATGAACCAGAAGAAAAGCCCTTGTGTGATTGCTATGGATATTAACGAAGGACCGCTTCAAACGGCCAGAGAACATATCGCAAGTCAGACAAAGGGAAATTACATAGAGACCCGTCTTTCGGATGGGCTGAAAGCCCTGCATCCCGGTGAGTGTGATTGTATTGTCGCAGCCGGGATGGGCGGTGGTCTTGTGACAAATATCTTAAGTGATCATAGAGATGTGACGGCTTCGTTAAAGGAATGCATCCTGCAGCCACAGTCTGAAATCGCCAAAGTAAGAGCCTTTCTGTTAATGGAAGGCTTTTCTATTACAAAAGAGGACATGGTGCTGGATGCCGGAAAATATTATCCGATGATGAAGGTATCAGTTCCGGCGGATTTCGCGGAACCTGTGAGAGAAAAGAAGGCATTGACCTGGACAGAGACAGAGCTCTCCTATGGAAAACTGCTTCTGGAAATGAGGCATCCGGTGCTGAAGCAGTTTCTTGACCGGGAAGTGGAGATTAAGATACAGGTGCTTGAAAGGCTTGCCACCCAGTCAGGCAGCCATATCGAGGTGAGACGGCGTGAGATAGAAAATGAGCTGGCACTGGCCCGAGAGGGACTTAGTTATTACAGCGCAGGAAAATGAAAAGGGAGAATGGAATGACTTGTAAAGATATCATAAATACAATCGAAGAATTTTATCCGAGAGATGCCGCACTTGATTTTGACAATGTGGGTCTGCAGGCGGGGCGCAGGGACAAGGAAATCAGAAAAATCTATCTGGCACTGGATGCCAGTGACCAGGTGATCGAGGATGCAGCTGCGTATGGGGCAGATATGATTATCACCCATCATCCCCTGATTTTTTCACCGCTGAAGCGGGTGACGGATGAAGATTTTATCAGCAGAAGAATTTTGCGCATGATACAGAAGGACATTTGTTATTATGCAATGCATACCAATTATGATGTTCTTCGTATGGCGGAGCTTTCGGCGCAAATACTTGAGATAGAACAATCCGTAGTATTGGAAGAAACTACGGCTGATAAGAGTCAGGGAATTGGAAGAATCGGCAGTTTTTCGGAAGCCATGACCTTGGCAGCCTGTGCGGAACACGTGAAGAAAAAGTTGAAGCTTCCCAACGTAAAAGTGTTTGGATGCCCGGACTGGACAGTTCGCTGCGCGGCAACGTCCCCGGGTTCCGGAAAAAGTGTGATAGGCAGTGCCCTTGAGAAAGGGGCTCAGGTACTGATTACCGGAGATATCGATCATCATGAGGGAATGGATGCGGTGGCAAGGAAGCTTGCAATTATCGATGCGGGACATTACGGGACGGAATACATCTTTATGGAGGATATGAAGCAGTTTTTGGGAGAACATCTTCCGGAAGCAGAAGTTGAGATGGCTCAGATGCAGATTCCGTATTTTATTCAGTGATGGCAATGAAAATCGACAAAAAAGAAGGTGGAGAGTATGGAAAATTCCATGTGTACAGTCACTATAGGAGAATTAAAAAAACAGTACGAAAGAGGTACGACCTATCAGCAGATAGCCGATGAATTCCAGAATCAGTATGAAGCTCCAATTGTTCTAGTTCTGGTGAACAAATATCGTCTTCAGGAACTGCATAAAAGAGTAAAAGAAGATAGTACACTGCAATTTGTGACAACAGGAGACCAGATTGGTCATAAGACCTATGAAAGAAGTATGAGCCTGCTGCTGGTCAAGGCGGTCTACGATGCTGCCGGACATGACAAAATCGACAAAGTCCGGATTCATTTTTCTGTGAGTAAGGGCTTTTATTGTACGATAGAGGGGCAGATTGAGCTGAATCAGGCTTTCCTGGATCAGGTGACGGAACAGATGAATGAAATTGTTGCCCAGGAGCTTCCACTTACGAAGCGCTCTATCAATACCTCAGATGCAGTCAAATTATTTGCGGGCTATGGAATGCATGATAAGGAACGTCTTTTTGAATACCGCCGGGTATCCAAGGTGAATCTATACAGCATCAATGAATTTGAAGACTACAATTATGGATATATGGTGCCAAATACAAAATATCTCCGGTATTTTTCACTCCACCTCTTTGATGAGGGATTTGTGCTTCAGATGCCTACGGCTGAGCATCCCAAAGAGGTGCCGCCTTTTGAACCCTATGAAAAGCTCTTTCATGTGCTGAAAGAATCGACGAAATGGGGAGACATGCTGGGTGTGGAGACTGTTGGAGCATTGAATGATAAGATTACTCACCAGGATGTGCGGGAGACAATTCTGGTACAGGAGGCGTCTCAGGAAAAGAAAATCGCACAGATTGCTGAACAGATTGCCGGGCAGAGAGAGACAAAAATCGTGTTGATTGCCGGACCTTCCTCTTCCGGAAAGACCACATTTTCCCATCGTTTATCTATTCAGCTCCGCGCAAATGGATTGATTCCACATCCAATTGGAGTGGATAATTACTTTGTGGACCGGGAGAAGACTCCCCGGGATAAAGATGGAAATTACAATTTTGAGTGCGTAGAAGCGATTGATGTGGAATGCTTTAATCAGGATATGCAGAATCTTCTGAATGGGAAAGAAGTAATCTTGCCTACATTTGATTTTATCAGTGGAAGAAGAAACTATGATTCCAAACCCAAAAAGCTTGGTCCAAATGATATTCTTGTGATTGAAGGAATTCACTGCCTCAATCCGGCACTGACCAGCCATCTGGCAGATGAAAATAAATTCAGGATTTATATCAGTGCCTTAACGCAGCTTAACATTGATGAGCACAACCGGATTCCGACCACAGATGGAAGGCTGATCCGCCGTATCGTACGTGATGCAAGGACCCGTGGTGCGTCTGCAAAAAAGAGTATTGGTATGTGGCCTTCCGTCAGAGCGGGGGAGGAAGAGAATATCTTTCCTTATCAGGAACACGCAGATGTGATGTTTAATTCCGCGCTGATTTATGAGCTTGCAGTTCTCAAACAATATGTGGAGCCGTTGCTTTTTGCAGTAGAAAAAGACTGCCCGGAATATATGGAGGCAAAGCGGCTGCTCAAATTCCTGGATTACTTTGTAGGAGTAGGCGTGGATTATGTTCCGATGAATTCACTGCTGAGAGAGTTTATTGGAGGGGGATGTTTTCAATTGTGAGTCTGTGATGGGCAAGTAGCAAAGCGGATTGCGAATATCCGTTTTGACTGGAGATTATTAAGGAATTTTGATTGAGGAGAGGATTTGGGATGAATATTACGGTTAGAGAATTTAGAAATGAGGATATCCACAAGGCTATAGAAATATGGAATCAGGTTGTGGAGGATGGCGTGGCATTTCCTCAGATCGATAAATTGACGGTGGATAGTGGATTGGAATTTTTCAAAAGTCAGTCTTATACAGGAATTTCATATGAGGAGGAGACGGGACAGATTGTCGGTCTATACATTCTGCATCCCAATAATGTTGGCAGATGCGGTCATATCTGTAATGCAAGTTATGCCGTATCAAGTAATATGCGTGGCCAGCACATAGGAGAAAAACTGGTACTGGATTGCCTCAGGATGGCAAAAGAACTGAAATACAAAATTTTGCAGTTTAATGCAGTGGTGAAATCAAACAAAGCAGCATTGGCACTCTATAAAAAATTGGGATTCGTACAGCTTGGCGTGATTCCGGAGGGATTTATGCTAAAGGACGGCAGCTTTGAAGATATCATTCCACATTATCATATCCTGTAACATATTTTTATAGAAGCTATGATTGATTTATCCGTATAGATGGGGTTATACGAAACAAAAGATAGGAGATACTATTTTGCTGGAACAGGAATTGCTTTATGCAGTAACAGAAGAAACCGTGATTCAACAGAAGACTTTTGAAAATGAGAGACTGATTTCTGCCAATGGGGAAAAAGTCACTTTTGATAATATTAGTTTTATAAAATGCCAGTTTTCTGGGGGCAATTTTGAAGCGGCTGAATTTGTGGATGTGATATTCGATGGATGTGATCTCAGCAACTGTCGTTATCATAATGCCTATTTCAAGAATTGCAGCTTCACAAACTGTAAAGCAGATGGCAGTAATTTTGGTTCTGCTATATTTAAAAATGTGAAGATGGAGAACTGCAGTTTTGTATATTGCAATTTTGTGGCAGATATCTGGGAGGCTACCGTCACGACAGACTGTGATATGAAAGAATCTTTCTTTTCGGAAGTGAAATTCAAAAAGCCGGTATTTCATAATGTGAATTTCACCAGCACTGATTTTTTTCGCACGAAGTTAAAAAGTATTGATCTTTCCGACTGTGTGATCAGCGGCATAATGCTTTCGGATACCTTTACTGAACTGGCAGGTGCGAAGGTGAATATTTATCAGGCTGCAGATCTGGCAAAACTGCTGCAGGTTCAGATTGTGTGATGCTTGTTACGGGCAGATTCACTGCCTGAACATATAAGTATGACGAAAAAAA
>JAQVCP010000007.1 GCA_028689735.1 Hespellia sp. | reverse complement strand
AACAATTATGTCCTACGTAGGAACTGCAAAAAAGCATGGAATTAATGCTTACAAAGCAATTCAAAATGCAATAGCAGGTACCCCAGAAATCACTTTTGACTAATGGGGTACTGAACAGTTACAAAATTTTAATTGTAGATTACGGGACGATTGATTGTAAAGTCATGAAAACTATTTTGTCTGAAAAGCTTGGGAGCGAGGCAGACATTCATACGGTGCAGGTTATGGAAGAAGCGGTGCAAAAACTACAGCAGAGAGACTGTGATCTTTTGATTGTGAACGTGCCCTTTCACAAGTCTGCGGCCAAAGAATTTGTAAAAAGGGCGAATCATATCCAAAGTGGTATCCATACGATTCTGATTTCGTCGAAGGCGGAGAAGGAAATCGCACAGCTCGCAAACCGACTGCACGTGAACCAGTACATTTTGAAACCTTTTACCAGGGAGAAACTACTGGAGACTGTGGAGTACGAATTGAATGCAATTCGCACGGGAGAATCGCAGACCGGCGAGGAGCCGAGAACGGAATATGTTGGAAAAATCGTGGCATTTATTCAGAATTGTCAGTACAAGGAATGTGTAGATACGGCAAAAGAATATCTGGAAAGTCTCTATGAAAGCATACAGAGCACAAGTGCGCTTCGCGAAGCAGTGATAGCCTTTTCCACAGAAATAGAAAACCTTGGGAATATGCGGAGCGAGGAAACCAAGGCGCGCTTAAGGGATCAGAACGCGAGAATCAAGGGACGGTTTGATTTCCCGAATAACCGCTTTATGGTGGTATCCCTGGTTGGAGATATGCTCAGTCTCATTTTTGAGGACATGGACAGTGGCGAGATGAATCAGGATGATATCATGAAAAAAGCTCTGAATTACATTGACCGGAATATTACAAAGAAAATATCACTGGAGACAGTGGCAGAATATATCAATCTCAGTCCTACCTATTTCAGCAAATTCTTCAAAAAGAAGACGGGGATGAACTTTATCACTTATGTAACAGACTGCAAGATAGAATATGCAAAGGAAATGCTGAAAAATACAGATGTTCCTGTGGCAAATATCGCTCATGAACTTGCATATAATGAAACCAATTATTTTTGCAAAGCATTTAAGAAAAAGAACGGCGTGACGCCTACCGAATACAGGGAAACACATCTTGGAGCATAAAGAAACAGACAAAACATGAAAGGAGCAGTTAACATGAAAGAATTTAGTTTCAGTACGCGGATATTCTTTGGGGAGGGAGCCTTGGATCGTCTGCAGAAGGTAAAAGGAAAAAATGTCTTGATTGTGTCGGACAGTTTCATGGCACAGTCCGGAGTAGTGGACAAAGTGGCATCCCATCTGACAGACTGTCAGGTGACAGTATTTTCAGAGGTTGTTCCGGAGCCACCGCTCACAGTTGTTGCAGCCGGTGTCAAATGTCTGCAAAATTGTGAGGCAACCGTGATGATTGCAGTAGGCGGGGGCTCTTGTATTGATGCAGCCAAAGCGATTCGGACGCTGAGCACTCAGATTCATGGAGGCAAGGCAGAAGTCATGGAATGTTTTGCAATACCCACCACCAGTGGAACTGGCTCGGAAGTGACGGAATATGCGGTGATTACCGATACCGAAAAAGGGGTAAAGATTCCCCTTGCAAGCCGTGCAATGCGACCACCGACTGCAATTCTGGATCCTTCCCTTGTGGTTTCTTCGCCACCGTCTGTCACCGCGAACAGTGGGATGGATGCTCTGACACACGCATTGGAAGCGTACATTTCAACAGGAGCCAATGATTTCTCGGATGCGATGGCGGAAAAAGCAGTCTCTCTTTTGTGTAAATGGCTTCCGATTGCCTATGATGACGGAGAGAATCTCCTGGCAAGGGAAAAGGTTCACAATGCCTCCTGTCTGGCCGGACTTGCCTTTAATTCGGCGGGATTGGGATTGTGCCACGGAATGGCACATACTCTGGGTGCGAGACTGCATGTGCCTCATGGTCTGGCAAATGCAATCATTCTCCCCTATATTATCCGGTATAATGCGGATCTGGATACGGGTGGAAGAACCAGCAAATTTACGGAGACGGCAGCAAAACTGCAGCGGATAGCGAAGCTGCTCTATCTTCCGAGTACCACACCGGTGGTAGGTGTGAGTCAGCTGATTCATATTATCGATGATATGAACAGTGAAATGAACATTCCAAAGACATTTAAAGCACTGGGAATGGACGTGAAAGATATCCGGACAGAGGTGGATGAACTGGCGGAAATTGCAATGGCTGACACCACAGTGACAACCAATCCACGTGAGGTGAAAAAAGCGGATGTTAAAAAATTACTCTTGAAAGTCTGCGGATTATAATACCGATGGCAAAAAAGTATCATACCGGTCTTTTTTTGTACTCCAGATAAAATGTTCTGCAAAGAAAGACGGAAAAAGCAGTGAATGATTGCGTAAAAACAGCGGCATGGCTGAGAAATCATTTATTATCAGCAGAGAGCAAAACAGACAAAAAAAACCAGTATGATAGCAAAAAAATAGACAAATGTATTAGTATAATAGAAGTAGAAACTTAAGGGGCGATTTGCCCTGAAACGAAATTATCAAGGAGGTGTTACTATGCAATTGGAAGCATTAGGAATGGTAGAGACTCACGGTCTGGTTGGTGCAATCGAGGCTGCTGATGCCATGGTTAAGTCTGCAAACGTTTCTCTGGAAGGATATGAGAAAATCGGTTCCGGTCTTGTTACAGTCATGGTACGAGGAGATGTAGGTGCAGTAAAGGCCGCTGTTGATGCTGGAGCTTGTGCAGCAGAAAAAGTCGGAAAAGTTGTTTCACAGCACGTTATTCCACGCCCACATACAGATGTGGAAAAGATTTTACCACACATGGAGTAATCCAGTCTTTTCGTTTTATGTATTGGCGATGTAGTTGAGAACTGTTAAAATTACCACTAATTATTAGGAGGTTAACTTGATCATGAAGGATGAATTAGTTAATAAGATTATGGATGAAGTGCTGAAAAAAGTAAGTGCAGAATCCGATGCATGCAATTCAGCCAGCACTCCTGCCCCTGGCTCACCATGTGGTGTAGCTGGATGCGGACTTACAGAGTTTGTTGGAACGGCGATTGGTACAACCATCGGCCTTGTTATTGCAAATTTAGATCATCAGGTTCACGAGCAGTTGGGAATTGATAAGCGTTTCCGTTCTATCGGAATCATCGGCGACCGTACTGGTGCCGGTCCACAGATTTTCGCAGCTGATGAGGCAGTGAAAGCAACAAACAGTGAAATCGTTAAGATTGAATTACCACGTGATACATGCGGTGGCGCAGGACACGGTAGTTTGATTATCTTCGGTGCAGAGGACGTATCTGATGTCCGTCGCGCAGTAGAAGTATGTTTAAGAGAAGTAGAAAGAACATTCGGTGATGTATATGGTAATTCAGCAGGACATCTGGAATTCCAGTACACAGCAAGAGCAAGCTACGCACTCAACGCAGCATTCGGAGCACCGATTGGCAAGAGCTTTGGTATCACAGTTGGAGCACCGGCAGCAATTGGCGTTGTTTTAGCGGATACGGCTGTAAAAGCTGCAACAGTTGATGTTGTTGGCTGTTCTACACCGGGAAACGGTGGTACAAGTTTCTCTAACGAGGTTATTCTCACATTCTCAGGAGATTCAGGAGCTGTTAAACAGGCCATTATCGCTGCTAGAGATGTAGGAATGCAGTTACTTGGCACACTGGCACCTGATGAGGAATTAAAGAGCACAACCACACCATATATCATTTAAAAACGGGAAGGAGTCAGTCAATTATGAAATCAAAACGTTTTGAAGTTTTGGCGGCCCGCCCGGTTAACCAGGATGGCTATGTGAAAGAATGGCCTGAAGTCGGTTTGGTTGCTATGGACGGCCCGAATGATCCTAAGCCTAGTATCAAGATTGAGAATGGCAGGATCACAGAGCTCGATGGAAAAACAAGAGAGCAGTTTGATATGCTGGATACATTCATTGCTGACCATGCTATCCGTCTGGATGGCGCAGAGCGCGCAATGGCTATAGATTCTCTGGATATTGCCAGAATGATCGTTGACATTAATGTTACCCGTAAGCAGGTTCTGGATGTGACGTTATGTTTGACACCGGCAAAACTCTCAGAAGTAATGAGCAAGATGACCATCGTTGAAATTATGATGGGTATGACAAAGATGCGAGCGCGTGAACAACCAGCGAACCAGTGTCATGTTACGAATGTACGTGACAACCCGGTTCAGATTGCAGCAGATGCAGCAGAGGCTGGAATTCGTGGATTCGCAGAGATGGAAACTACAGTTGGTATCGCCCGTTATGCTCCGTTTAATGCCATGAGTCTTATGGTCGGTGCGCAGGTTGGACGCCCAGGTGTTATGACACAGTGTGCTTTGGAAGAAGCTACAGAACTGGAACTTGGTATGCGCGGTTTTACGACTTATGCAGAGACAATTTCCGTATATGGTACAGAACCAGTATTTATGGATGGTGATGACACACCTTATTCAAAGGCTTTTTTAGCATCTTGTTATGCATCCAGAGGCTTGAAGATGCGATTTACTTCCGGTACAGGTTCCGAAGTACAGATGGGATACGCTGAAGGAAAATCCATGCTTTATCTTGAAGCACGTTGTCTTGCTGTCACAAAAGGTGCCGGTGTTCAAGGAACACAGAATGGTTCTGTTTCCTGCGTTGGTGTTCCGGCAGCTGTACCGTCAGGTATCCGTGCAATTGCAGCAGAAAATCTGATTTCGATGCTTCTGGATCTGGAATCCACAACATCGAACGATCAGACCTTTACTCATTCAGATTTACGCCGGGTAGCTCGTAGCGTACCACAGTTCTTCTCTGGTACAGACTATATCTGCTCCGGATATTCTGCAACTCCTAACTACGACAACATGTTCGCAGGCTCTAACTGGGATGCGGAAGACTATGATGACTGGAATATCATTCAGCGTGATATGAAGGTGGATGGTGGTCTGCAGCCAGTTCAAGAGGAAGACGTAATCAAGATTCGTAACAAAGCTGCCCGTGCACTGCAGGGTATGTTCCGCGAACTGGGACTCCCGGCTATTACAGACGAGGAAGTGGAGGCTGCAACATATGCCAACGGTTCCAAAGATATGCCGGAGAGAAATGTAAACGAAGACCTGAAAGCCATTGAGGATATGATGGCGCGCAAAGTAACAGGTGTAGATTTCGTAAAAGCGCTCGACAAAGCCGGATTCTCGGATGTAGCGCAGAATGTCTATGCTATGCTCCGACAGAAGGTCGCTGGTGATTATTTACATACCGCTTCCATATTTGACGAGCAGTTCCATGTTATGTCTGCCGTTAATACGCCGAATGACTATCACGGACCTATGACAGGATATCAGATTAGCGAAGAAAGATGGAAGCAGATCAGCGATATTCCGAATGCCATTCGTCCAGAAGACATTTAAGTGGGAGGAATAGAAGATGACATTTGATGCAAATATGCTTCGGGGCATCATTGAAGAAGTCCTGAAAGAAATGAATCTGGATGATAGTTCTACGGAACCGGCTGCACAATCTGTCACTGCTTCATCATTGCCGAATGGCAAGATGCAGCTCACAGAGCAGGGGGTTGCCCAGAGAGGTATTACAACAGATGAGGTTGTAATCGGTCTTGCTCCGGCATTCGGCCGTGAACAGACAAAGACAATTGTAGATCTTGCACATGATCAGGTATTGCGCGAGATTATCGCAGGTATTGAGGAAGAGGGAATCAAGTGGCGTGTAATCAAAGTATACCGCACATCTGACGTTTCTTTTATAGCTCATGATGCGGCTGAATATTCCGGCTCCGGTATTGGTATCGGCATTCAGTCCAAAGGAACAACGGTTATTCATCAGAAAGATTTGCCACCGTTGAGTAACCTGGAGCTGTTTTCTCAAGCACCGCTTATTGATTTGGAGACATATCGTCAGATAGGTAAAAATGCTGCCAAGTACGCAAAGGGCGAGGCTCCTACGCCGGTTCCTGTTCGTAATGACCAGATGGCACGTCCTACTTATCAGGCATTGTCCGCATTGTTACATATTAAAGAGACACAGTTAGTTGATAACAACAAAAAGCCACAGGCTGTTGTAGTCAACTTCCAATAAGGAGGCATTGAACCATGGATCAAGAACTTTTAATGAAGCAGATCGTTGAACAGGTCATGAAAGCCATGCAAAACGATTCTACGGAAACTAAGTCGTCATATGCCTCCAATGGCAAAGTGACGGCGGATAATTATCCACTTTCTGAAAAGATGGCTGATAAGCTTAAGACTCCAACAGGCAAGCCATTCAACTCCATCTCTTACGACAAGGTAGTGAAGGGAGAGTTGGGACCGGAAGATATGCGTATCGCACCTGAGACATTGGAGATGCAGGCTCAGGTAGCTGAGAGCGTGGGACGTGAAGCATTTGCAGGTAATCTGCGTCGTGCAGCGGAATTGATTGCAGTTCCAGATGATCGGTTGCTGGAAATTTACAACGCACTTCGTCCATATCGTTCATCAAAGCAGGATCTGCTTGATATTGCGAATGAATTAGACGGTTATAAGGCAGCCGTATCTGCCGCGTTGGTAAGAGAAGCTGCCGAAGTTTACGAGAAGAGAGGCAGACTGAAAAAGGATTAAGTCTGCAGGATATCAGGAGGCTATGCCATGAAAATTATTGCTGGAATTGATATTGGCAATGCAACCACCGAGACAGCCCTTGGGCGTCTGGAAAACGGGAAGGTTGAGTTTTTGTCAAGCGGGATTGTACCGACGACCGGTATAAAAGGAACGCATCAGAATATAAATGGCATTTTTCACTCATTGTCGGATGCACTGGAAAAGGCAGGTCTGAGCATTTCAGATCTGTCTGAGGTGCGATTAAATGAGGCAGCGCCTGTTATCGGTGATGTGGCCATGGAAACCATCACAGAAACAATTATTACAGAGTCGACCATGATTGGACATAATCCGGCAACGCCGGGTGGTGTGGGTGTGGGTGTGGGTGAGACGGTTCTTCTTACAGAGCTGGATGAAGCACCCCTGAATGGTGATTATATTGTGGTGGTTCCACGGAGCATTGATTTTGCCGTGGCAGCCGAAGTTATTAATCGAAATACAGTATCCGGCAGACGTGTTAGGGCGGCTGTTGTACAGAGGGATGACGGTGTGCTGATTTGTAATCGGCTTCAAAATATGATTCCTGTGGTTGATGAGGTTGCATTGATTGATAAGGTTCCGCTTGGTATGCGGGCAGCGGTGGAAGTTGCCGGTGCGGGAGGTGTCGTAGAGGTTCTCTCAAATCCTTATGGCATTGCAACCTTATTTGATTTATCCTCCGATGAGACGCGACAGGTGGTTCCGATTGCTCGTGCACTTATTGGAAACCGCTCAGCCGTGGTAATCAAGACTCCGGCCGGAGAGGTGAAAGAGAGACGGATTCCCGCGGGAAGTATTGAAGTTAAGGCGGCTGGCCGAACGATGAAGGTAGATGTAGATGATGGCGCTGAAAAGATTATGGATGCTGTCTCTGCAGTGTATGCTATTGATGATGTGAAAGGTGAGCCAGGAACAAATGCAGGTGGAATGCTGGAGAAAGTCCGTCAGGTTATGGCGAACCTGACAAAGCAGACCCCACAGAATATCAAAATTCAGGATCTTCTGGCAGTAGATACATTTACCCCACAGAAAGTGCAGGGGGGACTTGCCAATGAATTTTCTGAAGAGAATGCTGTCGGTATTGCCGCGATGGTAAAGGCCGACAAACTTCAAATGGAAGCAATTGCCAAAGAGTTTTCAGAGAAGATTAATGTGCCGGTAAGGGTTGGCGGAGTGGAGGCTGATATGGCTATTCGCGGAGCTTTAACCACACCAGGTACAGAAAAACCTCTGGCTATTTTGGATATGGGTGCTGGTTCTACAGATGCGTCCATTATCAACAAAGAGGGTGTGATACATTCCATTCATCTGGCAGGTGCCGGAAATATGGTCACACTTCTTATACAGTCAGAGCTTGGACTTGATGATTTTGAACTGGCGGAGGATATTAAAAAGTATCCGCTTGCCAAGGTGGAGAGTATCTTCCATATTCGCCATGAGAATGGTACGGCAGAATTTTTTGATGAGCCGCTTGACCCATCTATTTTTGCCAAGATTGTAATCCTGAAAGAAGGAAAGATGATTCCGATTGAGGGAAAAGCAAATATGGAGCAGATTCGTAATATCCGCCGACATGCAAAAGAAAGAGTATTTGTCACCAATGCAGTGAGAGCGTTATCAAAGGTTAGTCCTACAGGCAGTATTCGTGATATTCAATTTGTGGTTCTGGTCGGAGGTTCTTCCTTAGACTTTGAAATACCGCAGCAGGTGACGGATACATTGTCTCAATATAGGGTGGTAGCAGGACGGGGAAATATCCGTGGTACAGAAGGACCGAGAAATGCCGTAGCCACAGGACTTGTTCTATCGATGACAGAAGGGGGGCTTGAATCATGAGACAGGGAAAGCAAAGCAAACCTACAATTATGATTTTTGCCAGCCGTGATCATGGTAGAGCGGAGACACTCAGACAATTACTGTATGGTATTGAAGAAGAAAGTATACCTTTTGAATTTTATGAAAAGGATACGCAGGTAGCAGCAGAACTTGCGTGGGAAGCTGCGGAATCTTCGAAACTCGACGTTGGAATTGGTTTTAACAGCAGCACTTTAGTTCTCTGTTACGAAAAGATGGGGGAAGACAGGCCATTGTTTGTAATCTCTTCCCGTTCACCGGAGTGGCAGATAAGAGCGTTGGGAGCCAATGCAGCACGTCTGGTCAAAAAGCTTCCGTTCAAATCTTTGGATGATGAAAGAGAGGTGGGACAATGAGCCAAAAGAGTTTAGGTCTTGTTGAGACCTATGGCCTGTTGGCTGCGGTAGAGGCAGCAGACACCGCTGTGAAATCAGCCAATGTTCAACTGGTTGGTTATGAGCAAGCCAGGGGAAGTGGATTGACAACGATCAAGGTTGAAGGAGATGTGGGTGCTGTAAAAGCAGCGGTAGCAGCGGCAGTGTCTGCGGCAGGAAAAGTGGGAACAGTTGCAAGCTTTAAGGTGATTGCCAGACCTGCAGAAGGCATTGAACATCTCATTCATAATCAGCAGACGGTGGGCGGTGTAAAGCCAAAAAAAGTTGCTGAGGAAGCAGATGCGAAGAAGACAGAAGTAAAATCGGTCAAGAAGATTTCCGTAAAGGCTGCTGAGCCTGCCAAAGTTGAAGCAAAGGCTGAAGTGCCAAAACCAAGCGAAACAAAGACAGAACAAGCAAAACAAAATATAACGAAGTTAGAATCAGCAAAGCAGAATACGCCAAAGGCAGAAGCACCAAAGCAGAATATGCCAAAGGCAGAAGCACCAAAACAGAATGCTCCAAAAGCGGAAGCATCAAAACAGAATGCACCGAAGGCAGAGGCAACGAAGCAGAATGAGCCAAAGGTAGAAGTACCAAAACAAAATGCAGAAAAGAAGGAAGAAAAGCCTGACGATAAGAAAAAGTAAACAAAAGAATAGTAGCAGATCATGTGTTGCGCGAAAGCGCCATTTGGAGGACAATATATGAGTGAAGCAAATGGTAGAGTGATTGGTGAAGCATTAGGTATGGTTGAGACTCACGGCCTGGTTGGTGCGATTGAAGCATCCGATGCCATGACAAAATCTGCAAATGTATCTCTGATTGGATATGAGAAGATTGGTTCAGGTCTTGTGACTGTAATGGTACGAGGCGATGTGGGAGCTGTAAAAGCTGCAGTCGATGCTGGAGCATGTGCAGCAGAGAAGGTAGGAGAAGTTTTCTCACAGCACGTTATTCCTCGTCCGCACACTGATGTGGAAAAAATCTTACCATCAATCAGAGTTGCAAATAAGGTTGGTGATGAGAAATGAAAACAGAGGATATGTCCAAAGAAGACCTTGTGAGATTGGTAACGGCAGTTGTTGTTGAGGCAAAGAAAAGTGACAATTGTATACCTCTGGGGGTTTCTAATCATCATATTCATCTGGATCGTGCAGATATGGACATTTTATTCGGTAAGGGAAGTGAGCTGACACACAAGAAGGATTTGGGGCAGCCCGGTCAATATGCGTCTGAAGAACTGGTGACGATAAAAGGACCAAAAGGAGCGTTGGAGCGCATTCGTGTGCTGGGACCGCTTCGCTCGGAAACGCAGTTGGAAATATCACGCACGGATAGTTTTATACTTGGAATAAAAGCGCCAGTACGTGATTCTGGTAATGTGACCGGGACGCCAGGTTGTGAAATCATCGGTCCTTGTGGCAGTGTGACAAAGGCACAAGGTGTGATGATTGCAAAGAGACATATTCACATGACTCCGGAAGAATCACTTGTCTTTGGTGTGAAGGACTTGGATCTCGTGGATGTCCGTGTCGGGGATGAAGAACGTGGTGCAGTATTTTCCAATGTACTGGTTCGTGTTTCAGACAGATATGCACTGGAGATGCATATTGATACGGATGAAGCCAATGCCACAGGTGCAAAAAATGGTGATTTGATTCGAATAAGTAAATAAAAAAGCGAGGAGGTATTTCATGACCTGTAATTTGGAAAATCCAAATCAGACATTGCTGGAATTTGAACAGCTTGTAAGAGAAGGGGGCGTAGCCTCCTGGAGCGGAGAACTTAAAGTTGGTGTTGATTTGGGAACTGCAAATATTGTGGTGGCTGTTGTGGATGAAAATGACAGACCAGTCGCCGGGATGAGTGTACCTTCTCACGTTGTAAGAGATGGCATTGTTGTGGATTATGTGCATGCAGTGTCTACGGTGTCAAAGATGAAAGCTGCGCTGGAAGAAAAACTGGGAGTAACCCTCACAAAGGCAGCTACGGCCATTCCACCGGGGATTATCAGTGGAAATGTGCGCTGCATTGCCAACGTAGTGGAAGGTGCAGGCTTTCAAGTGACGAAAGTAATTGATGAACCTTCAGCAGCGGCTGCTGTACTTGGAATTTCTTCCGGTGCAGTAGTTGACGTGGGAGGTGGAACGACCGGGATCAGTATTTTAGAAAAAGGAGAGGTCTTGTATACCGCGGATGAGGCAACAGGCGGTACGCATATGACTCTGGTACTTGCCGGTTATTATAGAAAATCAACAGAAGAAGCGGAAGGAATGAAAAAAGATCCATCCAGAGAATCCGAAGTATTTCCTGTAGTGAGACCGGTAGTAGAAAAAATGGCTTCGATTGTACGGAAATATATAGCAAATTATTCCGTGGATGCCATTTACGTAGTAGGAGGTGCCTGTTGTTTTTCGGAATTCGAATCTATATTTGAAAAAGAAATTGGTATTCATACGGTGAAACCGGCGGTTCCGCTGCTGGTCACACCATTAGGGATAGCCATAAGTGCATAGACAGGAAGGAGACTTTACGTGGATAAGGAATTAATTCGTCAGGCAATTGCGGATGTAATTATGGATGAAATCGTGTCGCGTGTCTCAGAGAAACTTATGCAACTGCAAAAAAAAGCTCTCGTTGTTTGTACTGGTTCTGTTCTTGGATTTGATGAATGGATGGAGAGTCTCAGACAATTGCAGGAAGCAGGATTTTCCTTTGATTTATTTATGTCCTATGGGGCGATGAACGTTTTGGACGTAGAGAAAATCAAACAGAACATTTCATTTGGAAGTGTATGGCAGAGTAATCTGGATAAGGCACCGGAGGTTATGGCAGCTGGTTATCCGACGATTATCGTGCCAGCACTGACGGTCGCAACGGCTTCACGGATCGCGCAGTGTACTGCGGATACAGCTGCAAGCCGTATGATATTGAACTCCATGATGCGAGGAAAAAATGTAATCATTGCAACAGACGGATGTTGTCCTGACAATCCAAAGCGAAAAGAATTAGGGTATCACCTGACAGTACCATTGCAGGAAAAGTTGCGGGGGAATTTGACTGCACTGCAGGATTTTGGAGCGATTCTTACCACTGCTGAACGGATGACTCATAAGGTGATGCATGTAATCGGTGGGAGTACTGTAAAAGAGAGTGCATCGGCAGCTGCCTGTGTATTGCAGGAAACGCCTGAAAATAATCAGAAAAAGCAATGTGTGGAGATTTCACGAATGGTGATTGGGAGAGCTGATATCGCAGCACTTGTTCCCGGAACGACACTGCGTATTGCCCCTGAAAGTCAGATGACTCAGCTGGCCCGTGATATGGTACAGATGAAAGGAATTAAGATTGTACAAGAAAGGAATTAACCTATGTATATTGCAAGAGTGATTGGAACAGTCGTATCCACCAGTAAACAGGACTCACTGATTGGAATGAAGTTCCTGGTTATTGAACGACTGGATGAACACCTTCAGCGTATTGGTGAGTCAGAAATTGCGGTTGATTCTGTTGGCGCAGGAACCGGAGAGATGGTGATTGTCTGTAAGGGCAGCGCCGCAAGGACCGTACTGGGCGGACAGGTGCCGGTGGATACGAGCATTGTAGGTATTATTGATACCGTGGAGGTGGGGTAAATGGCAAATCTCTACACCAAAACTGGCGACAAAGGGCAGACGAGTTTAGTTGGAGGAAGCCGGGTCAGTAAAGGTGATTTGCGTGTCGAGTGTTACGGAACGGTGGATGAGATGGGGGCTATGCTGGGATATGCCAAGTCGCTGTCCTCTCAAAAATATATCATTGATACGATTCAGACAGTTCAAGGAAGATTGTTCTCTTTTGCGGCAGAAATTGCAAGTGATGAAAATGGTCTGCAGAAGCTTAAGCATATGATTAGTGATGAAGATGTGCACTTCCTTGAAAATGTAGTGGATGAATGTACCAAGATAAATGGAATACAGACATCTTTCGTGGTACCTGGAAAAAACCCTTCGTCCGGAGCTCTTCATGTTGCGCGTACGATTGTGCGCCGCTGCGAACGACTATTGATTCGCCTGCAGACAGAGACAGAAGTAAGGGAAGTACTTCTTCGATACATCAATCGTTTATCGGATGCTACCTATGCTCTTGCCAGACTGGAAGAGACGATCTTAGAAAAGGAAGAGCTGAGAACTAAAGTAGAAGAACAGGTGCGAAAGCTTATGACGGGAATGGAAAAAAAAGCAGCATTCACACTGGAAAATATTGAAAGAATGGCTGATCGGGCAAAAGAAAAAGCAGCGGAGGTAGGAATCAGCGTTGTATTTGCTGCAGTAGATGAGGGTGGAAATCTAATGCTGCTGCATCGAATGGAGGGTTCATTCCTCGGAAGCATTGATGTTGCGACAAATAAAGCCTATACAGCCAATGCATTTAAAATGTCTACGGATGTGCTTGGAAAGATGGCACAGCCTAACGAGCCGCTATATGGGATAGAGTCAAGTAATCAGGGACGTATTATTCTATTCGGAGGGGGCATCCCCTACGAATACGAAGGTCGCGTTGTTGGTGCGATAGGTGTCTCCGGTGGAACAGTGGAAGAGGATACTTTAATTGCGAAATATGCGATTGAGCAGTGAAGAAAAAGTGGAATCACGGATGACAGGAGGAATTTAGATGAAAGTAGATGTAGATCTGATTCAGTCTCTGGTGCAAAAAGTGTTGGATCAGGTGGAAGAGGGAAATGAAATCTCCACGGCTGGAGATTTAGGTGTTTTTCAAACGATGGATGAGGCAGTAAATGCCGCGGACATTGCCCAGCGAAAATATTTGAGTTATAGTATGGCAGATCGTGCAAAATTTGTGCAGGTTATCAGAGACACTGTATTAAAGAGAGAAAACCTGGAATATATGTCTCAGGCAGCCGTAGATGAAACCGGAATGGGTGCCTACGAATTTAAGCTTGCCAAAAATACTTTGGCAGCTACAAAATCACCAGGTATCGAGGATTTGGTGACAGAAGCAATCTCTGGTGACGATGGACTGACACTGGTGGAATATTCTCCATTCGGTGTTATTGGAGCTATCACTCCGACTACGAACCCGACAGAGACCGTAATCTGTAATTCCATTGGCATGCTTGCTGCAGGTGATGCAGTGGTATTTAGTCCGCATCCACGTGCAAAGGGAGTTACTTTATTTCTGATTCGGGCACTTAACAGGGCACTGAAAGAGGCAGGCGCACCGGACAATCTGATTGTAACGGTTGCAGAGCCTTCCATTGAGAATACCAATGCCATGATGCAGCATCCGAAGGTTCGCATGCTGGTTGCAACAGGTGGTCCTGCTATTGTAAAGACTGTATTATCCAGTGGCAAAAAAGCAATCGGAGCCGGGGCTGGCAATCCACCGGTAGTAGTAGATGAGACGGCGGATATTGAAAAAGCTGCCAGTGATATCGTAGCAGGCTGTTCTTTTGATAATAACCTTCCCTGCATCGCAGAAAAAGAAGTTATTGCAGTGGAATCTATCGCTGATTATCTGATTTTTAATATGAAAAAGTCCGGTGCTTACGAGCTGAAAGATAAGGCTCTTATTGAGAAACTGGTAGAGTTGGTTACGAATGAAGGCAAGAAGCCAAAGACAGAATTTGTAGGAAAGAGTGCTCCTTATATCCTTGAAAAGTTAGGCATTCAGGCTGACAAAGATGTGAAAGTCATCATTATGGAAGCAGAGGAATCCCACCCGTTTGTGCAGGTGGAATTGATGATGCCGATTCTTCCGGTTGTTCGCGTTGAAAACGTGGATGCTGCTATTGATATGGCGGTGCGTGTAGAGCATGGAAACAGACATACTGCGATGATGCACTCCCGCAATGTCGATAAATTGACAAAAATGGCGAAACTTATCCAGACAACGATTTTTGTGAAAAATGGTCCATCTTATGCTGGAATCGGTGTAGGTGGAATGGGGTATACCACATTTACGATCGCAGGACCTACCGGAGAGGGACTGACTTCCGCAAAGAGTTTTGCAAGAAAGCGTAAATGCGTACTTGTAGGTGGTTTTGACGTTAGATAACAGATCGCGCCGAATGGAAGAAAGGATTTGAACCTTATGAGCGAAGAATTGATACGACTGGCCGAGCAGGCTGGAATCGTGGGCGCTGGAGGAGCTGGTTTTCCCACTCATGCAAAACTGAATGCAAAAGCGGATACTGTTATTATTAACGGTGCGGAATGTGAACCACTTTTGCGCGTGGATCAGCAATTGATGCAAAAATATGCCAAAGAGCTTTTAGATGCTCTGGATATGATTGTTGAGCATGTGGGGGCGGCCAGTGGAGTTGTGGGTGTGAAAGCACACTACACGGAAGCGGTCAGAGAATTGGAAAAAGCAGTTTCAAGTCATCCGAAGCTTCGGATTCATCAGCTGGGATCGTTTTATCCGGCCGGTGATGAACAGGTACTTGTGTGTGAAGTGACGGGCCGGGTTGTCCCGGAAGGGGGAATTCCGTTAAATGTAGGTGTTGTTGTCTGCAATGTGGAGACCGCTTTAAATCTCCACACTGCAGTTACGAAGAATCAACCGGTGGTAGAAAAATATGTTACCATTACAGGAGCAGTGAAAACTCCAAAGTCCGTGCTGGTTCCAATTGGTGCCAGTGTGCGGGAAGTGCTGAAACTTGCAGGAGGACCGACCATAGACCAATACAAGATTATCAACGGTGGTCCGATGATGGGGAAAGTGGTTTCCCCGGATACATTCATTACGAAAACAACAAAAGGATTAATTGTGTTGCCGGAAGATCACATGCTTCTTAAAAGCCTGGAAAAGCCGATGGAAGCTTCTATCCGGGATGCGCGTATTGCATGTATGCAATGTTCTCTCTGTACAGAAGTATGTCCGAGGGCGAATCTGAATCATCAGATTCATCCGCATAAACTCATGAGAGTCGCTGCCTATGGCAGCTTGTGTGATGAAAAAGAGACACCGATGAATGCTTATTTGTGCTGTGGCTGCCGATTATGCGAATACGCGTGTGTTATGGGGCTGCAGCCCTGGAAACTCAATGGAAATTTCAAAACAATATTAGGAAAAAATGGTATTCGCAACACTCTGAATATGAAACCGGATGCTCCGTCTCCATTCCGGGAGCTGAAGCGTTATCCGGTGGCAAAGCTGATTCGCCAGCTTTCACTTACGGATTTTGATGTTCCGGCACCGATGAACTGGAAGCTGCGTACATTTTCTACGGTGACGATTGAATTGAAACAAAATGTTGGCATGCCGGCAGAACCTGTGGTAAAATTAGGAGATAAGGTAGCAAAAAATGATTTGATTGCAAAGATTCCGGAGGGGAAACTTGGAGCAAATCTTCACGCCAGCATCAGTGGAACCGTGACAGAAGTTACAGCAAGTACAATGACGATTAAGGCATAGCGCTTGTCAATTTGACTGCTCAGGCAGTTTTACTTCCTGGGCAGGATCGATTTATTTAGAAAAGAGGACTGACGTATGGGTAGTACATCCATTGGATTATTAGAACTGAAAAGCATCCCTGTAGGTATTGAAGCCGCGGACAACATGCTGAAAGCAGCCAACGTGGAGATTGTAACGGCAACGCCCTCGTGCCCGGGGAAATACATCATTATCATTCAGGGAAATGTCGGATCTGTGAAAAGTGCAATCAATTCAGGTCGACAGGTAGCTGGAAGCTATTTAATTTCGGAACATATCATCAATAATGTTCATGAGTCCATTTCTGGAGCCATCCTCGGATTGACAGAAGTTGACAAAATTGCTTCTGTCGGTGTCATTGAGACGATTTCCGCCCTTTCTGCTGTGCAGGTGGGAGACATTGTGGCAAAGGCATCCAACGTGACGTTGATGGAGATTCGCATTGCGCGAGGACTAGGTGGAAAAGGAGTTGTAACGTTTACCGGAGAGGTATCCTCCGTCCGCTCAGCTGTGAAGGCATGTATCAACGGTATGGGAGACAGCGGAGAACTCACGAGTCACTGTGTAATTCCATCTCCGCATCCGGATTTACTGAAACACTTAAACTAGTGTGGGGACACGTTTGCAGTCAGATAAAAAGTGAACGGGTCAGTATTCTAGACGATGCCGCGAGGCCAAGAGAAAGGAGTGACCAGATTGAGTGAATTACCATACGGGATAAATGACCTGATGCATGCTGGCAGTGCCACGGCAAAAGTGAGAATCGTGCAGGAGTCTGTACCGGGAAAAGAGGTTACATTAGCCCATATCATTGCCAGTCCGGATGAAGTGATTTATCAAAAGCTTGGATTGGATCCTAATGTGGATTATCACCAGGCTGCAATTGCTATCATGGCAATCTGTCCATGTGAGACAACGGTGATTGCAGGTGACATTGCACTAAAGACCTCAAAAATAGAGATGGGTTTTCTTGACCGTTTTTCCGGAACTTTGATTTTTACCGGTCGAATTGGAAATGTAGAAGCTTCAGTGAAAGGAATTCTCACATATCTGCACAACAAACTTGGGTTTACAGTATGTGATATTACGCGAACATGAAAAAGATGATAATGATTGGACGCAGTGAATGTGGAAAGACAACATTGATGCAGGCTCTGCGTGGTGGGACAATATCTTACCATAAAACACAATATGTGAATCACTTTAATGTGATTATTGATACACCAGGAGAATATGCAGAGAATTATACATTGGCCCGTGCGCTTGCATTGTACAGTTATGAAGCCGATGTGATTGCGTTGCTTTTAAACTGTACGGAACCTTATTCTCTCTATTCCCCTTGTGTGGCAGCAGTAGCCAATCGCCCGGTGATTGGGATTGTAACCCAGATTGACCGGGATGATGGCGAGAACGTCAAGAGAGCGACAAACTGGCTGAAGCTGGCCGGATGTGATCCTATTTTTCAGGTGAGCTCTTATAATGGAGATGGTATCTGGAAGATTTTTGAATATCTGAGTGAGCCGGGAGATGAACTTCCGTGGAAAAATCAGGCAGAAGCAGAAAAACCGAGAAATGTCGTCTCTACAAAACATGGAGATACAGGGACTGAACGCGAGATAGTGACAGAGGAAAAGAACGTCGAAACCGGAGAAAAATTTGATGCTCTTAGATCAGCCAGACGGGCAGAACAAACGAAATGACTGATATCATATCGGGGAGAAGAAGTGAAAAATGAAGATAATTCTAATGAGACACAGCCTGACAATAGAAAATATGGACCACCGTTTTTTGGGGATAACGGATGTGCTGCTTTCGCCCAGTGGTGCGGCCTTGGCAGCGGAGCGCGCACAGGTAATGCCATCGGTGGAACATGTGTATATTAGTCCTTTGGCAAGGTGCCGTCAAACAGCGGTACTCTTATGGCCGAATGTTGCACAGACTGTCATACCAGAGTTGCGAGAGACAGATTTTGGTGAGTTTGAAGGAAAAAGTCATGAGGAGTTATTGGGGAATCCTCAGTACAACAAATGGCTTACCTGCCCAGACGATCCAACGATTGTCCCCTTTGTGGAGGATGTAGCTTCTTGTGGAATCAGGGCAACAAAAGCGCTGGAGGCTTTAGTCGAGGATGCCAAAGAGCAAGGATATGAGAAGATTGCAGTTGTTTCTCATGGAGGAACACTGATGGCGATGCTTGCAAGGCATGGTGTACCGGAGCAGGATTATTATAGTTGGCGAATGGGAAATTGCAGTGGTTATATTGTGGAATTGAAAGATATGAAGTTGTTGATAGAAAAAAGAATATAATCTTATATAGTTGATTCATGGAGAAATTCTTAAACAATCCTTAAACATTTCTAAAAATCTTGACAAAAATGCGGTTTAAGGATACTATATCCTAAGATAAAATTATATATGAGCGATATATTTTCGCCCTTTACAGAGGTAAAGGGCGTTTTTAATGTTAAGGAGGATGAGATGAGTACAAATCTAGAAAAGACCTATAATCCGAAAGCGATTGAGAATAAATTATACGAAGCATGGTGCGAGAAAAAGTATTTCCATGCAGAAGTCGATAAAGAAAAAAAACCATTTACCATCGTGATGCCACCACCGAATATTACAGGAAAGCTGCACATGGGACATGCTCTGGACAATACACTTCAGGATATTCTGATCCGCTACAAGAGAATGCAGGGTTATAATGCACTCTGGATACCTGGAACAGATCACGCTGCAATCTCTACAGAGGTAAAGGTAACGAACCAGTTAAAAGAAGAAGGAATTGATAAGAAGGAACTTGGCCGTGAGAAATTCCTGGAGAGAACCTGGGAGTGGAAAGAAGAGTATGGCGGAACAATCAAGGAACAGCTTAAGAAAATCGGTGTATCCTGCGATTGGGACAGAGAGCGTTTCACGATGGATGAGGGATGCTCAAAGGCTGTTGAAGACGTGTTTATCGGTCTCTATGAAAAAGGATATATTTACAAGGGCTCCCGTATCATTAACTGGTGTCCTGTTTGTAAAACCTCCCTTTCCGATGCAGAGGTAGAGCATGAAGAGCAGGAAGGCCATTTCTGGCACATCAAGTATCCGATTGTAGGGGAAGAGGGGCGTTTTCTTGAGATTGCGACCACACGTCCGGAGACGATGCTGGGAGATACTGCCATCGCGGTTCACCCGGATGACGAGAGATACAAGGATATCATTGGCAAAAATGTTCTGCTACCACTGGTGAACAAGGAAATCCCGATTGTTGCAGATTACTATGTGGACAAAGAATTCGGTACCGGAGCAGTGAAAATCACACCGGCTCATGACCCGAATGACTTTGAGGTAGGAAAGCGTCATGATTTAGAAGAAATCAATATCATGAACGATGATGCTACGATCAATGCCAAGGGCGGAAAGTATGCGGGAATGGACCGCTACGAAGCCAGAAAAGCAATTGTTGCGGATCTGGACGCACAGGGTTACCTGGTGAAAATAGTTCCGCATACACATAATGTAGGAACTCATGACCGCTGTGGTACGACGGTAGAGCCACTGATCAAACAACAGTGGTTCGTGAAGATGGAAGAGCTTGCAAAGCCTGCCATCGAGGCGCTGAAGAATGGAGATCTGAAGTTTGTTCCAGAGAGATTTGACAAAGTTTACCTGCATTGGCTGGAGAACATCCGGGACTGGTGTATTTCGAGACAGATTTGGTGGGGACACAGAATCCCGGCATATTACTGTGATGAGTGTGGGGAGTTCGTGGTAGCACGTGAGATGCCAGAGAAGTGCCCGCATTGCGGCGGCACACATTTCACACAGGATGAGGACACATTAGATACGTGGTTTAGTTCTGCACTTTGGCCATTTTCAACATTGGGCTGGCCGGAGAAGACGGAAGATCTGGACTACTTCTACCCGACAGATGTGCTGGTAACGGGATATGACATTATCTTTTTCTGGGTAATCCGTATGGTATTTTCCGGCTATGCACATACCGGAAAGGCACCATTTAATACCGTATTTATCCATGGCCTGGTTCGTGATTCCCAGGGACGTAAGATGAGTAAATCCCTTGGAAATGGTATCGACCCATTGGAGATTATCGATCAGTATGGCGCGGATGCACTCAGACTGACACTGGTGACCGGAAACGCACCGGGTAATGACATGCGTTTCTACAATGAAAGAGTAGAGGCAAGCAGAAACTTTGCCAATAAAGTATGGAATGCATCCAGATTTATCATGATGAATCTGGACGATAAGACAATTACAGAGCCGGATGATTTTGAATTAAAGCCGATGGACCGCTGGATTCTTTCCAAGGTGAATACTCTGGCAAAAGACGTAACAGAGAATATGGATAAGTTTGAGCTTGGAATTGCGGTACAGAAGGTTTATGACTTTATCTGGGATGAATTCTGTGACTGGTACATTGAGATCGCAAAGTACCGTATTTATCATGCAGAAGAAGATCCAAAGGGAGCGAACTGTGCACTTTGGACATTGAAGACTGTTTTATCCAATGGTTTAAAACTCTTGCATCCATTTATGCCGTTTGTGACAGAAGAGATTTACAGTGCACTCGTACCTGAAGAAGCGTCACTTATGATGTCGTCATGGCCGGTATATACAGAGGCATGGAGTTTCCCACAGGCAGAAAATATTGCAGAGCATTTCAAGGCAATTGCGCGCGGTGTCCGCAATATCCGTTCCGAGATGAATGTGGCACCGAGCCGTAAGTCAAAGGTATATATTGTATCTGAGAGTCAGCAGCTGTGTACGGGGTTTGAGCTGTTTAAAGAATCAGCAAAGCCGTTGATTCTGGCAAGTGAGATTATCGTGAGCCACACGAAGGATGGAATTGCTGATGACGCCGTATCCATTGTGGTGCCGGATGCAACCGTTTATCTTCCGATGGAAGATCTGGTTGATTTTGAACAGGAAAAAGAACGTCTGACCAAGGAAAAAGAGCGTCTGACCAAAGAGCTTGCCCGTGTAAATGGAATGCTTAGCAATGAGCGTTTTCTCAGTAAAGCGCCGGAAGCAAAGATCAACGAAGAAAAAGCGAAGCTGGAAAAATATACTCAGATGATGGAACAGGTAGATGAGAGACTGAAAGGGATGCGATAACATCGTCAAGAGAGCAATGGGGGAATTGCTGCACGTTGAAACCGGTTAGAGAGAGGTTACAAGTTGAAAAAAATTCAGATTAAGAGACCAGACATCAAAGGTTTTTTTACAAAGTTAAAAAATTTGAAGAAAGAAGACATCAAAGAATATTATAAACGCAAAAAAGAGCGGCGCGAGGAGATACTTGAAAAGCGTCGTAATGGAAAGCTTGCAACAATGCTTCGCCCGTATTATTCTGTCATGAATCACATTTCTCTTTTGCTTCATGCGCTGCTTGCGTGCATGTTGAATTTTGTGATTGAGGTGATCTCCAGGCATTCTCTGATTGCTGCGTGGGAATATATGGTGGGTGCGCCAAAAGTATTTTTGTTCAATTCGTACCTTATTTTTGCTACATTTTTTATTGTCTATCTGGTGCGGAGACGTGTGTTTACGAGAATCCTGATCAGTGTTTTCTGGCTGGTTCTTGGAATCTCTAACGGTTATCTGCTGCTCAAGCGAGTTACACCATTTAATGCACAGGACCTGAAAGTGCTCTCGGATGCAACCGCTCTGATCAGTAACTACTTTTCGCCAGTTGAATTTGTGCTGCTGGTTATCGGTGTGGCAGCTGTGGTTATCTGGGTAATCTCGATGTGGCGCCGCGGTGGACAGTACACAGGAAAAATGCATCGGGTCATTGCACTTATTGCAGTGATAGCAGCACTGGCAGGATATGCCGGTCTTACGAATCTTGCAATCGATAAGCGTGTCGTTTCCAACTATTTTGGAAATATTGCATTTGCCTATGAGGATTATGGATTTCCATACTGCTTCACAGCGAGCGTGTTTAATACGGGAATTTCCCAGCCTGCAGGCTATTCAGAGGAGGCAATTGCCGAACTGAACCATGATGGAGCTCTGAATGAAAGCAGTTCGGACATTGCGAAGGAAGATCTTCCTAATATAATGTTCGTTCAGCTGGAGTCATATTTTGATCCAACAGAAGTAGAATGGCTGCAGTTTTCAAAGGATCCGATTCCGAATATGCGGGCGCTGAGCAATGACTACTCCAGCGGATATTTTAAAGTGCCATCGGTAGGTGCTGGAACTGCCAATACAGAGTTTGAAGTACTCACTGGAATGAACCTGCGGTTTTTCGGACCGGGAGAGTATCCGTACAAGACAGTGCTTAAGAACCAGGTGGCGGAGAGTGCAGCAACGGCACTTGCATCTCTAGGGTATGGAACGGAAGCACTTCACAATAATGGCGGTAATTTCTACAGCCGTGCAAAAGTATTTAACAATATCGGATTCGATTATTTTACCAGTAAGGAATTCATGAACATCCTTCAGACTACACCGAAGGGATGGGCTACAGATGACATTTTGGTGCCGAACATCATGGAGTCCATGGACACGACAGAGGGGCAGGATTTTGTCTTTACCATCAGTGTCCAGGGACACGGAGATTATCCGACAGAAAAGGTTATGGAGAATCCGGAGGTTGAGGTTACCGGTCCGGAAGATGAAGGTCAGAAAAATGCCTGGGAGTACTATGTCAATGAAGTTCATGAGATGGATAAAGTCGTAGGTGAACTGATTGCAGCAGTTGAGGCAAGAAATGAGCCGTCAGTCATTGTTTTTTATGGAGATCATCTTCCGACACTTGGTCTGGAAGCAAAAGACCTAAAGGGAAGATATCTTTACAACACGAATTATGTTATCTGGGACAATATCGGCTTGGAAAAGAAGAATCAGAATATTACCTCCTATCAGGTGATGGCAGATGTGTTTGAACGTCTTGGAATTCATTCGGGAACGATTTTTAATTACCACCAGCAGAGACGGCAGACGAAGAATTACCTGTCAGATCTGGAATTACTGCAATATGATATCTTATATGGTGACAAATATGTCTATGAGAATACTGGAGATCCGATTGAGGAAGGCCATATGGAAATGGGCGTGAAGGATGTGACATTATCTGAGATTGTTTCTCAGCTGGATGGCACCTACAGTCTCTACGGTGATAATTTTACAAAGTGGAGCAAGGTGTATATCAATGGAGAAAAGCAGAGCAGCACATTTCTTAATAATACAAGGATTGAGCTGACAGACAGTAAGCTGCAGGAAGGTGATATCATCACCGTCAGTCAGGTTGGCTCCAGCAACACGATTTTCCGGACGTCTGCAGAGTATGAATATAAAGATAAGAAGCTGGTACTTGTGACAGACGAAGTAGAGAAGAATGGTGCACCAGAGGATCATACGACAGAAAGCAATCCGGATGCTCAATAAGCATCGAAGCAGATCGTGAGTGTCTGCTTTACGAAAGAATTACGCGGGAGGAAAATGTGAATTACGAGGAAGCGGTCGCTTATATATCAGATACGCCAAAGTTTACAAAGAAAAATACACTTGCCCATACCCGCGATTTTTTAAAGCGGCTGGGAGAACCACAGCAGGGACGGAAGATTGTCCACATAGCCGGAACGAATGGGAAAGGTTCTGTCTGTGCGTACATTCAGGCGATGCTGCAGGCGGGGGGGAAGACCACTGGTCTTTGTATCTCCCCCCATCTTGTTACCATGAATGAAAGAATCGTCATCAACGGTCAAATGATCAGTGATGATGATTTTCTTTCTGTTTTCCATGAAGTGATGGAAGTGGTGGAGAAGATGCGGCGGGAGGGAGTCAGTCATCCTACATTTTTTGAATTTCTTTTTGGGATGGCAATGACTGCATTTGCAAGAGCAGATGTGGAATATCTGATTCTGGAAACCGGGCTTGGAGGCAGACTGGATGCAACGAATTCCATTGAGCATCCAACGGTCTGCGGGATTACGGAAATCGGTCTTGATCACACCCAGTGGCTGGGTCATACTATTGAACAGATTGCGGGAGAAAAAGCAGGTATCATAAAAAAAGATGTTCCGGTCTTCTATCTGGATGGAGCAAAGGACAGCAACCGTGTCATTGAGAAACAGGCAGAAAAAATGCAGGCACCTTGTAAAAAAATATCGAAAAGTGCGTACGAATTCCGAGAAAGTGACCGGAAACATATTGCATTTTCAGCTGTAAATGCGTATTATGAAGATACTACCTGGACACTGGACAACATTGGAAGGTACCAGGCAGATAACGCAATGATGGCACTGGAGATTATGCGTTGTCTTATGAAGGAAGAGAAGCAGTTAGAAAAGTGGGAGAGTGCGCTGGCAGGTGTTCGCTGGGCGGGACGAATGGAAGAGATTCTTCCGGGAGTCTACGTTGATGGGGCGCATAACATCAGTGCAATTGAAGCATTTACTGATACAGTACCTGAGAATCCGGAGGGGAATCTGGTTTTGTTTTCAGCAGTGGCAGATAAGGATTACGAACATATGATTGCGTATCTCTGTACGCACATGGAGGCAGATGCCTATGTAATTACACCTATTGAGGACAAGCGGAGAGCCAATGCAGCAGTGCTTGGCAATCTGTTCCGCCAGTATACGCAGTGTCCGGTGGTCGTGAAGGATACACTGGAGGAAGCGATAGAATGCCTGTTGGACAACCAGAAGGGGAGGACAATCTATTGTCTGGGATCTCTTTATTTGACAGGGATGATCAAAGAATATTTTTCGCGGTAGAAGGAGGAAGAGTCAATGCTTGATTATGAAGAAGAATTAAAAAAATTCAAACCCAGTTTGGAAGTAGAAGATATAGAAGAAGCAGTGTATCAGGAGGATTTGTCAGATATGACAGACCTGCTTCGTGAGGTAATGGATCAGACAAAGTAGAAAGATAATGGTGAGTATAGATGCAGATTACTACGAAGATCTTATTCCAATCCAATTATTGGTATAATGATGGCCTCAGCAAAGCACAGATGCATGATATGTCTGGTGCAATCACATCATTGAGGCGTAGTTTACAATATAATAGAGAGAATATCGCTGCCCGTAATCTCCTGGGTCTGGTGTATTATGGACGCGGAGAGGTGGCAGAAGGACTGGTAGAATGGATTATCAGCAAGAACTTCCGTCCAACCGATAATATAGCCAATTACTACATAGCGAAGGTGCAGGAGAATGCCAATGAGCTGGAAGCCGTCAATCAGGCGGTAAAGAAGTATAACCAGTGTCTCTTGTATTGTCAGCAGGATGGAGATGATCTGGCGGTAATTCAGCTGAAAAAGGTCATCGTGGCACATCCGACCTTCCTTAAGGCGTACCAACTTCTGGCACTGCTTTATCTTAAGACAGAGCAGTATGCTAAGGCAAGACAGATTTTAAGGACAGCAAGAAAGCTGGATACGACCAATGAGATCACCCTTCGTTATATGCATGAGATGACGCAGCTTAAAGGAAAAAAAATTCGTGAGACTGAGGTGCGGGGAACCGCTGAAAATGCAGTCAGCTATAAGCTTGGTAATGAAACCATTATTCAGCCGGCTCCTGCTAAGTGGCGGGAGCTGGTGGGGCAGATGTGGATTAACATTATTCTCGGGATTGTAATCGGAGCAGCAACTGTGTGGTTCCTGATTGTTCCGGCAGTGAATGAAAGCCAGCTTGACAATGCGAATAAGCAGCTGCTGGAGTATGGAGAGCTGGTCGCAGCTCAGAAGGCGGAGCTCAGCGCCCAGAAAAAGGCTCTGGATGAATACCGTGCAAGCAACGGAGAGACTGAGGAAGTGCTTACAAATGCCCAGAATACAGCTGACAGCTATGAAAGCCTGATGCAGGTGTCAGACCAGTATGATTCTGCTGATTACAGCAGTGCAACCATGGCGGATTCGCTGATGGCTATTCACCGGGATTCACTTGGAACTCAGGGACAGGCTCTGTTTGATGAACTGACAGGCAACATCTACCCGGATGTCTGTGATACAGAGTTCTCTACCGGAGAGTCGGCACTGAGCAGTGGAGATTATCAGACTGCAATTGATGCCATGAACAAGGTAGTTACAATGAATGAGAGCTATCAGGACGGAGAGGCTATTTATAATCTGGGAGCGGCATACTTTCTGAATGGAGATACGACCAATGCCAACACGAGGTTCCAGAGAGTGATTGAGCTGTATCCGGACACTGACGTGGCTACAAAAGCCCAGGAAGGTCTGAACGGCAATGTAAATATCACCAATGCTTCATCGGGCAGCGGGAATTCATCTTCCAATAATAGTGACTCGCAGGATGAGAGCAGTGATAACTACGATGAGGACACGGAGTAATCAATAGAATAAGACCAATACGAAAGAGAAGGATATGCGAAGAGAGACGCATGTCCTTCTTTTTTTCTCATCAATCAGAAGCAAAGGAAACATATGAAGTCTGAATAAAACAAGGAGGATTGTTATGAATTACAAGATTCAGGAGAATTATCTGACGGTTTATCTGCCAAAGGAGGTAGACCACTACAATGCAGAGGAAATGCGAAAGGAAGCAGATTTGCTTATCACCCACAATCATATCCGCTATCTGATTTTTGACTTTGGGGAGACGGAGTTTTGCGACAGTTCAGGAATTGGGGTCATCATGGGGCGATACCGTCTTTTGAACTTGTTGGGCGGAGAAGTATGGGCGGTCCATGTAGGAGCGCGAATGCGCAAGATTCTGACGCTTTCGGGAGTGCTGAATATTATGAAGATTTATGAGGAGGAACGAGCATGAGGGACACCAATGAAATGACGATTATATTTGACAGCAGACCAGTCAATGAGGGATTTGCCAGAGTCGCGGCAGCAGCTTTCCTGACACAGCTCAACCCGACCATAGAGGAAGTGGCGGACGTCAAGACCGCAATCTCGGAGGCGGTGACGAATGCAATCATCCATGCTTATGGAAATGAAGTACATAACATTGAGATTCATTGCAGCATCACCGGTAATCTGTTTCAGGTAGAGGTGAAAGATCAGGGGATTGGAATTGAGGATATCAAGCAGGCGATGGAACCGCTGTTTACTACCAAGCCAGAGGAAGACCGCGCCGGAATGGGATTCGCATTCATGGAAGCATTTATGGACCATATTTCGGTGCAGTCGCGGGCAGGTGAGGGCACGCTTGTGACAATGGAAAAAAGAATCGGAAAAGAAAGGGAGACATGGACCACACAATCGCTTTAATTCAAAAATCACACCAAGGCGATAAAACGGCGAGAGAGAAGCTGGTAGAGGAAAATGTAGGACTGATCTGGTGCGTGGTCAAGCGCTTTCGCGGGCGTGGAGCAGAGCCGGAGGATTTGTTCCAGATTGGCAGCATTGGGCTCCTCAAAGCCATTGACAAATTCGATCTATCCTATGATGTACGATTCTCGACTTATGCGGTCCCCATGATCAGCGGTGAGATTAAACGATTTCTTAGAGATGACGGAATGATGAAAGTAAGCCGCTCTCTCAAAGAGCTGGCTTATCAGGTATTCCGGGAAAAAGAAAAACTGCAGGATATTCTGGGGCGGGAACCCACCATCGAAGAACTTTCGGAAAAAATGAAGGTGGAAAAAGAAGAACTGGTGCAGGCAATGGAGGCCAGTGGAGAAATTGAATCCATTTACAAGCCCATTTTTAATGAGGGTGGAAATGAAATCCAATTGGTTGATAAATTGGAGGAAAAAGAGCACCAGGAAGAGATGGTTCTGAATCGTATGGTTTTGCAGCAGCTATTGGAGTCGCTGGACAAAGAGGAACGACAGTTGATCTATCTGCGTTATTTCGATGAGGAAACGCAGACTCAGGTAGGGGAAAAGCTGGGAATTTCCCAGGTGCAAGTGTCAAGGCTGGAGAAAAAAATTTTAAAACGATTGAAAGAAATGCATAACTAGGATGCTTTTTGCCATACTACTTGGGAAAGGCGGGTGTATCATATGGATCGGGCGAGAAAACGACTGAGAATGTGGCTGATCGGAATGGTTCTGGTGGCTGTTGTAGTAGGTATTTTCTATTATTACTATGGAGTGAAGGGAAGCGAGAATCTAAGTGAGGGAACGCTGGTCAGACGGAGTGAGGAGTTTAGGGGAGCAATGCTGGATACAGGTAGTCAGTCGGAACAGATGGGAGGCATAAATGGCATCTAAAGAGCAGGCACGAAAAAAAAGAAAAGAAGAACAGTATAAGGAATATGTGAAGCAGATGACACCAAAAAACCGTCTGGGAACGAATATGGTCAGAGCATTTATCACAGGTGGAATCATCTGCTGCATTGGGCAGGCAATCATGAATTATTGCAAGCTACTGGATCTTAGTCAGGAAATTTCCGGCTCCTGGACATCTCTGATTCTGGTGCTGCTCAGCGTGATTCTGACAGGTCTTAATATTTATCCGCGAATCGCCAACTGGGGCGGTGCAGGTGCTCTGGTACCGATTACAGGTTTTGCCAATTCTGTGGCGGCACCGGCAATCGAATATAAGAAAGAGGGTCAGGTGTTTGGAATTGGGTGTAAGATATTTACCATAGCGGGACCGGTGATCCTGTATGGAATCGTGACTAGCTGGGTGCTGGGTGTGATTTACTGGATTGGAAGGTTATTGGGAATTGTCTAGGCATCCATGGCATTCAGTGAAACAAGAGTTTTCTATAAAAACAGAGTAATAGACCGAATGGCTTTTATTACTCTGTTTTTTATAGTATAATTTTATTATTAATTCAAGTGGTTTGCAGAATAAACTAAGAGTCAAGAGTTCACTTGGAGTCTGCTTTGGCACTGAACAGAAAGAAAAAGAGGTTATCAATGAAAATCATAAATAAAACCTTCGGGAAAATCACAGTCTTGTTCTATCTTCTGGCATTATACCATGTCTGGCAGTTATGCCAGTATGGCGGAATGATATCCAATATTATCAGAATTTTATTCGATATACTTGCCCTGGTAGTGTGCATTGTTCTCTGGCTCATTTCCTATAGTGCAAAGCCAAAAGAACCGGGCGGAAACCGGGTCAACAAGAAGGTTCTGGCTGCGGAGATTATTGTCTGCCTGATTGGGACCATGTTTTTTGGAGCGCGCATTGTCTACTCCGCTGCCGCCTATCAAGGGAAGCTGTCATGGAAACTGGACCAGATAAAGAATGAGCGGATGATTTCACTGAGTCATAATAACTTCTTTGAAACCGGAGTGAATGGTGTGCTGGCGGATCTTGACAAGGAACTCAACCTTCCGGCAGAATTGTATATCTCAGATTCCTATGAAATGTCCTTTGACCAGGATGGAACGATACAGTTCATTTACACGATTCTATATGGAAAGAATGCAGAGGGGAAAACACAGACCTATGTAGTAAACTATAATGCAGACGACAGCAAAAAAATGACTGTCTGGATTGGAGAGGATGGATCTGGGGACTATTCTGCAGAGATGTCTTTGAATCCTATGCTGCGCATTTTGGAAAACGTGGACTGTCAAAAGGAGATAAAAGAGTGGGGAACAGGCGGGGATATAGAATATGAGATTCTCTACTATGGGCGCCGTTCCTTTGAGACGTCGGAAGGTCTGGAGTATCTTCCGGGCGATGCAGACGGAGACGGCCGGGAAACAGGGGTCGGTGACAGCATCATTACGAGGCTGCAGGCTGGTGGAAGTGCAGTTGGTTACGAACTATCCCTATACATACCCGAGGCAGAGAGTGTTACACCGAAGCGGTTCATCATGGAGCCGGAATATGTGACTGCCGAAGAAATCAGCAGGGAGAAGATGGAGGAGCAGATAGAAAATGCAAAGCAGCAGCTTGGACAGTATTCAGATCAGACAGACGGATCAATGTACTATTTCCTGGATAAAAATACCGGGTGGCGGCTTGCGGTGACAGACGCGGCAGCAGGAAGCCGTTCCTATGCGCTGGAGCTGACCAAGGATGGTGGAACCACATGGGAGCGGATCAATGAGAATCCGTTTCCTGATATCGGTGTGGCAGAAGGGCTGGAATTTTTTACCGACCAGTTTGGTTTTGCGGGATTGGCAGGAGCATCCCAGAGTGCATCCCAAATCTATGTCACCAAGGATGGCGGGGTCAGCTGGACGAAGTGCGAGTTCCCGATGGATACTGTTACCCGGCTGCCGGAGCATGCCGCAGATTATAATCTGGGACGGCAGGACTACGCATATCTGACCATGCCGGAATGGGATGGATTTCATCTGAAGGTTACGGCGATGTCAGGAGCAGGCGAAGAGGAAGGGATCCTTTTTCAGTCGAATGATAACGGAGAAACCTGGATTTACGCTGGAGTCTCGCCGTAATCTTGCGAAAAATGTCCACTTGTTTCCAGGCAAAGCAACGTAAAAATTCGAGGATTCGTTTGACGAAAGAAATGTGGATAAAAACGGAAAAATAAATCAGCCAGTGGAAAACTTTGGTACACCGGCTGATTTTTTGTCATGCAGAGGAAGCATAGATGGAAAATGGTGTGGAAAATTATTTTTAAGGATATTCCATGATTATTTCCCCAAAAACTATTGACTGTATCACAGGTAGATACCTTATGATAAGACCAATAAGACACTACACACTATATGAGGAGGTGATAGCAGGTGAATACAAAGCAAGTGGAAGAGCTGACTGGGCTGACCAGACAGAACATCCGGTATTATGAGCGGATGAATCTGATTGCGCCCATCCGGGAGGCAGAAAACAGTTACCGCGATTATTCGGAGAAGGATGTGGAACAGCTGAAACTGATCAAGATGCTGCGGATGCTGGATATGCCGATTGAAGAGATTGGAAGAATCCTGCATGGTGAGGCGGAACTGTCCGAGACACTTCTGGTGCAGAAGGAGATGCTGAGCCGCCAGCAAAGGCAGCTTCGGGCAGCCATGGAAATATGCGATAAGATAGGAAAACAGCGGTCCGAAGACATTTCCGTAGAAAGTTATCTAAATGAAATGGAATACCTGCAAAACAGTGAGGGTGGTTTCGCCCAAATTTACAACGATTACAGACAAGTAGCGGAAGCATCTGAGAAGAAACAATTTTCTGTCTATGTTCATTGCAATATATATAAAGAGGAAGAAATGTGGAGAGAGCTGCAGAATTATGCAGAAGAGAATGGGATTTCCATAACGCGTGTAAAGCATACAAAACCAATGCAGATCAGTGTGGAGGGAACCCTCTACGAAGTGCGTGCAGCGAAGGTACGGCAGAAAAAAGAGCATACACCGGGGACTGTGATTCTCTGCACCATGCTCCATCCGGAAAATGCCAGCGATGCCAAGATTCCCCGCAGAAGAAAGCGTCTGCTCCAGATGTTCTACGAGATTGGACGCAATATCAATCGGCAGAGGGGAAAGAGTGCTCTCGCCATTGCAGTTTGCTGCATGGTGGTTTGTTTCGTGGGAATCTATATGGGGAATGTAGACAGCCACAAGGAACAACTGGAGCATTTGTCCGATGTTTACCGGATTACAGGAGAAGTAAGAAATTCCAATGGATCTCTCAGTGAAGGACTATTGATTTCAGATGAGATGAGCGAGGTCATTCGCAAGTCTCCCTATATCGGATGGTATAAAGAGACCGTCAATCTGGACGGTGTGGCAGAAAATGATACAGAGGGCAGGCACCGGACTGTCACAGGTGTGAATCAGTTGGAGGTGCTTCAAAGTCAGACAAACGGAAATTACAGCTGGATGGATGGAATGGATCATGTGAAGTTTATGCAGGAAGAAAATGTCTGTGTGGTGGATGAGAAGCTTCTGGAAAAATATCAGGTTCGTCTCGGGGATGAACTTTCCTTCCAGATCAGTTACTATGATGCAGCAGATATTCAGGCATACACGCTGAATCTTAAGCCACTGAAAACAGTGACGCTGAGGATTGTGGGAAGTGCTGCATTTACCACGACCGATGTGGTTTGCTCTCTGGATGAAGTGAAAACATGGTTTCAGGAAGCGGCAGTACCCTACCAGGCATCCAGTTTTTCTTTTAGCCTGGCAAAACCGGATACGCTGAACTCCTTTGTCGGTCAGATGAAAAAAGCAGGATTCACGGAAGTCTCGGGAAGTGCAATGTCAACCTACAAAGGGTACACCCTTGTTCTCGATGACACAGATTATATCAATACAGCCGGGGCACTCCGGAAAAGTATTGATTTTCTTATTGGATTTTATCCGGTACTCTACGCACTGATTCTGCTGATGGGGTACATGATTTCCTATTTACTGCTGCAAAGCAGAAGGCTGGAGCTTGCAATCATGAAGAGCCTCGGAACAGGCAATCACATCATAACCGGACAGATTTTCATGGAACACATGTTACTGGCCGTAGCCGGGTGTGTGCTAGGGATGGGGATCAATCTTGTGATGGGATTTGGAAATGTGTGGGTACTTACAAAAATGTCTCTGCTGTTTTTGCTGTGTTATGGAATCGGAACAATGATTGCACTTGGTATGATCCGTAAAATCGGTGTTATGGCAGTGCTTGCTGGAAAGGAATAGAGGTGAAAGGAATGGAAAAAATCAGAGTAGAACATGTCAGTTACGCGTACCGAAGTAAATATCAGACCATTCAGGCATTAAAGGATGTATCCTGTGAATTTGAAAGTGGAAAAATATATGCAATTACAGGAGAGTCGGGAAGTGGAAAGAGTACCCTGTTGTCTCTTCTGGCAGGACTTGATGTGCCAAAAGAGGGCAGCGTATTTGTGGATGGAAAAGATTTGAAGAAGATGGACCGGGATGCGTATCGCCGGGAGGTTGTCTCGGTAGTCTACCAGTCCTTTCATTTATTTCCGCTGCTCAATGCTCTGGAAAACGTCATGTATCCCATGCAGCTCAAAGGAATGCGCCGCAGGAAGGCCCAGGAGAGGGCAACAGAATATATCAAGTCTGTGGGATTGTCAGAGAAAATTATCCATCAGTTCCCGAAGATGATGAGTGGTGGGGAGCAGCAGCGGGTTGCAATTGCAAGGGCACTTGCAGGAGAAGGCAGTATCCTTCTGGCAGACGAACCCACCGGGAATCTGGACACGGACAACGAGGAAAATATTGCAGAAATCCTAAAAGCATGTGCCCATGAGAGGGGATATACCGTGATTGTAGTCACACACAACCCGGAGCTTGCGCGGCAGGCAGACTGTATTTACCGGATGAAGGATGGACAACTGGAAAAAGGGAAGTGAGGGGATATCGATGATGATGAGAAACAGCATCAAACAAATCCTGCGCACACCGCTTCGGACGGTCCTGTTCTTTCTGCTGATTGGAGGAAGCACCGCACTTCTGGCGGTGGGAATCAATCTGTGGAGCGTTAGTGTACAGGGGATAGAGGAATTTGAAAAACTTTTCACAACACTTGGAACCGTGGAGCAGAAGCCGGACAGCACAGAAGTGGTGGACATGTGGGATGCAGGTACGCAGGAATATACTTATATGCGTAAAAATCAGTATAGTCAGTGGATGGATGAATCCGTGCTGGATTTTGAAGGGGCGGATTATACGGTGGCACCGAGAAAACGTCCCTTTTTCGGTGCATATATGCCGGACGCTGTTTTTGGAACGGAGGCAGAGGAACTAGACCGATTAAATCAAGACTGGATTATGGTAGTGGAAGTTTGCCCGCTTGAGACGGGGCCGGCAAATCCGCTGGAGGTAGAAGTTGTCAACAAACTAAACGGAATGGAAGATCTGGTGGGGAGAACGATTCTAATCTGTGACCATCACAACCCGGAACCCATTGTATTGCAAGAGGGTGAGACTTATGTTCTGAGTCTGGGCACATCCATGAAAGTACATTCTGGTACGGTGTGCAGGGGTGTATCAGGCAGAGAATACGATTATGAATATTATATAGGAGCAGGAATTACTTCTTTTCAGTATCTGGAAGACGGAACCAGGTTGGAAGACCCAGATAGAAACATCACCTATGAGGCAGTGACTCCGGACTTTTATGAAACAAAAGACGGCAAGGCATGGATGGAAGTTGCCAGGGAACAGGAAATGCTGACGAATACTGTCTCAGTGCAGCCGGTAGACAAAACAGGAGTCCTCACGATGTTTTCCAAAAAAGAGGCTTATCTGGATTCCGGTAGGGACATCTCTGCAAAAGAGTATCAGGAAGGGAAAGATGTGTGTCTTATTTCTTCAAAGTTCGCGCAGCTAAATGACTGGAAAGTCGGAGATTCCATTGAACTGCCTTTATATTTTGCAAATTATCGAAATGCACCGGCGAGAAATTTTATGCCGGATGGTTCGATCGGAATTGGATTTTCATTAATCAATGCAGATAAGGAGTTTTATCAGATATTTGACCGGGATTCCTATGAGATTGTAGGGATTTATAACACAAAGGTGCAAGAACAGTCCGAATATGGTCTTGCCAAAAATGAGATTATCATACCATATAAATCTGTTACAAACAGCTGGGCAAAAAACATTGTGGATAATGGACCGATGCTTGCTGCTACGACTTCTTTCGAGATTCCAAACGGTGAGATTGATTCTTTTATGGAAGCCTGGGAAAAACAGGGGATTGACGGTCTGGAAATCAAGTTCTATGACGGGGGATACAATGAGTTAAAAGAAGGAATCCAGAATCGCCAGGTTATGGCTTACATTTTTCTAGTGGGCGGCGGAGTGACAACATTTCTCATATTACTGCTGTTTTGTCACCTTTTTATTGCGAAACAGGAGAAACGAACTGCCATCGAGCGTTCCCTTGGAATGAGGAAAGGAAAATGCATCGTTTCCATGCTTTCCGGGCTGATGCTGATTGTACTGATTGGCGTGGCAGCAGGGGGCGTGTCAGGGTATTACCTGAGTAAAGATATCGTAATCAATACCAGGAATGTGACTTACTATGACAATACATTTTCCAAAGGACACCAGGATGAAGAAAGTACCAAAGACATTCTGAAAGAAACGTTAAAGAAACAGGCAGACACAGAAAAAGGAAGTGCTGCAGCAATGGGATTTGTGGTGGCAATTTCGTGTGCGATCTCTGTAATCTATACCCGGAAGAATCTGAAGAAGGAGCCATTATATCTGCTGAGTGGACCGGAGGAGTAGGGGAAGTTGGCTGCATAAAATCGCTTGCCAGAAAGGATGTTAGATGGTATTCTTTTTATAGACAGTGGTGTCCTTCTGTATGGAGTTGTTGGGTATGGTAACTTTACGATATCAAATGTCAGAAGGAATTTCCACTGTCTATTCTAATTATTGAGGAAACAAAAATTGCGCTACGGTCTTGGCAATTCATCGCGCAGTGATTTTGTTCAATGGGAGGTTATAGATATGGCACTGATAAAATGTAAATATTGTGGCGGAGATATGGAAATTGCTTTGGAACAGAGATTGGGTACCTGCAATTATTGTGGTAGTACAATGACGATTCCACGCATCGATGATGAGCAGCGACTTGCAGCATTTAATCGAGGAAATTTTTTTCGGAAAAAAGGAGAGTTTGATAAAGCGGCATTGGCATACGAACGCATATTAAATGAAGATGACACAGATGCGGAAGCGCACTGGTGCAGTGCTTTATGCCGATATGGAATCGATTATGTGGAAGATCCCAATACATATGAATGGTATCCAACTTGTCACAGAGCAAGTTATGATAGCTTTGGCGAGGACATTGATTATCAGGCAGCACTGGAGAACTCCGATGAGATTTCACGAAGACAGTATATCAGGGAAGCTGCAAAAATCGTGGAAGTACAAAAAGGAATCTTATCTATATCAAAGGATGAGGAAGCTTATGATATTTTTATCTGCTACAAAGAAAGTGATGAATTTGGAAACCGGACAAAAGACAGTGTCTGTGCACAAGACATCTATTCCTCATTAGTAGAGGGTGGATATAAAGTGTTTTTTTCCAGAATCACACTGGAAGACAAAGCTGGAACAGAATATGAACCTTACATTTTTGCGGCACTGAGTTCTGCAAAGGTTATGCTTGTAGTTGGAACATCTGCAGAGAATCTATCGTCAGTGTGGGTGAAGAATGAATGGAGCAGGTTCTATTCTATGATGAAGAAAGACCGTACAAAAAAATTGATTCCCTGTATCAAAGATATGGATCCATATGATATGCCGGATTGTCTCATACCTCTTCAGTCCTTTGATATTGGAAAACTGGGTTTTACACAGGATTTACTGCATGGACTCAGCAAAGTGATTGTACGAAAGGAAGAAGCAAATCAGGAAGAAAAGGAGAAAAAAGCGAATCATGAAGATAAAATCCAACTGGGCTTTATGGATTATGATTTGAATAAAACACAATCAGCCGAGAAGATATTTCGTGAACTACTGCAAGAGAATATCAATCATCCCTATGCATATATGGGACTGCTTCTTTTATGCACTGATAGGAATGAAAAGAATCTATATTTCTCAAAACTAAAAGAGTACCTTCCGAAAGAAATGCCTGAGATTGAAAAGAAGATTATCTCTGGAAATAATGCAGTGAAAATACTGGGGATTTTCGCAGAAATTAAGGACATTTCTCGTTGTGAATACATCGTTGCAAAGTATCCTGTAGATGTAAACAACATTACTCTGGTTGAATCGTTGGTTCAATGTAATGATGTAACAGGAACTAAGCGGCTGGTTAATTGTGGGATGGATTCATCAAAGGCACTGATTAAGGCAGTTGAAGCTGATGCCTCAAAAGAAATGGTAGAAATGCTTCTGAAAAATGGCGCGGATGTGAATGCAGTTTCTGCAAAGCGACAGTCCAAAGAGCGGTACTATACCACAACTGCCCTTTCGTCAGCGGTTCAGCACAATAACCGGGAAATTGTATCTCTCTTACTGGAAAATCACGCAAGAATAGATATTGCAAGAACTGAAGGCGTTGAAAAGCAATGGGAGGACCATGTGTCTATTCTTTCGGATGCAGCTAGTTTTTCAAATGGTGAAATCATAAAAATGATTTTAGAAAAAGGTGCAGATGCCAATGAGATGGTGCATTACCATACTGCGAAAGGAGCAGCGACATCTGAGTCGATTCTGACAGTGTGTCAGAGACATAATAAAGTAGATCTGGAAAGGGCTATGAGAGTGCTGCTCTCATACGGTGCACGTGTGGACGATGACAGAAGCGGAGCGACGGAGTTATTCTGGGCAGTCCTTGATAATAATTACATCGCAGCAAAAGTATTGATTGAAGCGGGAGCAAATGTAAACTATGTACGACACTACTCAGAGGCAAATAACCATAAATATGAGTGGGCACCACTCAGTGTAGCCGCATATAGTGCCCACGAAGATATCTTTGAATTACTGGTCCACTCCGGTGCTGATATCCATTATGCGAGAGAAAATATACGTGATGGTAGATGTGACAGGTATCCATTAATCGTAGATGTGATTACGGGGGGAAGTGAGAGGCTCACACAATTTTTGATCAATCAGGGGTTAGATGTCAATGGTTGTCTAGAGTATTACAATCCCGAGGGGGAACGCTGGGAAACGCCTATTGTGTGCTATGCAAGCCGCGCTTTTCGGGAGACCAATCCACCGAAAACTAGAAAGAATATCATTGAACTTTTGGTGAAAAATGGTGCGGATTTGTCACAGTGCGCATCAGTCCGCGTGAGCAATAATACATCATTACTTGGAAAAATTGTAAGAGACAGATATCCAATTCTCTTTCTTGCTATGAATTGCGGTGACATAGAGAGTGCGAGATACTTAATTCAATTAGGATTGAAACCAGCTCGTCAATTTTTGTTCCTGGATGGACGTAAAATTCCACTTAGCCGCTGTTCTTGTTGGAGTCCGGATGGAGAACGCACGAAAAAAGAATTGATAACGCAAAGTTTATGGGTATAATACTTGAGCATAGAAGGTTGTGGAGCTTCGGACCGGTGATTAAAAAGGAGATTTATATATGGCTATTATCGATGTGATTAAATATGAAGGGGATAATCAAACATTGATTTGGAAATATCCCCATGAGGATTTCAGTACCTTATCTCAATTACAGGTACATGAGTCTCAGGAGGCGGTGTTCTACTATCACGGTCAGGCATTAGATGTGTTTGGCCCCGGAAATCATACATTGCATTCGGGAAACATCCCTTTGTTAAATAAAATCGTCAATCTCCCGTTTGGTGGTGAATCGCCGTTTCATTGTGAAGTCTATTTTATCAATAAAACAGAACAGATGGCAATTCCTTGGGGTGTTGGTGACATTGCTTACAAAGATAAGGAGACAAACAATTATCAGTTTAAAATTGGTGCTCACGGGGAGATGAGCATTCGCCTGGACGATTCACGTAAGGCACTGATGAAATTAGTGGGAACAGAAGTTGTACTTGATCATTCCCATATCCAGACCTATTTTAAGTCAGCGATTACGATGCACATCAAAACACTGCTTCCCCGAATTTTAAAACAACGGGAGTGCTCTATTTTTGATGTGGAAAACGATTTGCCGGAGATTGCAGTATTTCTAAAGCAGAAAATCGTAGAAGAAATGTCAGATTATGGAATTACACTTGAGAAATTCTGGGTAGAGGAGATTATGCGTCCAGAAAATGATTTGGTGTATCAGACCATTAACAAACAAAGAGCCAGAAAGGTGACATTAACGACCCAGGGAGAACTCGATTTGCAAGAAGCGGAAATCAGGAAAAATGTAGGATTGGTTGGATATAGTGGTGAGGTTCAGAAAAAGCAGTGGGATGTAGATGTGAAGAAGTATGAACAGCAGCAACTGGGATTTTCTTATCAGCAGTCAAGAGGGTTTGATGTAATGGAAAAAATAGCAGAAAACGAAGGAAGTGGAAGCGACCTGCGCAATGCTGCGATGGGGGTTGGAATGGGATTCGGTGTAGGAGGCGCTTTTGGAAATTCTATCGAGACTATTGCGAATCAAACAATGGGGCAGGGGCTGATGGAGAATCAGCAGAGTCCTTCACCAGGTCTAGTGGGAGTGATGCCGGATATTATACAATTGAAAGAGGAGGAGAATCCTGGCTTGCACGAGGAGGAGAGTCTGTCAGCCAAGGAGAACGAGCAACTCGAAAAAATAAAAGCATGCAAGGAAATTTTAAAAGAATATAAGGAGTTTCTGGACATGGGAATTATTACACAAGAAGAATTCGATAGAAAAAAGAAAGAATTACTTCAATTATAGAAAATACAGTGTCAGTAGATTTGCAGAAAGCAAATTTAAGAGGGACTGAAATTCAATATGGGGAATGGAAAAATGATATATGAATTGAGTGGTGAAAAATATCTTGCGATGGAAATTGTTGAAATTACTTCATTTCCGGGAAATAAAGAGACAGAGGGCGGAAAAAATACTCCTTCTGCAATTGCAGTCTTATTCCAGCATTTATTATTAGAGTCCCATAAGCTTTGTGGAGATGGTACTTGTCTGGAATTTTTATGGGTAACAGAAGAGATAGAAAATCAGACATTCTCTTCCCGAATTCATATATATTGTATCATTCGCCGGATAGGAAACCGAAAGGAACAGGCAGAGAGCCAGGTTGTTAGTATAAAGAGTAATTTTGTTACTGCGTTAAGTTCCAATGGGTGCAAGATAGAAGAAATTCGATGGAAAGAGGGAAATTTTGATGCGCTTCTTTCTAAAGTGTGCAGTCAGTGCGTTTATGCAATTGTAAAGAGTGAAAAAACAATTTCTAATTCTAATTCTCTTTATCCATATTATTATGCAGATGTGATTCCTGGAGAAAATCCGAATAATTTCAATGATCTGATTGCAACGCTAAGCTGTCAGAAACACAGTGCTGTCAGTTTTCAAGTTTTTACGACTTCGTGGACAGAAGCAGAAAAATATCTTGTCAATGAAGTGACGGCAGAATTAGGAAGAATCAAAGAGGGGACTGTTGTGAATGGGCAGCCATATAAAGATTTACTGGCAGAAGAACCACTAAAATGTTTTGCATATTATGAAGAACACCGAGAACAACCAATGTTTTTGTATAACATATTAACCTATGGAAACCAATCGGACTGTGCAAGCTTGGCAGCGAAAATCATCAGTCTGCTTCAAGGTGGACGAATGAAAAAGGCGACAAGTGATTGCTTATGTCTGAACATTACCGGGGAACAAATTAATTTGAAGTCACAGCTTCCGGTGTATGGATGGAACATCAATAACAAGCTTTTGTATCTTTATAGAAATAAAGCAATACAGGCATCCTTTCCTCTGGCGCAGAAATTGTTTCGACTGCCGTATCTGATGACTGCGGAGGAAGCGTCAACGTTTTTTAGGATTCCGTTATATGAAAAAACGATGGGGGCTATTGCAAGTAGTCAGGGAATGCAGATGGTCGAACAGTTTTCAGCAGATGTTGTGAATAAAGAGAATATTCAGTTTGGATGGCTTCAGGCGGGCGGAGTTAAAAAAATTTACATTGGATGTACGAAAAAGGCGCTTACCAAACATGCGCTCATTGTTGGAACCCCCGGTTCCGGAAAGACCACATTTGCAGTATCGCTTTTGTTACAGTTTGCAAAAAGAGGGATTCCATTCCTTGCCATAGAACCGACAAAAACAGAATATCGGGCAATGCTGGAAGTAATACCGGAACTTCAAATATTTACACCGGGAAACCAGACAGTATCACCGTTTGTGATTAATCCGTTTATTCCACCGAAAGGAATTCGGGTGGAGCAGTATATTCCAAGTCTTGCAAGCGCATTCAAAGCAGCTTTTTCTATGCCGTCACCGTTGGATATGATTTTCCTGAAGGCAATTCGGGCATGTTATATCCAGTACGGGTGGAAAGATTATAGCAAGTCCGGAGACTCAGACGCCACAGCATTTGGCCTGTACGAATTTATTATGGTCTTCAAAAAAATGCTGGTAGATTCTACATATAGTAAAGAAGTAAAAGGAAATCTTGAGAGTGCAGGTCTTTTGCGGCTGATGAATCTAATTGAACAAAACAGTAATATATATGATTCCATCCACACGGTACCAATTGAAGATTTATTATCGGTTCCTACGGTTCTTGAATTGAATTCCATTGATAATGCAGAACAAAAAGCGTTAATTATGGCTTTGCTGCTCATTAATATATGCGTTTATACCAAGCACAATCAAGTGGGGGACGGAGAATTGAAAAATGCTATTTTAATTGACGAAGCGCATGTGGTGTTCGATGGAGGAAGCGGAGGAGAGGATAAAGCAGACTCAAAAGGAACAACAGTAAAGGCACTGCAAGATATGGTTGCTGAAATTCGTTCTTACGGAACGAGCATCCTCATTGCGGATCAGTCACCTTCAAAAGTCAGCAGGGAGATCGTTGCCAACACAGATATAAAGGTTGCTTTCCGACTGGTGCAGACCACAGAAAAGAACATTATTGCAGACAGCACAAATATGGATGAAGATGCACTAGAAAAGCTGTCCAGACTAAAACCCGGAGAAGCTTTTGTGTATTACAGCAGACTGGATGCTCCCCAGATTGTTTATACAGAGGACATTCGAGAAAAAGAAGGGATTCGCTTGAGCGTCTCCGATGAAGAGGTGGCAGAACATGACGTGTATTGGCATCAGCATAAAATGTTGTTAAAACCTTATTCGGAGTGCAGATATTGTATGACGGATTCCAAGACCTGTGAGTTTGATATGAGAGCAGACTGCGAATATTTAGCAAATGTTGCGATACAAAAATACAGAAATTCTATCAAGAATACAAAAGATTTAAAAAAATGTGTGTTTTATCTTCCGGTTCTAATGGAAAAAGAGTTTTCTGTATACTCCCCGGAACAGAAGCAAAAAATGATAATCTGTTCCAGAATTAAAGTGCTGAGAAAATTGATCATGGAAAAAAATCTTATGATAAGTAAGGAAGAAAAAAGAGTGATTTTAACGGAATTCCCATCCGAAAAAAACAAAGAATTGTAAAGGAGACAGGGACTATGGATGAAGGATTTGATTTTTGTGTGGATTATGACGAGGCCTGCGAAGAAGGAACCAGTGAATCATTCGAGGAATTTGCGGAGGTTAATCTGGAAGAATTTGACGGAGAGATACTGGATAGTCGGGAACCATCGGAGCTGGATGTAATGCTGAATGAATTGGATGAAGTGGATTGTTTTCAAGAATGTGAAGTGGATTCGGAATTAGAAAAAATGTTGGATGAGTATGAGGAAAATAGGGATGCAGATGAAGGTTGGCAGAAAATAAAAACGAGATAAAGACATGAACAGTGAATTACAATCCAATTGAAAAAATTTGGCTTTTGCTGCATTTACGTTTTGAATTGGATTATAAGGTGTCCCTCCAAAAAACAAAGGAAGCTACATCAGATGCCCCGTCGTAAGACAGGGCATCTCTGCTTTGATTTCGATATAAAGCGAATATGTCTCTATGAACATGAGCCAGGGGTATGTGTGTATAATGCGCACCTTAATATTGATTGTTTATCAGGCATTTATTCTGGCACTGAAGAGGAAACGGGTATGAAAGATTTTTGCAGGAAGCCGATTGCATTGCAGAGCTACGAACGCTTATATTGTAATTATAGAGATAATAGAATATAATTCAAGTATGTACAGGTAGTTGGGGTACTAATCTTTAGAAGGCTATAAAAACAAGAGGGTTCTATCACAAATATTTATCCAAATGAGAGAAAATTTTGTTCATATGGATAAAATACATGTAAGAAGATCATTGAAGCAGATGAGTAAGAGAAGGAATGAGAGATGGAGAGCATAATTATTGGAATTGCCGGTGGAACCGGTTCTGGGAAATCTACATTTACAAAGAGATTGAAAAAGCAGTTTGGCGATGAGGTCGCGGTGATTTATTATGATAATTATTATCGGAAGCAGGAAGATATACCATTTGAGGTGAGACAGAAGGTGAATTATGATCACCCGGATTCTCTGGAGACGAATCTTCTGCTGGAGCACTTGAAGCTGTTAAAGGAGGGACATGCGATTGATGGCCCTGTCTATGATTACAGCCAGCATAACCGCTCAGAAAAGACCGTATGTGTAGAACCAAGTCCTATCATTTTAGTGGAGGGGATTTTACTTCTGGTGGATGAGCGGGTGCGTGATATGCTTGATATCAAGATTTTTGTAGATGCAGATGCAGATGAGCGTATTCTTCGCCGGATTGCCAGAGATACAAAGGAACGTGGAAGAGATATGGAGAATATTATGGAGCAATACCTGACAACGGTTAAGCCCATGCATAATCTCTATGTGCAGCCAACCCGTGCAATGGCGGATATTGTTGTAAATAGTGGAAAGAACCGGGTGGCGGCAGACATTGTGATCTGCAAGATGCAAAGTATTCTTGAGGAGAAAAAAAAACAGGCAGCGGAAAACGAAGAAACCCGGACGGGAACCAGTGACGCTGTGCATCAGCGGCTTCTTCCATATCTTCCGTTTCTGGATGAGATTGATGAGGAGAGACGCCAGCAGTTTGAAGAATACTTTTTGTCCGCTCCGGACTGGCTTCTTTCGGCAATTCAGGTACAGGAGTATGGAAAAAATACAGTATTCATCCGGGAAGGGGAACCTGCAAATATGATTTATATGGTAGGAAAGGGCTCGGTAAAAGCAGTGGACTATCGTATTTATGGAATTGTCTTTGACTTTATGCAGTTTGAAGATGTTTTTGCATTTGGTGGGATGGAAGTTGTACAGGGAACGGAGCTGTATCAGACAACTCTGGAGACCATTACTCCATGTACCATTGCCAAGATTCCGCGCAGCACATTTTCTCAGTGGATGGGAAGAGACATTAGGGCGCTGAAGCTTGAGACAAAGAATATCGCGAGATATCTGATGGAACAGAGCAAGAGGGGGAGAGCTTACCTCTTTTTACAGGGGTCCAATCGATTTACGCTGTATCTGGTAGACGCATACAGCAAATATCAGAAAAATGGAAAGCTGGAGCTTCGACGTTCCAGACAGGAGCTTGCGGATTCAACAGGACTTAGTGTTAAGACCATTGACCGCTCACTAAAAAAGCTGGCTGATAACGGACTGATTACGAGAGAAGGAAGTCGTTTTGTAATGTCTCAGGAACAATATGAAGAATTGAATATCATTGTATCCGAATTGATCGATCGCAATTAAGGGACTCCAGCCCCCGATTGGGAAAAGAAAGATACAGTCTTAAAAAAAGGTGAGAGAAAAAAACTCATCTTTTTTTGTAAATTGACACTGGAGTCCTTTTTTCGCAATCGATTTGTTTATATAATATCGTTAACGCGGTTGAGATATTGGGAATCAATTATATAGAAACCGAAAATACATTATGAAAAGAAAAGGAGAATTATATATGAACTATTCAGAAGACGCAAGCAAGCAGTATCACATTCAAGTGGGAAAAGGTGACGTAGGACGTTACGTAATTATGCCGGGAGATCCAAAACGCTGTGAAAAAATAGCGAAATATTTTGACGATGCAAAGTTCGTTGCAGACAGCAGAGAATATGTAACGTACACAGGATACCTTGACGGAGAGAAAGTCAGTGTTACATCCACCGGAATCGGCGGTCCATCGGCTTCTATCGCAATGGAAGAACTGGTGAATGCCGGAGCGGATACATTTATCCGTATCGGAACCTGTGGCGGGATGCAGTTGAATGTAGAGAGCGGTGATGTAGTCATTGCAAATGGAGCCATCCGCATGGAAGGAACCAGCAAAGAATATGCACCGATTGAGTTTCCGGCAGTACCGGATGTGGATGTTATGAACTCTATGATCACAGCGGCGAAAGAGATGAATCAGCCTTATCATGTAGGTGTTGTTCAGTGCAAGGATGCATTTTACGGGCAGCATTCACCGGAGACGAAGCCAGTCAGCTATGAACTGATGAATAAATGGGAGGCGTGGAAAAGACTTGGATGTCTCGCGTCTGAGATGGAATCGGCAGCACTCTTTATCGTAGGCAGCAGCCTGGGAGTCAGAGTGGGATCCTGCTTTTTAGTTCTCGCCAATCAGGAACGCGAAAAGGCCGGGCTGGAAAATCCGATTGTGCATGATACTGATATGGCGATCCGTGTGGCGGTACAAGGAATTAGAAATCTAATCAAAGCGGATAAAGAAAAGAAATAGAATCAAGAACGCTTGTTGATGAGAGAACGGATGGGAAGAATATAAAAGGAGATCATATGGATTCAGAAAAAAGAAAAATGTTGATTAAGATGGCAATAGAACAGTTGGATTTTTCTTACACACCTTACTCAAACTTCAAAGTAGGCGCAGCACTTTTAGCAAAGAACGGGACCATATTTACTGGATGCAACATTGAAAATGCGGCCTATACACCGACAAACTGTGCAGAACGCACTGCATTTTTCAAGGCAGTCAGTGAAGGGGTGACAGAGTTTGAAGCGATTTGTATCGTAGGTGGTCAGGATGGAGTGCTGAGCGAGTTTGCACCCCCTTGCGGGGTCTGCAGGCAGGTGATGATGGAATTCTGTGATCCTGAGGGGTTTGAAATCCTGCTGGCAAAAAGTACAGAAGATTATCTGGTTTATACATTAGCAGCTTTGATGCCGATGGGATTTGGACCGGGAAATTTAGCATAATAAAGAAAGGTACCATATGTCAGGATGTGGAGATGGAAAGTATGAAACGATATAAAAGAATTTTTGTAGTGGTAATGGATTCTCTTGGAATCGGCGCAATGCCGGATTCAGAAAAATTTGGTGATGTGGGTGTCAATACACTGAAACACATTTCGGAGTCAGTCGAAATCTTCAAGATTCCGAATCTTCAAAAGCTTGGAATGGCCAATCTGGCCAAATTAAAACAGGTTGCCCCAGTAGAAAAACCTCTGGGATATCAGGCGGCACTAAGAGAGACCAGCAATGGAAAAGATACGATGACGGGACATTGGGAGATGATGGGACTTGGGACGAAGACACCATTTCAGACGTTTACCGATCATGGATTTCCTTCGGAACTCATCGAAGAGCTGGAGAAGAGAACGGGACATAAGATTATTGGAAACAAGAGTTCCAGTGGAACGGAGATTTTAGATGAGCTGGCGGAAGAAGAAATAGCAACCGGGAAAATGATTGTTTATACTTCAGCAGATTCCGTGCTTCAGATTTGTGGAAATGAAGAGACTTTTGGGCTGGAAGAATTATATCGCTGCTGTGAGATCGCAAGGGAGCTGACGTTGAGAGAAGAGTGGAAGGTTGGAAGAGTCATTGCCCGCCCATATGTTGGCAGGAAAAAAAGGTGAATTTGTGCGAACAAGTAACCGTCACGACTATGCCCTGAAGCCGTTCGGTCAGACAGTGCTGAATGTACTCAAAGACAAAGGATATGATGTCATTTCTATTGGAAAAATCAATGATATTTTTGTCGGGGAAGGAATAACCAAAGCACTGCATTCGGATTCTTCTGTTCATGGAATGGAGCAGACCATTGAAGAGACAAAGACGGACTTTACCGGACTTTGTTTTGTCAATCTGGTTGACTTTGATGCAAAATGGGGACACAGAAGAAATCCGGCTGGCTATGCAGAAGAGATTGAAAAGTTCGATGTCAAATTGGGAATTTTAGTGGAGCATTTGGAAGAAGAGGATCTGCTGATAATCACTGCAGACCATGGAAATGATCCGACTTATTCCGGAACGGACCACACTAGAGAAAAGGTGCCGTTTCTTGCGTATTCCAAATCCATGAAGGGTGAAGGTATGCTGCCGGAGCAGGATACCTTTGCTGTCATCGGTGCAACCATTGCTGAGAATTTCGAGGTGGAGATGCCAGAAGGAACAATTGGAACATCCATTTTAGACGCGCTGAAATAACAAGAATTTTCAAAACAGAAGAAGCTGAGATAGAAAGAACTTTGGATAGAAAGAAGTTTAGATAGAAAGAACCTTACAAATTAGGAGGAAACTATGAAAAAGACAAAGAGAGCCTTGTCTGCTCTGCTGGCTGTTGTCATGCTGTTTTCGCTGACGGCCTGCGGATCCAGGTCAGGGAGAACGGAGGATAAAGGAAGCTCAAAGTATCGTGTTGCAATGATTACAGACTCTGCAGATATTACAGATCAGTCTTTTAACCAGACAACTTATGAAGCCTGTGATGCATACTGTTCAGAAAATGATGTGGATTTCACATATCTGAAACCGGACGGAGACACAGATTACGCACGTATCGCTATGGTAGATGTGGCAGTGGCGGATGGGTACAATGTCATCGTAATGGCGGGATATGTTTTTGCCGAGACGTTGATTGAAACCACCTTTAAGTACCCGGATGTTAAATTCATCGTAATGGATATGACAGCCGGAGATATCATTTCTACAGCAGTTGGAAATGCATATTACGATAATCCGGACGCCTATGATGAAGCAGATTATTATAATACAGAGAATACTTATTGTGCAGTTTACAAGGAAGAGCTTCCGGGCTATATGGCAGGGTATGCAGCCGTTCGGATGGGATATCACAGTCTTGGATATCTGGGGGGAATGGCAGTGCCTGCGGTTATGAGATTCGGATACGGTTTTGTTCAGGGAATCAATGATGCGGCGAATGAACTTGGAATCACTGATGAGGTCAGTGTCCAGTACGCTTACGGCGGACAGTTCTATGGTTCCACAGAGATTACAGCCGCCATGGATACATGGTACAGCAGCGGAACAGAAGTCGTATTTGCATGTGGAGGCGGTATTTTTACTTCAGCGGCAGAGGCAGCAGCAAAGACCGGCGGGAAGGTCATCGGAGTAGACAATGACCAGGCAGCCATCATCGATGCATACGGAGAGGGCATGACGGTAACATCGGCTATGAAGAGTCTGACCGCAACTGTGAATGCTATGTTGGATGCGATTATTAGGACGGATACCTGGGAGGAGCATGTTGGGAAAATCGAAAGTCTTGGACTGGTTTCCGGAGAGGATATGTCATTGAATTATGTGGGACTTCCGGAAGAATCGACACAGTGGAATGATAAGTTTACGGTGGATGATTATCATGCACTGGTAAACAGTCTTTACAATGGGGAAATCACAGTCAATGATTCTGTGGAGCAGATGCCGGAAGTTTCAATACAGGTCAATGTCAGAGAAGGAACCATCATGTAAGGATGAGAGGATAACGAAGGAGGAAAATCAAAATGGGAGAATATGCCGTTGAGATGCTGAACATCACCAAACGCTTTCCGGGTATTGTCGCCAATGACAATATCACACTCCAGTTAAGAAAGGGCGAAATCCATGCACTTCTTGGGGAAAATGGCGCTGGAAAATCTACACTGATGAGTGTTCTGTTTGGTCTGTATCAGCCAGAAGAAGGAGAAATACACAAAGACGGGAAAAAAGTCACAATCAACAATCCGAATGATGCCAATGATCTTGGAATCGGAATGGTGCATCAGCATTTTAAATTAGTAGAATGTTTTTCGGTTTTAGATAATATTATTCTTGGCGTAGAGCCGACAAAAAGCGGACTGCTTCAAAAAGATGCAGCAAGAAAAAAGGTTATGGAGCTCTCTGAGCGCTACCACCTTCATGTAGAGCCGGACGCTCTGATCGAGGACATTACAGTTGGTATGCAGCAGCGAACCGAAATCTTAAAGATGCTCTACCGTGATAATGAAATCCTGATTTTCGATGAGCCCACTGCGGTTCTGACGGTACAGGAGATCGAAGAATTGATGCAGATCATGAAAGGTCTTGCAAAAGAAGGAAAGAGCATCCTGTTCATTTCCCATAAGCTGAATGAGATTATGGAAGTGTCTGATCGGTGTAGCGTTCTTAGAAAAGGAAAATACGTAGGAACTGTAGATACAAAAGATACCACTCCGGAAAAGCTCTCGGCCATGATGGTTGGACGTGATGTCAATTTCAGTGTGGAAAAAGAGCCGGCCAGACCGGGAGCGGCAGTGCTGGATGTACAGCATGTTTCCGTTGCCTCTAGTCGGAGAAAGAAAGACGCAGTTCACGATGTGTCTTTCCAGGTAAGAGAAGGGGAGATTGTGTGTATTGCGGGAATTGATGGAAATGGACAGACGGAGCTGGTGTATGGACTTTCCGGACTGGAGCCTTTGACGGCTGGAACTATCCATTTGAATGGAAAAGATATTACAAAAGAATCCATCAGAAAACGTTCTGCTATGGGGATGAGTCATATCCCGGAAGACCGTCACAAACATGGTCTGGTTCTGGATTATTCTCTGGAGCAGAATATGGTACTGGAACGTTATTACGAGCCACGTTTTACAGATAAGTTCGGTATGCTGCGCAAAAAAGAAATCCGCCAGTATGCAGACCGTCTGATTGAAGCATATGATGTGCGTGCCGGTCAGGGTGCCATTACGACAGTCCGTGCCATGTCCGGAGGAAATCAGCAGAAGGCAATTATTGCCCGGGAGATTGACAAGGATCCATCCTTGCTCATTGCGGTTCAGCCAATCCGGGGCGTCGACGTTGGTGCTATTGAATTTATACACAAACAGTTAGTTGCTCAGAGAGATGCCGGAAAGGGTGTGCTTCTGGTGAGCCTGGAACTGGACGAGGTTATGGACGTATCCGATCGAATCCTTGTTATGTACGAAGGGGAACTGGTTGGAGAATTCAAACCGGAAGAAATTACGGTAGAAGAACTTGGCCTTTATATGACTGGCGCCAAGAGACAGGAGGTTTAGAAAATGAATACAGCAAAAGAAAAAAAGACCCTGATGGAAAATGATGGATTCCAGACCCTGGTCGCTTCTATCATCTGTATCCTCCTTGGACTTCTGGTGGGATATATTGTGTTACTTGCTATCAACCCGGCAGGGGCAACAGATGCAATCACTGCCATTCTGCAGAACTTTCTCTATTTTCCAAGACCGGCAGTTGCCCTGGAATATTTCGGAAGTACTCTGGCAAAGACAGCGCCGCTTCTGATGTGTACGCTGTCCGTTATGTTTGCCTATAAAGTGGGTCTGTTCAATATTGGAGCATCCGGTCAGTACGCAGTGGGTGCAGGTCTCAGCCTGTATCTTGCCATTGGATTTGGAATGCCATGGTATGTGTGTATGCTGGCGGCCATGATCGGTGGCGGAATTCTCGGAGGAATCGCAGGAGCTTTGAAGGCTTATTTAAATGTAAATGAAGTTATTGCCTGCATTATGCTCAACTGGATCAGTCTCTACAGCGTCAATATGCTGCTGACTACCGTAAAAGATGCCAGTACGACTTATACCAGTGCTCTTCGCACGAATAACCCGAAAGCACTGATTCCAAACCTTGGACTGGACAAGCTGTTTTTTAATAACCGCTATGTGACGATCGCCATTCCACTTGCAATTCTGATTGCAGTGCTGGTTTTTGTCATCATGGAAAAGACAAAGCTTGGATATGAATTAAAAGCGACGGGTCTTAATAAGAATGCCGCAAAATATGCAGGAATGAAAGAAAAGAGAAATATGATTCTGACCATGGTCATCTCAGGATGTCTGGCGGGTCTTGGAGCTTCCTTTTTGTACTTAAGCGGAATCGAGCAGTGGTCCTGTTCACAGACAACGGTTCCGGCAATGGGGTTTAACGGAATTGCAGCTGCGTTCCTCGGTGGTTTAAATCCAATCGGCGGTGTGTTCTCTGCATTCTTTATCCAGCATATCACCAGTGGTGGTTCTTATGTAGATAAGATGGTTTACTGTTCGCAGATTTCAGATTTGATTTCATCGATTATTATTTACTTCTGTAGTTTTGTATTGTTCTTCAAGTTTTGTATGAAGAAACGAATTCAGAATAAACCTGGAAAAAATGTAAATGCTGATGCTGCAGCGAATACAAAAGTAACTGCAAGTGCAGCGAAAGGAGGCGAGTAGATATGGTTCTGCTATTACAATACACATTCATATATGCATCCGTGCTGTTTCTTGTGGCGCTGGGTGGATGCTTCTCAGAGCACAGTGGTGTCATCAACCTGGGATTGGAAGGAATTATGGTTATGGGAGCTCTGGGCGGTGCCCTGGTCATGAAATTTATGAAAGATCTTCCAAGTGGCGTGCTCTTACTGGCAGTTATCATAGGAAGTATGATTTTTGGACTGCTCTACTCTCTGCTTCTGGCCGTGGCAGCTATTAACTTTAAGGCTGATCAGACGCTGGCTGGTACTGCAATGAATTTGCTTGGAACTGCAGCAGCGACTGTATTTGTAAAGGCAATGAATATGGCAAATGATTCCAGCAATGTGTCCTCGACGATTCAGTACATAGAGCAGAAAAAGATCTTCTCTCTTGTTAAAATCGGAAAGTTTGAAGTGAGCTGGTTTATGTTACTCGCTGTGGCAGCACTTATTTGTGCAGGAATTGTTCTTTTTAAGACGAAATTCGGGCTTCGTCTGATGGCTTGTGGCGAGTATCCACAGGCTGCGGATTCTGTGGGAATCAACGTGTACAAAATGCGCTATGCAGGTGTGTTGATTTCCGGAATGCTCGGTGGTCTTGGAGGTATCGTATTATCACCGCTGGTGTCAGTGAGTGGAAATTTGAAAATGGTGTGGCTGGTTTTGGATTCCTTGCTTTGGCTGTTATGATTTTTGGTCAGTGGAAACCGAATCTGATTGCCCTTGCAGCGTTGCTGTTTGGGTTGCTTAGAGCACTATCTAACGTATATTCAGGATTTGATTTACTAGTCTCACTTCATCTTCCGAGCACGCTTTACAATATGCTGCCTTATATTATCTCGCTGGTGGTACTGGCTATCTTCTCTAAGAATTCCAGAGCACCGAAGGCGGAGGGAATTCCTTATGATAAGGGGCAGAGATAAAAAAGAAAGATTCCAATGATCCATTTAATTGAAAAATTTAAAAACTAGTATTTGTCGATTCTATATGAGATAATAGAAATCAGGACAGGGGGACGGCTCTATCGTCCCCCTGATTTTCTGTTTTATGGAATATAAGGAAAAAGATAAAAAGTATAAAGATGACAAAGAAAGAAGAAAGTTGCTTTCTTTAAAAAATCATAGAGTTCTTCTTTTCGTAGAGTGTATTTCACAGGAGATTGTGCTACTTTTGAATTAGAAAAATATATTTCATACGAAGTATATGTGTAACAGAAAGTAGTGACAGGAGGGGGAGTATGGATAATGTTAAGATGGGGAAATTCATCTGTAAACTGCGCAAGGAAAAGAAAATGACACAGAAAGAACTGGCAGAGCAGATTCATGTGACAGACAAAGCAATATCGAAATGGGAAACGGGAAAAGGGTTTCCAGATATCAAATTGCTGGAGACATTAGCAGACATACTGGATGTGAGCGTTTGGGAACTCATGAGCGGAGAGCGCAGTGTGGAAGCGCAAATCACAAATGAAAAGGCAAATCAAATCATTACGGACACATTGCAGAAAACCGATTTTTACTGGGAAAAGGCAAAGAAGCGGAAACAGATTCTTATTTTGACAGCAATCATCGGCATTGCATTTGTCTTTATTGTTGGCATTTGTGCACGAACTCTGTATGTTCAAAATCAGGTAATCAACCTTATGGGGAAAGTGGATGGCCCCACATCCATATTTTATGCTGGGAGAATAAGTCCCTGGTCGGACAATCCTTTGCTATGGTGCCTGATCTTAGGTTGCGTGATTTTGTTCTGTGCGTTGGGTCTTTTGCGGATAAATGTGAAACACATTCCAATTTACATTTCAAAACGAAACATTGTGAGGGGCATAATTGGTGTCTGCATTATGCTTACGATTGGCGGAATGGTCGGTTATGTGGAAATAAGTGCGGAACTTGGCAATCGCACAATGGGAGACTTGGAAAGTCAGGCAGATATCATTGTTTCTGGTATTTGTCTGCCATATGACGAGGGTGCAAATCCAGTGATGTCGGAGCCGACAGCGGATGGATTTATCATACATTCAGAGGCGGAGTTTCAGATTCAACAGATATATAAAGATTGTACAGACTTATCAGTGAAAGAGCAGGATACAATCTCTGTATCGGAAAACATGCAGATGAAATATTATCAGTATTCTGAGGATACAGGCTATTTTAAAGGGTATTTAAGAATGAAGGATGAGGAACAGTATATACTGTTCCTGGAGTATTCTAACCACATCTTAACACCGGAGAAACACGGAAAGATACCGGTAGATGAAGAAGAATTGATCATACAATCTGATGTAAATGAAAACTGGACGGACCGATTGGAACAGAAAATTCAGGAAAAGATTGCTGAGGATGTGAGGAGCAAGTATATAGAAGCCGAAGCAGTGCAAGGAAAATAAAGAGGTGGAAAATGGGCTGTAAAATAAGTCCCTTGATCACCTATCAGCAAAGACAGACAAGCCTGTCAGGGGCGGCACAAAGTGCCGTTTATCTTGCCTGTTGACTGGCTTGTCTGGTTTTACTTTGGCTTGGCTTTCGATGTAGTCTATATTGGCAATTCACTATTCATCTGCTTTACAAATTATAACTGAATTTGTCTAATTCGCTCTATATTTCTTAGCAATCATTTGTGTATAAAATACCATTGTAACAATTGTTTCAATCATTATTCCCAATACTGACAATAAAATAAGAGGGGAATTTTGTCCACTAAGTAAAGGTATTCCTAATATATTGAATATCACACCATATACGATAAGTAATTTTCCTAATGCGTAATTATATTTTCTAATGTCATTCATGGGTTCTACTTTAACATTTGCCCAAAAATCAACTGCTTTCTTCCTAAAAAAAGCACTAATACCAAGCCCAATTATAAAACATCCTATAATTGCCCAAGCAATAAAACCAATAATTCTTTCATCCATTTTTATATCCTTCTCAAATTCAAATTTTCCGCAATGCAAACTGTAATTGTAACTCCTGTTATCAAAGAGGTTTTCTGATTCCCATTTCATCTCCATATATGTCCTTGAGTGCATCAATTCCTTGAAAAACCAATGGAAAACATGATTGGTCAGTTTCCATTTCAAACGAGAATACATTTTCCTTGTCAGGTCTTTCTTGGAAACTACCAGTTACAACAGCATGTCCAGAGCCTACCATTTCAACTTCAAAAGATAAATCATTTTCAAGTAAAAGGTTATATTTCGCTTTCCCGTCCAATTTAGCGTAACATCTTTTTAACTCATCTGAAAATCTATATAATGCTCCAGTTGCAGAATATAGCTTATCGAAAATTATATGATAGCTTCCCATCTGTATCAACAAGCGACAAATAATGTCATACCCTCCCTCGTAGCTTGTTTTTTCTGGGAAACCCAATACATCAATAATTTCTAATTCTATTTTCTCGTTCTGATAACCATTTAAACAAAATATTTCCATTCCATCTCCCATAAATTCTTCTCTGCAAAACTGTAAGTCATCTAAATCCTTTGTATGCTATTGCATCAATTTGGAAGGCTATTCCCTCTCGAATAAATTTTGTTTCATATGCTTTTCTTGTTGGATATCCTCCACTAAATCTTTCTTTGATAACACTCGGCAATACATCCAAATCTTCAATATCTTTAAACAGACAATCCATTTTTACAACGGAGTCCAATGTTAATCCGATTTTCTTTAAGCGATTTTCCAAAATATTAAAAGCACCATGCATCTGCTTTTCAATTGGTTGTCCCTCATTTTCCATACAATACCCCACAAACACATAATCGCCTGCTTCAATAATTGTCGCATCTGCCCATTTTTCATCTACTTCAACTCTATTTATATTTTTCATTTTCTTTCTCCCACAGCTTCCAAATTGTTCATTCCTATAAACTGGATTGTTCATATCATTATTTTTCTATTTTTATTCTTTTTTTAACAAGCAAAATCAAAAGAATTGTCAAAATAATCCATGCAAACATACAACCCATTCCAGATGAAAAGTAATCAAGAATCGCTCCGATTAAAAAAGGGATTGCCATAATCATAAGTCTTATGCCATAATTTATACACATTTCTGGTTCGTTGTATTTTTGTCGTTCGTCATCCGCCTTCATATTATAACCAGTTAACAAATTAACCGCTTTCCCTTTGGATTTGTAAAAGAATAGTCCTATCAAGAACATAATTAATGCCATCATCAAGTCAAATAAAATTAGTAACATATTACATGCCTCCTTTGCAAATTCAAGATTGGTTTAACCAACATTGATACAATCATTATACTTGTTTTGTTGTGATATGTCTATTTTTGATCGTCACAATTACCCTTCATAAATATTCAGTTTTTAATCAGTATTGTGTATTCAATAATTTTTCGAGTGAACAAAATCGCTGCACCACAGCCTTGACAGGCCATCGCGCAGCGATTTTGTTCAATTCCAAGTTATCTAAATCTCCATCTTCTTGAACTTCGTTCAAGAAGCATCCCTCGCTTTCAGCCCGGTCAATTCTCATTTACCTTTTTATATTGAATAACATTATAAATCCCATAAGGAATGCTATAGAAAATTCCTGCCAAAGCAAGCCAAACTGGTATGCAAAAGAATATTGTAAATACTACTTTCATTTTTAACGTTTTCTTGGAGAGCCATTTTGCCGTAAAAATGACACCTGACAAAATACCAAACAAAAAATATCCACCAAAAACAGATGCAATGATACAAGACACGATAGGACTTTGAATATTCAAAAAAGAATTTCCGGAAGATATCAGCGATGCTCCTAAACAGCCATACAACAAAGCACCTACACAAAAAATAGTTATTGTTAAGACAAAAAACTCAAATCGTTCTCTTTTCATAAACCCTCCATATTGCACCATAATTATTGTTACGGTTCAAAAAATAATACAGTTCATTTTTCTGAACTGTATTTATAATAACTCTGATATGTTATCAGCACAAGTACGATTATGAAAGATACCTGTTATGTTTCATAATACCCTGTATTGGTTGACGCTTTTCACCATCTGGAGCAACAATTTCTTCGACATATCCATACGCGCATAAAGGGCTGGAGTGCCTGATATGTGCCGGACGCTCACGAACAAACAGTTGCATCACAGTTAACAGATCGGGATAAAATCAACCACGCCTCTATTGCATTTCCGCAACCGAAAAGGTATAGTGAAAATGCAATAGAGGTGTTTTGCGTTTACATCTGCAAAAATGAAGGCGGAAAGCTGAGTAAAGCGAAATAAAAATCAGGGAGGCAGTTGCGATGCTGGAAATCAGGAATTTTTCAAAGACATATCAGAAGGGGAAACGTGCGGCAGATCATATTGATCTGACCGTTGAGGATGGTGATATCTACGGCTTTATCGGACATAACGGTGCAGGAAAGAGTACGACAATCCGGGCAATTGTGGGAGTGCTCGAGTTCGAGGAAGGAGATATCCGAATCGACGGCCACTCGGTAAAGACGGAACCGATGGCATGCAAGAAGGTGACGGCATATATTCCAGACAATCCGGATCTGTATGAGCATCTGACCGGAATCCAGTATCTGAATTTTGTTGCAGACATTTTCGGAATTGACGGGCAGGTCCGGGAGGAACGGATTAAAAAGTATGGCGATTTATTTGAAATCACATCGGCACTTGGAGATTTGATTTCCTCGTATTCGCACGGGATGAAGCAGAAGGTGGCAATTATCTCAGCACTGATCCATGAGCCGAAGCTGATGGTGCTTGACGAACCGTTTGTGGGGCTGGATCCGAAGGCGGCGCTGGATCTGAAGAATGTGATGAGAGAGCTCTGTGCAAGAGGCAGCTGTATTTTCTTCTCAACGCATGTGCTGGAGGTCGCGCAGAAACTGTGCAACAAGATTGCCATCATCAAGCAGGGGAAAATCGTTGCGGCAGGTACCATGGAAGAGCTGATCAAGGACCAGACTCTGGAGGATGTTTTTATGGAGGTGGTGGAAGATGCCAGGTAAACTGTTCACGCTGCTTTTGGCGCAATATAAGAATCAGTCATCGCTGAATGTGCTTCGTCACGAGACAGACACAAAGAAAAAACACCGCATGATGGGTGTTTATGCGGGGATGGCAATCGTCTTTGTCATGATGGTGGGATACAGCTTTGCAGTTGCGTATGGGTACGGATATCTGAAGATGGCGTATGTGCTCCCGGGATATTCGCTGGCAATCAGTTCCATCATTGCACTTGTGTTCACCTTTGTGAAAACGAACGGATTTCTGTTTGCGTTTAAGGATTATGATATGGTGATGGCACTTCCGGTGTCAACGAAGACGGTGATTACGGCAAAGTTTCTTTATATGTATATCAACAATCTGATTTTCAGTCTGTGTGTGATGATTCCGATGTGTGCCGGTTATGCAATCTGGGAGAGACCGGGGGCTCTGACCTGGCTGATCTGGCTGATCGGAGCGTGCTTTGCGCCACTGATTCCGATGTCACTGGCTGCATTTGCCGGAGCATTGATTGCAGCCATTGGGTCCAGGTTCCGGTTCAAGGTCTTTGTGCAGGTGGTGCTGACGCTTCTTCTCCTTACAGCGGTATTCAGTCTGAACTTTATTTTTAACGGTGCCGGGAGTAATGCGGAATTTTTCCGGAAAATGGAAGATCAGGGGAAATTACTGGAGGCACAGATTCATAAGCTGTATCCGGTGTCTGTGATATTCGATCGGGCCGTGAATGAGAGCAGTGTGCTTTATCTGCTGCTGTTCCTGCTGTTGTCATTTGGTATATATGTATTGTTTGTATCAATTGTAGCTGTCAAATACAAAGCCATCAATACAGCGCTGATGACGGGCAGCAGTCGTTCAAATTATAAAGTGAGTAAGATGCAGCCGCGTTCGATGATGTACGCATTGGTCCGGAAAGAATGGAAACGGTTTACGTCCTCCGTTATCTATCTGACGAATGTTGGGATGGGCATGCTTCTGGCGGTTAGCGGTTCTGTTATCTGTGTGTTCATTGGAATAGACAAAGTGCTGGCGAGTATGGAAATCGGCGGGATGCAGCAGGGATTTTTTTATGCGGCTCCATTTGCAATCGCGATGATGCTTACTATGACCTGTACGACTTCTGTATCCTGGTCACTGGAAGGGAAAAATCTATGGATTATGAAGAGTCTTCCAATTGCGGAAAGCATGATTTTTAAAAGCAAGATGGCGTTTAACCTGTTGCTTCTTGTTCCGGCGGCTCTTATCTGTAATATCTGTTTTGCAATTTCGCTGAAATTAAATATTGGGATGATACTGCTGTATTTTATTGTGCTTTTTGCAGCAATCGCATTTTCAACGACTTTCGGAATGTGGGTCGGAAAGCGATTTGCAAATTTCGGGTGGGAAAATGAAGTTGAGATTATCAAACAGGGGGTGGCATCCATGCTTGGAATTTTCGTGAATATGCTGCTGGAAATGGCACTGGCGGTGGCGGTCTTTTTCCTGAGCACGCTGATAGACGGGAGGATTGTAATGGTTCTTTTTGCGACGGTCTTAGGTCTGATGAGTGCGCTGTTCTATCGAAGCGTGTGCTCTTTTCCGCAGAGAGATACTTAAGATTCATGCAGTGGAGGTAAGACATGCATTTAACCGTAATCTGGTGGTGCAGCACTTTTACATTTTACGATTCGGTGTAAGTAAATAAACGATCTGCGAGAAAGTATCTGAGAACAGAAAAAATAATAGATTGTGCGGAACGGAAAACAGTATCGTCGGGGTCGTACTGTTCATGGGAATTTTAATTTTAATGGGAAGTGATCTTGGGTTTGATGTGCGGCAGCCTTCCCTTTACAATGGGATACATTATGCTGCAGGGCTAGGATGTTTCCAGCCTGTTATTTCAAAAACGCTGGATCAGTCTGTTGGCCGGGGAAAGTATTATATCAGCCCTTCATAAATGCAGAAGACACTAAATAACAGCATCAAAATAGAACATACTTCTATGCGAAAATCAAAACACTCGAAAACTTCATTTCCATACTTTTCATTTTTAAAAACAAAGATTTCATTTCCAATCTTTCTTTTTGAAAATGAAACAAATATACACCCATGAGCCGTATAGTAATTTTTATGCTTAATTTGCACTATGTAAGAGTGCTTTTTCACAGATACACCGCCCACGCGATATCCTGTATTTTCATCTACCATGCCAATAATTTTCCCTTTGCTTTTTTCTCCTGTAAAAACCACTCTGTATTTTAAATATAGAATACATAAAGCAGAGACTATACAGATGACACCTAAGAATATCAATTATTCATTCCTCCCCTGCCAAATTCATAAATTTTCCGCAATGCAAACTGAAACTTACATTATTACATCTGACTCAAAATGCTTCTCTGTAAAAGAAACCCATCTGGCGCAACAATTCCTTCAACATATCCATAGTTTATAGGATAAAACATATCTTTGTGTTCTGGATGGTAGCTCCCTAATGGTCTATCAACTATCACTTTCACAACTGTACCAATCATACAAGTGCTCCTCTACAACTTCCAACTGAATAAAATTGCTCCGTCGCAAAAAACAAATAACTTTATTCGACAACTTTAAAATGTCTTTTAACAACATCTATTCTACCACATTTCCAAGAGCGTGGAAATAGCCGCTTTTATCGTCATTTTCCTACCTTTCGGATATACGGGAGAGAGAGGTAAAAAGGTCTACACTTAACACAGTCCAATTTACATTTCAAAGCGAAACATTGTGAGGGGAACAGAATTATCCATACTGCTAAGGCTGACCATTTGCAGGCCAAAATAATTCATCTAAGGTTTTACCCAAAGTCTGACAAATTGAGATGCATAAATTCAGAGTGGGGTTATAATTACCTTTTTCGATAGCACTAATTGTTTGTCTTGTAACATCTACTTTGTCAGCAAGCTGTTGTTGGGACAGGTCACAGGCAACACGAGCTGATTTTAGTCTTAAATTTTTCAAAGCTATTCCTCCTCTGAATATGACAACACATACTGTTTGAAGATGAACAGTAAAAATAAAAGAAAGAGTGTGATACCTAACATAAGAGTAATTGGAACGTATTCAAGAATTCCGTCATTAATTCTAATCTCATCAAGAGTTAATCCCAGTCCAATGTTAGAGATGCTGATAGCTCCAAGGCAAAAAGCAGCATTTCTAGAATCTGCTTTAGGAGGCAGGTATGCATCTTGAAGGATGGAAACACTGGCAAAAGCGAAAAATCCAAGACATATCCCGAGAACCAAAAGCACATGGGTGCTGAAAAATAGTTGCTGAAAACCGTTCTGTGTGATAATACATAACACTAAATAGCCCAATAATACAAGAAAAGCACATTTATAAGCGTTGCCTCTTGCCAGTAGTTGTCGCTCATCGCATGGTGATGGAGTTGTTTTTGAAAAAAACTTTCTGGTAATAAAATAGATGGCGATGCAAAGTATAAGGTAGAGAGAGATAAGGATCATAGTTTTCATAGGGGTTCCTCCTTTATGGAAAACGGTTTAAGTGTTCGACCTCATTACGCGTGTAATGATCATTATTATTTCTACATCAACCATATAATATAACATCCAAAATGTCAAGTATATTTTACAACATAAAAACAATATTTGTTACGAAAAGTTAGTGACCATGTGATATAATTCTTACAAATGATGCCCTCAGCTTCCAAGGAAATCTGTGTAAGGTGGGGGAGCAACGCGTAAATTGAGTAAAGCAGAAGAGAGAAAAAAGATGATGACAAATAAGGAAATATTAGATATTGCTTTGAAACAATCGGCAATAGACACGAATTGTAAACCAAAAGATTTCTTAAAGAATGAAAATGTGATTGTTGAGTTCCGGTTAGGAGCAGATGCAAGAACGTATTACAAGGAACCGATTGCATGTAATTTGGTTTCTTATGGAAATAACATTGTGGCATCCGTGAAAGATGAGTATAGAGATATTGTGGCTGAATATATAGAAAAATATGAATTTTATTATTGCTTTGAAACCCCGAATATGCATTGGCTGAATGATAGACTGAGTGCAAAAGGCCAGAAGATGTTGTTGATGGAATGAACAAGTGCTTCTGAAACCAGAACATGACCTGGATATCAATAAAAATTTAGCAATGGCGGATGTATTATTTTTTTATAACACATCCGCCATCGCTGCTGTTTTTACAGAGACTGCCTGCAGATACCATGGAAAATGTAACAAGGTATCCTATGCCTCATCATCCATGTCTTCCAGTTTTTCTTTTCGTTTCTTATAAATCATTGTGGTAATGCTGAACATAATCATACATATCACAAAGGTCATCACAAACATAAAAATACCCGCTGCAATGGAACCTGCCATTTTGTGATACCTCACATATGAGAGGACGGAATTAAATATGGCAATTGCTGCTGCGCCACCTGCACTAAATGCAGTATTGGTTTTCAGCGTCGGTTGAAACCTGCGGTCCCAGATTCCATTTTTCAGAGATGCAATCAACATGTAAATGCAGAGACACATGAAAACAATCCATTCACCGGCTACATTCTGCCCCGCATTTCCATGATCCAGGAGTATCTGGATAAATATGATTGCCAAAAGTCCCCAGAAAGCAAACCAGCATCCATTGTGTTCGATCTTTAGAAGCTTTTGTTCCTGCATCTCATCCAACTGCGTTTTTTTCATCTTCTTCATGTTCCTCATCCTCCCCAAATAATTCATCTAATGATTTTCCAAGTACTCCGCAGATGGACCTGCAAAGCTTAATTGTCGGATTATAATCTCCCTGCTCGATTGCATTCATCGTCTGTCTCGAAATACCTACTTTTTCTGCAAGCTTCTTCTGCGTCATATCCAGCCGAGCCCTCGCAACCTTGATTGGTATATTGCGTGCCATGAACATCACCTCTTCTTTATTTATAATATTAACATAGCACTGATATTACAATGTGTCAAGTATACACGACATTTATATCTTAATATTTTACAAAAAGACGCAATAGAGCGAAATGTGGGGAGAAATAGAATCTAGTGTCACACTAGCAGCAGAAAGGAATATAGAGATGATAAAAGGCCGGAATTGTGTTAGTATAATGTATAAATGAAAAGAACCAGGAGGGGAAGTATGGATAGAATGAAAAACAAAGGGAAAATGAAAATTATTGTCCTGACAATTGCAGCTGCAGCCATAGTGATTGCCGCAGTGGCAGGCATTGTACTTTTTCTAAACAAGGAGAAGTCCAATCCGGAGGAGGTGGCAAAGCAGTATTTCAAGCTTCTGTCCGCTGGAAAATATGAGGAAATGTACCAGCTTCTTGATGCAGACACGAAAAAAAATGTATCTGAGGAGACATATACGGAACGAAACCGGAACATTTATGAAGGAATCGAGGCTGCCAATATCAAAGCAACAGTCACGGCAGATGAGAAGCGAAAAAACGATAAAAAAGAAAGCGTTTCATATCAAATGAAGATGGACACCAGTGCGGGAGAAGTATCTTTTGATAATGAGATGGAGTTGAAAAAAGATGAGGACGGTATCTACAGAGTAGTGTGGTCTTCTTCGGATATCTTCCCGGAACTGGGAGAGAATGAAAAGGTCAGAATCAGCAACACAGAGGCCCGGCGTGGCCAGCTTTATGATCGCAACAATGTGGCACTGACCCAGGAGGGAATTGTGGCACAGGTTGGTCTGATTCCGGGTAAGATGGAGGCGAATCATCAGGATGCACTGGCACAGATCGGCTCCATTCTGGGTGTGGATCCGGCAGATATTGAGGCGAGTCTGAGTGCTTCCTATGTCAAGGATGATACCTTTGTCCCGATCAAAGCAGTGGCGTTTGATGATAACGTTACTCAGGATGCATTGCTTGCCATACCGGGGGTCATGATTTCCAATGTGACAGACCGCGTTTATCCGCTCAAGGAGTCAACAGGGCATCTTACTGGTTATACGCAGGCAATCAGCGCAGAAGAGCTGGAGAAGAAAAGCGGGGATGGGTATGCTGCAAGCAGTGTCATCGGAAAAGCGGGACTGGAGCGGGGATACGAGAGTACACTGAAAGCAGCCTCCGGCAGTGATATTTACATTGAAAGTGAAGATGGAGTGAGACAGGAGACCATTGCAAGTACAGCTCCGGCAGATGGAAGCGATGTACATGTGACCATTGATGCAAATCTGCAGCAGACCATTTACCAGCTTTTTGCAGAGGATGTAAGCAGCGTGGTCGCCATGAATCCAAAGACAGGCGAGCTGTTAGCACTGGTAAGCACACCGAGCTACGACCCAAACGAATTTATTCTTGGAATGTCCGGCACGCGCTGGGAGGAACTTAACAACGATGTGAACCAGCCACTGACCAATCGGTACGCGTCAGCCTGGGTTCCCGGTTCTACCTTTAAGCCGGTGATTGGAGCAATCGGTGTCAGCACCGGACTGCTCAATCCAGATGAGAATAAGGGAAACGTTGGACTGAGCTGGCAGAAGGATGCCAGTTGGGGCGATTATCATGTAACCACCCTGACGGATTACGGCGATGAAGTGAATCTGAGAAATGCACTGGTCTATTCGGACAATATTTATTTTGCAAGAGCAGCACTGGATATCGGAACCGATACCATGCAGCAGCAATTAAAAGCCATTGGATTTGATGAGGAAATACCTTTGGATATTGATGCGGCGGCATCCACCTACGGGACCGACGGGAAGATAGACAACGAGATTCAGCTGGCAGATACCGGTTATGGACAGGGGCAGGTTCAGGTGAATCCGATTCATCTGGCATCTATTTATTCTGCCTTTGTGAATAGTGGAAATATGATTCTTCCGGTGATCAGACAAGAGGAAGGCATGAGTGCTTCTTACTGGAAGGAAGGGGTATTCACACCCGAAAGTACAGAGATTATCCGAAAGGATTTGATTCAGGTGATCGAAGATCCAAGCGGAACCGGAGCAAAGGGACAGATTCCCGGCTATACCTTGCTGGGGAAGACGGGAACTGCGGAGACAAAAGGCAGCCAGGCGGAAGCAGGAGCCACGGAATACGGCTGGTTCGTGTGTGAAACCGCAGAAGATACCACCAACCCATTGTTGGTAGTCGCCATGGTGAAAGACGTCCAGGACAAAGGCGGCAGCAACTATGTGACGGAGAAGGTAAGGCAGATTTTTGAGTCCTATTTATTGTAGAAGGCAGAAGGGACATTTGGACTCTGTTTGCCATAGAAGTACAGTTGATGCTTGAATCCGACCAGTCAGCAAGGAAATTTGAACAGTAATTGTGCCGGAGCACAAAGAACTTTGTGCAATTCACCTCTTGTAAATAATTGCTGAGTCCGATACAATAAATCACAAGTTCATAAATAAAAGACAAGGACGTCGGTTACATGGTAATCGATGTCTTTTCTATTTTTGGCGAAGAGGTCATAAGAGATTTCTTCGCCTTTTTCTATGTCCAGAGCACAAAAACAGCTGTGTGTGGGGAGAGAATTGAACAATAGAAGAATGCTAAAGGAGGATAAGATTATGAAAATGCTTAGAGCAATCGTAAGGCCGGAGAAGGCGGATGAAGTTGCAGATGCACTTTTGGAAGCGGGATTCCCGGCAATGACACGTATGGATGTATATGGGCGCGGCAAACAGAAGGGGCTTCAGATCGGTACTACATTTTATGATGAATTACCAAAACATATGATGATGATGGTTCTTCAGGATGAAGATGAGGAAACGGTCGCAAATATCATTATGGAACATGCATTTACCGGCGATGACGGTAACTATGGAGATGGAAGGATCTTTGTGACTCCAGTGGAAAAGGCATATACAGTCAGCACGAAAACGGCAGATTTATAGGAGGTCATTTTATGGTAGAGATTATAGCAATTATCCGGCCCACAAAACTGGCAGAGACCAAGCGGCGGCTGATTGAGGCGGGCTACCCGGGATATACCTGTCAGAAAGCCATGGGACGGGGGAAAAAACCGGTGGCGTTTCTTCTGGCTGACGGCACGAAGATAAGGACAAATCTGGTGACAAAGCGGATTCTGAACATCATGGTTCCGGACGAGGGGAAAAATGAAGTGGTAAAGGCACTGATGGATGCAAATTCAACGGGTAATCCGGGAGATGGCAAAATCTTCATCTGTCCTGTGGAAAAATCATACAATGTCAGGACACGAAAACTGACAGATGAAGTGTAAGCAGCAACGTGAAAGGAGAGCGCGAATGAAAAAGAAACTATCGGGAAATAAAGTGATATCAGTTGTCGTTGTGGTGTTGATTCTGGCATTGTGGTATGTGGCGACAAAACTGGGGTGGGTAGATAAAAAACTGATTCCCTCACCTCATGAAGTCTGGGCGGCATTCTTAAGTGTCTGCATTGACTACAAAGGACATTCGCTCCTACAGCATTTGGGTGTCAGTATGCAGCGGCTGTTCCTGGCATTTGGACTTGCGGTGGTAACGGCGGTTCCACTGGGACTGCTCAGTGGATTCAGTGAAAAGGTAAGGGCAGCATTTGAACCCATCATTGAATTCTACAGACCGCTTCCGCCACTGGCATATTATACACTGCTGGTATTGGCATTGGGAATTGATAATGCATCCAAGATAGCACTGCTTTATCTTGCCTGCTTTGCACCGATCTATGTATCCTGTGTATCAGCAGTAGTCAGAGTTAACCGGGATCACATCAACAGTGCCTACACATTGGGTGCCAGTAAGACGCAGGTGTTCTTTTCCGTCATCTTCCCGTCTTGCCTGCCGGACATGTTTACCGGAATTCGGACTTCCATCGGTGTTGGATATTCCACGCTGGTTGCTGCTGAGATGGTCGCCGCTAATGTGGGAATCGGCTGGATGGTGCTGGATGCAAAGAACTGGCTGAGAAATGATATCGTATTTGTGGGAATCATCGTTATGGGAGTGACAGGAATTCTGATGAATGTGGTGTTGAATCTAGTCGAAAAGAAATTTGTTCCGTGGAGTGGAAAAGCATAACGGATTCATTTGGAAGTGAATGAGTCAATAGAACATAAGTTGAAACGAATACACAGAAGTATAGGAGAACATATTATGAAAAACAGAACAAAGAAAATTCTGGCAGCAATTGTTGCCGGAACCATGACAATGGCATTACTTTCCGGCTGCGGAAACAGCGGATCAAAATCATCTGGAAGCGGAAGCTCTGAAAGCTCAGAAAAAGCAACAAAAGTCGTTATAGGTACCCAGGAGATGCCAAATGATGAAGGTATAGCCAAAGCAATGGATTCCTTTTCAAAGGAGATGGGCGTAGAGGTAGAAATCAAACAGTTTGATTCTGGAAAAGATGTCAACACTGCGCTTGCTTCAGGAAGCATCGACTTCGGACTGTTAGGTTCCTGCCCGGCAACTCTGGCAATTGCACAGGACCTGGGCGTGGAATGCATCTGGATACATGAAGTATTAGGTGCAACAGAAAGCTTTGTTGCAAGAAATGAGAGCGGGGCAAAAACCGTTGCAGACTTAAAAGGAAAAACCATCGCCACACCGTTTGCATCCACAGCACATTTCTCTGCACTTCATGCGTTGGAAGAGGCAGGATTGTCTGAGAGTGACGTGACCCTTCTGGATATGCAGCCCAGTGAAATTTATGCGGCATGGCAGAATGGACAGATCGATGCGACATATGTATGGGAGCCGACACTGACAGAATTAGGAGATGGAACAGTACTTCTTACCAGTGCAGATATGGCAGATGCAGGATATATGACCTCTAATGTGGAGCTTGTAAGAACCGAATTTGCCGAGGCAAATCCAGAACTTGTGACTGCCTATATCAAAGCAGTATCCGGTGCCGTCGATTTGTATAAGAACACAGAGGATGAAGCGGTTTCAACCATCGCGAAGGCTATGGAATTATCAACAGATGCGGCAGCGTCACAGATGAGCGGATCGATCTGGCTGACCGCAGAGGAACAGCTGGGAGCGGATTATTTTGGAACCAGCGATGCAAAAGGAGCATTGGTTCAGAACCTGTATGATACCGCAGCATTTCTGAAAGATCAGGGAAGTATCGCAGAAGTACCGGATAAATCCGTATTTGAGAAAGCTGTAAACGGAAGCTACATCGAAGAGGCTGTGAAAGCAGCGAAGTAGTGATGAACCAGAACCATTTGAAAAAACAGTCTTTCAAACAAATGATTGACAGAATAGTTCGTCTATTAAGAAAGGAGCTGCCACTATGAATCAGGAAGAAATTGTTGTATCTATCAAAAATGCCAATCTGGAATATGACAGTGAAAAAGGAAAAGTACTTGCGTTGAAGGATGCGAATCTAGATATCAAAAAAGGAGAGTTCATCTGTGTGCTGGGGCCTTCTGGATGTGGAAAGAGTACTTTGCTGAATATTATCGCGGGATTCCACAAACCGACATCGGGAAGTGCTACAATGGGTGGAAAAGTCATCAATGGTCCAAACTGGAAGAGAGGTGTGGTGTTTCAGACGCCTCCTCTGTACCCGTGGCTGAATATCTACGATAATGTGGCATTCGGACCGAAGAAAAGAAGACTTCCCAAAAAGGAAATCGAGGAAAATGTCAACAAATATCTGGAACTGGTCGGGCTGAAGGACTTCAAGAAGCAGAAGCCCTACGAGCTTTCCGGTGGTATGAGGCAGCGGTGCTCCCTTGCAAGAGTGCTGGTGAATCAGCCGGAGATGATTCTGATGGATGAACCTCTTGGTGCATTGGATGCGCTGACCAGAACCAATATGCAGGCTCTGATCCGCGAAATCTGGAATAAGACAGGCAACACGATTTTCTTTATCACCCATGATGTGGACGAGGCACTGAGTTTGGCAACGAGAGTGGTTGTCATGTCTGCGAGACCGGGCAGAATCGTAAAAGAATTCAATACTGAATTCACGTATGATATCGGAGGTGCCAACCAGGAGGCTGCCAGATATTCCAGAGAATATGTTGCCATCCGGGAAGAGATTCTTAGCATCATTAATACACAAAATGCAGTATCAAGAGGAGAAGCCGTATCATGAAAAATATCAGTTTTCTGATTGTCATCTTTTTCGCAAATGCAATACAGGCCGTCACGGGATTTGCCGGGACGGTCCTTGCTATGCCTCCATCGATGTATCTGATTGGAATGGACAATGCAAAGGTCGTCATCGGGGCAATTACCTTGTTGTCAGGTCTTTTGATTGCCGTGTCGAATTATAAGTCCATCCAGTGGAAAGAATTTACAAAGATGGCCGTTTTCATGTTTGCAGGCATGATAATTGGAACAAAATTATATAGTGTACTGCCTTCTGATATGTTGCTGAAGGTCTATGGATTTATTATTCTAGCTGTTGCGTGTAAGAATTTATTTCTGAAAAGTGAGCGGGAGCTTGCGCGGGTTCTGCTTCCTGGAGTCCTTCTGGCGGCGGGAATTGTTCATGGTATGTTCCTCTCCGGCGGGGCACTTCTTGTGATCTATGCAGTGCAGGTGCTCAAGAACAAAGAGGAGTTTCGTGCAACAGTTGCGCTGATCTGGGTATTTTTGAATACATTTCTTATGGTGGGTCAGCTGCGGGAGGGTCTGTATACCCCGGGAAATATACACTTAATTTTATTAAGTCTGATACCGCTGCTTCTGGCCACCTGGGTGGGAGGAAAGCTTGCAAAACAAATGAAACAGAGCACATTCTTGACTTTGACGTACATATTACTTATCATTTCAGGAGTATCGCTGATTCTGTAGCACATAGTTCAAGAGGAGAGAAAAGATGGCAGTATTGTTGCGGGAATTAATGAACCAGGTGAAGCACATTGAGATGAAACTGGTGGCGGGTGAGAAGGGGCTGGACAGAGTTGTACACTGGACTCACATGGTGGACAGCACCTGTATTTCGGATTTTCTGGACGGCGGTGAAGTCGCATTTACCACGGGGATCGGTCTGGGGAACGGACAGACATTGGCAGAGCTGGTGAAAGGTGTCTACGAGAATCGGGCGGCAGCTATCGTTATCAACATTGGTCCCTATATCAAAGAAATTACACCGGATATCATTGCATTTGCGGATGCCCATGATTTTCCGGTTTTTGAAGCTCCGTGGGAAGTACATATGGCTGAGATTATGCGTATTTTCTGTTTCAGCATCACCCAATCTGAGCAGGCATCCTTCAAGCGGAATGCAGCATTTGAAAATGCAATCTTTTTTCCGCGGCAGGAGGAACTGTATCTGGGTCCGCTATTGCAGAAAGGGTATTCGGCAGATGGAAACTACTGCGTGGCAATCATGGATTTTACAGTGGACGGACAGGGATTGAAGGAAGAGCGGATGGATGCAATCCAAATGTTTTTAGATGCCAAGATGTCACATTTTTTTTCCAACATTCCTGTTGTACCGATTAACGGACAATTGGTTTTGGTTTTCTGTGACCATACGCAGGAAGATATGGAGGCAGCTGCCTCCGAGATTCTGTCGGAGACGAGACAGCTTATCCGGCAGGGCGAGCAGGTTACGCTTGGCGTAGGAAAATCAGTAGTGGGAATCCGGAAGCTGAATGAGAGTTACCACCAGGCACAGAAGATTTCCTCCATACAGAGACGGGAGTCTGGTGATCATATGACGCAGGAGCAGCGGCACCCGCTTCTCTTTTACTGGGAGATGGGAATCTATAAGCTGCTCATGAGTATCGAGGATCAGGAGGTCATCTGGGACTTCTACCAGGAGACGGTGGGACCACTTTATGAATATGACCGGATGAATCAGAGCAATCTTGTCCAGGTGCTCCAGAGCTATGTGGCACACAGCGGCAGCGTGAAGGATACCGCTCAGGAGTTGTTTGTGCACCGGAATACCATCAATTATAAAATTAAGAAAATCGAAGATGTACTGGACAGAGACCTTTCGAATCTAAGCGTCCGGACCGAGCTGAATATCGGGTTTATGCTGTATCAACTGCTGGGACATCTCTAATTCACGCTGCCAAAGACCACAGCTTCCCATGCGTGCTCCTTCCCCCAATCAGCTGGCGGAGCTTGTCCGTATCAGCCGTCATCCGAATCTTTATAATAATCCGGTGGATATTACAGATGAGATGTTAAAAGAAATGTATGAGGCTTTTCGATAAGCTGAATAATTACAAATTCCCAGTGCATACTAACTGCAGGAAAGGCAGACGCGAAAACAAATCAGGCAGCAGAAAAACGCGTTTGAGAGTGCAGCTATGAGCAAAGGAATTCTTTATATCAAAGGGGATAAAAACGTTGAAGTAAAAAAGCCGGAGGTGACTCTGGGAGACATTCTGTCGATGGAGTGTAGTGATGAGGCGGTCAGTGCCAGAGTGAAGGCGCTGCGCCTTTTTCGCATTTCTGAAAAAGGAAAGATGCAGCGGAGATATGTTGTCTCAATTTTGAAAATCATGGAATGCATCCATCAGTCGCTGCCTGGACTTGAAATTCAGAATGAAGGAGCACCGGACATTATCATCACATACGAGGAGCAGAAGACGCCTGGTCAGTTTATGCACCTGCTTAAGACAGCGGTGGTAGCAGTGATTGTATTCTTTGGAGCAGCATTTTCCATCATGGCATTCAACAATGATGTATCGACCACCAAATTATTTTCACAAATCTATGAGCTGCTGACCGGGCAGAAATCTTCCGGATTCACCATTCTTGAGGTAACCTACAGTTTGGGACTGGTCATCGGAATCCTGGTCTTTTTCAATCACTTTGGAAAGAAGCGCTTCTCTGTGGACCCCACGCCAATCGAGGTGGAGATGCGGCTATATGAAAATGATATTCAGACAACTTTGATTGAAAATTATTCCAGAAAGGAGAAAGAAATCGATGTGGATCAGACAACTTCTACTGGGAATTCTCGGTCTTAGCTTTGGAATTGCAGCAGCAGGAGGATTATTTGCATTTATTGTAGGACTCGGAGTTGTGTCAGATCTGGCAGACCGTACTCAGACCGCGGACCACATTCTCTTTTATGAGGACAGTATCGCCATGGGGGGGATCCTGGGAAATGTTTTCATGCTGTTTCATGTATCCATCCCGGGTGGTGGTTGGATTGTTCCGGTCTTTGGTCTGCTCAGCGGAATATTTGTAGGCTGTTGGGCAATGGCACTGGCAGAGATTCTGAACCTTTTTCCAATCCTAATCCGCCGGGTGAAAATTATCAAAGGAATTCCCTGGTTCATTTTAGCAATGGCATTGGGAAAAGGCATTGGGTCATGCCTTTTCTATTTCCTGAAATGGTGAATTTTTGCGTTTGGTCCACCAGTAGTAATACGGAATCAAAGGGATCAGAGCGAAAATCCATGCTGCCGGATCACTGAAGCAGATTCCGGTAAACCCGAATGGTTTTGCCAGCAAAAAAACAGCAAGTCCGCGGGCGAGAAGCTCAAAGACGCCTCCCAGCATAGGAATCAGTCCGTTTCCAAGTCCCTGCAGCACATTTCGGTACAGGAAGATCAGACCAAGGAATGGATAGAACCACAGGCTGATATGGAACATATGAGTGGCAATCTGCTGCAGCTCTCCGGTGGGGTCTGATACGAACAGGCGCACCATTAGTGGACACAAGAAATAAGCCACTGTCATGACGCCGATACTATAAACAATAGAAATGATAAAACTGCTGCTCAGTCCCTGATGAATTCGCTCTGTCTTACCAGCACCGTAATTTTGTCCTGTGTATGTGGCGAGGGCAGAACCAAGAGCAACGAAGAACTGCATGATGACGCTCTGAATCTTGGAAGCTGCTGCGTAGGCTGCGATGTAGGTTGCACCCAGAAGATTCAGTGCCGACTGCACAATCATGGTTCCGATGGCAGTGATGGAAAACTGCAGCGCCATTGGGACTCCCATAGAAAACAGGTTTCCCGCAGAGCGCAGGGAAAACTTCATTTCTTCCTTATGGAAATGAATGATCGGAAATTTCTTCCAGGTGTAAATCAGGCAGAGGACCGCTGATACACCCTGAGCGATGACAGTTGCATAGGCTGCACCGGCAACACCGAAAGGAAGCACTGCCACAAACAGAAAGTCCAGTGCGATGTTCAGCAGTGAGGAAATGACAAGGAAATACAAAGGTGTTTTGCTGTCTCCCAGTGATCTTGCGATAGACGCAAGCATATTGTACAGGAAACTGACTGGCACCCCGGCATAGATAATGGCGGTGTATTTGCTGGTGTCGGAAAAAATTGTATCTGGTGTGTTGATTAGGTGCAGGATGCTGTCATTGGCAATCAGAAGTGCGCCGGTCATTACAATGGCAAGAATGGTACACAGATACATCGACATTGCGGTGTAATGCTTCAAAAGGAATCTGTTTTCTGCACCAAAAGCCTGTGCAATCAGGATACCAAATCCGTTGGTCATTCCCATGACCCATCCGATTACAAGGAAGGTCAGTGAAGTGGTACTTCCTACAGCGGCAAGGGCGTTGACACCCAGAAAACGGCCCACGATCACAGAGTCAACGATATTGTAAAAATTCTGAAATAAATTCCCGCATAGAACAGGAAGGGCAAAAAGAAGGATGAGCCGAAGCGGTTTGCCTTCTGTCATATTTTTAGTCATAATCAAACTCCTTTTCCAAAGATATTCTCAAAAGATAACTTTATGAAGTCTAGCATAGGTTTGATAAAAATTCAATGCATAAAATAGCCAATTCATACAGATACTACCAGAAACCGTTATTGTTTCGGAAAGAGGGAGAAGCATTGGGGAAAATGTTACCGTTGTCCGAGTTCCTTTTTTGGGCAATAGCAAGAACAAGAAGAAAGCAGGTAGGAAGATGATAAAAGGGAAACAGAGTCTCTCCTTTACCCAGGCGCCTTTTCTTATGAGCAGCGGCTCTGTGGTGGGAAGCAAGGAGGCAAAGGGACCGTTAGGAAAATATTTTGACATGCTGAACACAGATGACTTGTTCGGAGAAGATACCTGGGAGGCAGCGGAAGGGACTATGCAGAAAGAAGCTTGTATCATTGCATTGGGGAAATCCCATCGAGGTCCGGAAGAAATCCGCTATCTTTTTGGAGGAGATCTGCTGCGACAGGGAATCGCGACCTCCATGGGCGTGGAAGCACTTCAGATTCCCATGTTTGGGCTGTTCGGTGCATGCTCCACATCCGGTGAGGCTCTTGCACTCTCGGCAATGGCAGTGGCAGCAGGATACGGAAGTTACGTTCTTGCCGTGACATCCAGTCATTTCGGCAGTGCAGAAAAGGAGTTCCGTTTTCCGCTGGGCTATGCAAACCAGAGACCCATGTCTGCCCAGTGGACGGTGACCGGCAGTGGTGCATTTCTTGTGGGGACAGAAAAGAGCCATGTGCGGATTGCGGGAGTGACCATTGGGAAAATCGTGGATTATGGTCTTAAGGATTCTCAGAATATGGGCGGCTGCATGGCACCGGCAGCGGCGGATACCATCCAGTGCAGCCTGGAGGATTTTCAACGGAATCCGGCAGACTATGACCGGATCATAACCGGAGATCTGGGATATGTGGGAACCCGGGTGCTGGAAGACATGCTGAAGCGCCGGGGCATTGATATCACAGAACAGCATCTGGACTGCGGAAAGTTGATTTACGATCAGGAAAAACAGGACACTCATGCGGGGGGGAGTGGCTGCGGCTGCGCAGCGGTGACTCTGGCAGGCTATATTTTGCCGAAGCTTTTAAAGGGGGAGTGGAAGAGGATTCTGTTCGTTCCAACGGGAGCACTGATGTCAACGGTCAGTTATAATGAAGGGGAAAGTGTACCGGGAATTGCCCATGCAATTATCCTGGAGCACTGTTAGGAGGTTAGGATGGATTATGTAAATGCATTCTGGGTAGGCGGATTGATCTGCGCCTTGATTCAGATTCTGATGGATAGGACAAAGCTGATGCCGGGCCGGATTATGGTACTTCTGGTGTGCGCCGGGGCTGTGCTTGGAGCGGTCGGTATCTATGGTCCTTTCGTAAAGTTCGCAGGAGCCGGGGCAAGTGTTCCGCTTCTTGGGTTTGGAAATATTCTCTGGGAGGGGGTCAAAGAAGCTGTAAAATCCGAAGGGTTTCTTGGCGTTTTTCTCGGTGGATTCAAGGCCAGCGCGGCAGGAATCTCCGCCGCGTTAATCTTTGGATACCTGGCATCGTTATTGTTTAATCCGCGCATGAAGAAATAAGAAAATATTGTTGTTTTTTGTTGAACAAAATGTTATCGTAATTGTATCGGGTAAAATAAAATACATGGAGGAAGAGCATGAATTACGTTAGCATTATTATCCCATTTGTCGGAGGACTTGGGATGTTCATTTATGGAATGCAGATTATGGCACAAGGTCTTGAGAACGCAGCGGGGAACAGGATGAAGTCCTTGTTGGCAGTTTTGACAAAGAACAAGTTTTTTGGGGTCTGTTTGGGAGCGTTTATTACGGCGGTCATTCAGAGTTCTTCGGCAACTACGGTTATGGTAGTCGGCTTTGTGAATGCCGGTATCATGAATCTGACACAGGCCATGGGCGTTATCATGGGTGCCAATATTGGTACGACAGTTACCGGATGGCTAGTATCCGCAGTAGAGTGGGCGAAGTTCTTAAGTCCGAGCAATCTTGCACCAATTGCTATTATGGTAGGTGTGGTAATTATGCTTACCGGAACCAGACGTGCCATGAAGGATGTCTCTTCTATTATTATAGGATTTGGTCTTTTGTTTGTTGGAATTACGACCATGTCATCAGCAGTTGCACCTCTGCAGGAATCAGAAGCGTTCTGCAGCATTTTTGTTTCACTTGGAAGAAGTCCGTTCCTTGGAATTATTGCAGGAGCACTGGTTACTGCAGTTATCCAGAGTTCTTCTGCATCGGTCGGTATCTTACAGAGCCTTGCAGCGGCAGGACTTGTTCCATTTAATGCGGCGGTTTACATTATTATGGGTCAGAATATCGGTACCTGTGTGACCGCAATGCTCTCAAGTGTCGGAGCAAAAAAGAATGCAAAGACAGCAGCACTCATGCATTTACTGTTCAATATTATCGGAACGGTAATCTTCAGTGTGATTGCAATTGTATTTTTTAAAGTATTATATCCGACGGCGGGTACAGGCAATATTACCCAGACAGAGATCAGTTTGGTTCATACCATATTTAATATCGGAACAACAGTCCTTCTGTTCCCAATGTCGAATCTGATTATTAAGCTTGCCAAGAAGATTGGCAAGGTGGATGAGACGGTACAGGATGACAGCAAGGTTCTTCTCGACGATCGTATGCTGGAGACCCCGGGAATTGCGCTTGAGTCAACAATTAGTGAAGCTGTTCGTATGGGTCAGATTGTGCTCAACACCTTGGAACTTTGCCGAGATGTGCTGTTTACAAAGGATTATCAGAAGATTCTGGACATCAAAGAGGATGAGGAAAAAGTAGATCAGCTCTGCGGTGGTATCAGCGAGTATGCCATCAAGATCAGTTCTCTTTCTGTCAGCGAGAAGGAGCACCAGAAGGTGGTTCATCTCCTGCAGACAATATCTGACATAGAGCGAATCAGTGATTACTGCGAGAATATGTCGGAGTTTGCAGAGACTATGGTGGATCGAAAGGCGGAATTTACGGATGTGGGCAAAGTTGAGATGCAGGAGATGATCGATGTCTGTATTGAGTCTTATGCACATGCGATTCGGGCGTTTGAGAGCAATGACAGAGAAGAGGCACTGCAGGTAATTGAGTATGAGACCAAAGCGGATGATCTGGAGATTAAACTTCGTACGGAACATATGAAGCGTCTTGCAGGGAATGAATGCAATACAGATGCGGGAATTGTATTTTTGGATGCGCTGGTATGTCTGGAACGTATTTCGGATCATGCAAGGAATATTGCGGAAGAAGTATTGGCACAGCAGGTATAATCAGGGTTGTGATAGATTGGATGATAATAATAAAAGTGGGATTTTTACAGAAAACAAATACTGTAAAAATCCCCTTTTTTTCATTTATTTGAATCTAAAGTATTGAACAGAATATGCTGGCATCTCTAACTGCCCGTTCAGAGTCAGTTCGGTCTCTTCAATCAGTTCGATTGCATCTCCCTGTAATTCCCCGTTGCTGGCAGTAAAGTCAGAATCACCGGCATTAATAGCAACCAGAAGACGTTCGCTGTCAGTCTTGCGCTCAAATACCAGCTGGTGATTGGTGAGAACCACATTGCGGTATCCGCCATTACAGATTGCATCATCTTCCTTGCGGATAGCGATTAATTTTTCAATAAAAGTGGTGAGTTCGTTTGGCTCCGGCTCTTCAAAGCATGGTCGGAGTGCATAATCGTTGTCCGGAGCTTTCACTCCTTCGACACCCCATTCACTTCCGTAATAGATACACGGAATTCCCGGCATTCCCATCAGAAGACCATATGCAAGCGGAATGTGCTTCTTATTGGTAAGGATGCTTGCCAGTCTTGTGACATCGTGATTGTCCACAAAATTCATAAGGTGTTTGCCTCTGTAGATACACCAGTTCTCCGGCCCGTACTGGCGGTTCAGGGAATGTGCAATCTCAAACATATTCATAGAGTTGAAGCTGGAGTGGATTCCCTTGTAGCACTCATAATTGGTGCAGCTGTGTAGCATTCCGTCATTCACGATGATATTGTAATCGCCAAATAATACCTCTCCGATCAAAGCAAATCCAGGCTTGAGCTCTTCACAGAAAGTGCGGAGACGGCGCATGAAGTTGTGATCAAGAGAATAAGCTACATCCAGTCTCAGACCATCAATATCAAATTCTTCAATCCAATAGCGGACACATTCCAGCAAGTAGTCTACCAATGGCGGATTCTGAAGATTCAGTTTAACAAGCTCATAATGCCCTTCCCAACCTTCGTAGTAAAAGCCGTCGTTATATCCTGTATTGCCGGAAAAATCAATGCAGAACCAGTCGATATACTGAGATTGCTGTTTATATTCGAGCACATCTTTAAATGCCCAGAAACCACGTCCGACGTGATTGAAGACTCCATCAAGAATAATCTTCACATTATGCTTGTGGAGATCCTGACATACTTCCTTGAAATCATCATTCGTACCCAGACGACAATCAATCGTCTTAAAATCTCTGGTATCATAGCCGTGATTATCAGATTCGAAGATTGGATTCAGAATAATCGAACCCACACCGAGTTCCTCAAGATAGTTGCTCCAGTCCATAATCTTACGAATTCTCGGAACTGTCACACCGTCATTCGCTGTCGGTGCACCACAGAATCCAATCGGATAAATTTGGTAAAAAGTTTCATTGTAAGCCCACATAGTTTGTACCTCTTTCAGTTTCTTTCTTCCATATTGCTACATCTAGTATTTTACTTTATTATTTTACCATAGAAGCGATTTTGCATCCAGACTTTCCTTTCTCGCGTGAAAATGTTACAATAGGTGGGAACGCATAAAATTGGAAGAAGATTATGAGGGAACGTATGGAAAAGAATAAGAAAATTATCATAGGAGTGATCAGCGGAATTGTTGCCTGTGCAATTATCGTGGGCGGCATTCTTGGGTACCGGGCATGGCAGCAGAAAAAAGCTGAGGAAAAAGCAGCAGCGGAGGCAGCCTACAAAGCCGAACAGACAGAACTGCTCTATGCAGAGGTGGACAAGATTACCAAGTTGAATGCGACCAGTGACCATGTAGATACCATGATTTACTGTGAGGGAGACTATGGGAAGGTAGAGGAAGCGGTCAAGAATTATTTTGTGGAGATGTTCACAGATGTTCAGGCAATCTACGGTATCAGCAGTGACGAGAGATTTTCTATTCTATATGATACAGATGCCTATATTGCAGATGCACCGGAATTTGCAGCAACCACATCAGCAATCACCACCATGAAGCAGGAGATGAGCGATAAATGTGACACACTTTCAAACCTGTTCAGTGAGGAAAGCGTACAAAAAAATATGCCGGTTGATTTGGGCACCGACTATCAGGCACTTTACCAAGATATCATGTTCGCCAACGGCACAAAGGAAGATATGGCGAAGGTGCAGACAAAACTCGAAGAGGTAAAGCAGTCTATGAGCGGTATTCTTGATAAACGGCAGGAGATGGTGAATCTCCTCGTGTCACATCAGGATGCATGGGAGATTGATGGAACAGAGATATCTTTCTATGATTCGTCACTTCTTGATCAATACAATCAGATGCTCTCTGAGTTGAATGCTTTGTAAAGAGTTACGCCGGAAAAGTCAAAGTGGATATTCATAATCCGCCTCGCTGAGTGCTTAGTGAAGTTGAAAATAGTATATTAAGAAAAATGGAAAAAACGGTTGACACACACGGATACGTATAATATAATAGTACAGCATGACAAAAAGGAAACAGTAGGCACCAATGCCCCGGAGCTGGCTGATTTCAATAAAAATGAAAATATTGACATTGTTATTTATAGGAGGTTAATCCATGAAAACTTATATGCCTAATCCAGAAAAAGTTGAGAGAAAATGGTATGTAGTTGACGCTGAGGGATGTACATTAGGACGTCTTTCATCTGAGATTGCAAAAGTATTAAGAGGTAAGAATAAAGCTATTTACACACCACACGCTGATACAGGTGACTATGTAATCGTTGTAAATGCAGAGAAAATTGAAGTGACCGGTAAGAAGATGGCTCAGAAAGTATATTATCACCATTCAGACTATGTAGGTGGAATGAAAGAAACTACATTAGCTGAGATGATGGACAAGAAGCCTGAAAAAGTTATCGAACTTGCAGTTAAAGGTATGCTTCCAAAGGGACCTTTAGGAAGAGACATGATTAAGAAACTTCATGTATACGCTGGACCAGAGCATGATCATCAGGCTCAGAAACCAGAGACATTAACATTTTAAGGAAAAGTTGAAAGGAGGATATCACATTGGCTAGTACAAAGTATTACGGAACAGGAAGAAGAAAAAAATCTATCGCAAGAGTATATTTAGTGCCTGGAACAGGTAAAATCACTATAAATAAAAGAGATATCGACACATATCTTGGTCTTGAGACATTAAAGGTTGTAGTTCGTCAGCCATTAGTAGCAACAGATACATTAGATAAATTTGACGTTTTAGTTAACGTTAAAGGTGGCGGATACACAGGACAGGCGGGAGCAATCCGTCATGGTATTTCAAGAGCACTTCTTCAGGTTGATTCTGATGAATACAGATCAACACTTAAGAAAGCAGGTTACTTAACTCGTGACCCACGTATGAAAGAACGTAAGAAATACGGTCTCAAAGCAGCTCGTAGAGCACCACAGTTTTCAAAGAGATAATTCAAATCGAATTACAGAAAAGACACAAACCCAGGAAATGCTTATATTTCCTGGGTTTTCTTTATGTCCTGGATTTTACCAGATACCACAAAAAAGTACAAAGTTTAGTCGGTAACTTACACATAACTTACATGTAACATACAAACGATATTGAAAAATACTTGTGTCTTACGGAAGACAGTTATACAATATAGAAAAGCCCAAAGAAGGGATAAAATGAACAGGACAGAATATAAGAAACAGCATAGAAACGAGCATTACGACAGACTGGAAGTTATAGTACTCAAAGGGGAAAAGGAAAAGATAAAAGTGACAGCGGCGGGGTTGGGACTGGTCGCAAGCGGCAGAAATGTAAATGGCGGATTGTTGTCCTTACTGAACAATGATAGAAATGTAAAAACACAGCAGGGCTTGATGGATGATTTTCTTAAAGCAAATGGATATGAGAATGATATTCTCGAATAGTCCAGATACACTTAAGAATCTGGGGAGATAGGCAGTATACAGAAAAAAGGTGAATAATCTCACAGTTGTTGGTAGGTATGTGGAAACAAAGAAATTTTATATTGGTTTCGGAGGTGATATAGTGGACAATCTTCAAAATTTGGTTGATGGTTTAATAAATTTTGATGATAAAAAGGCTTATCAATGTTTAAAGCACCTGGAAAGAGAAAGTTGCCAATCAAATGCCGTGTATCCTTTCTTTGATGTGTTTGCAGGCATGCTTAACAGTGAAAATTCCTATATCAGAACAAGAGGCATTGTTTTGATCGCTGCTAATGCGCAATGGGATACCGACTATAAAATAGATGAAATTATAGATAAATACCTGATACATATTACAGATGATAAGCCAATTACTGCTCGGCAATGCATAAAGGCATTACCCCTAATTGCAAAATATAAGCCAGTTTTACGTCAGGATATCGTGAATGCATTACATCGTGCCAATGTATCTCGATACAAAGAAAGTATGCAATCCTTGGTGTCGAAGGATATACAAAAATGCTTGAGCGAAATACAAAAGCTGCGATTAGACTATTGAGTATGGCTGCAACAAAAGTATTATCCATCTCTTCGGAACTTATTAAATTTTGATTTCTTATTGAACTCTGCCCGGTTCATAGGTATAATGGTACAAGATAAAAACTAATGACAATGTAAAGTGGAGATAGTATTTTGTCCAGCAAACCAAAGGAGAATGTATATGAAGATGTTATCAATTGAAAATGAGTTACAAGGGAATTCTTATCCAGGAAGAGGAATCATCATCGGCAAGAGCGCGGATGGAAAAAAAGCGGTCACAGCGTATTTTATTATGGGACGTAGTGAGAACAGCCGGAACCGTGTGTTTGTCCCGGAAGGAAAAGGAATCCGTACTCAGGCATTTGACCCATCAAAACTGACAGATCCAAGTCTGATTATTTATGCGCCGGTTCGCGTACTGGGCAACAAGACAATCGTGACGAACGGTGATCAGACAGATACCATTTACGAGGGGATGGACAAGCAGATGACCTTTGAACAGTCCCTGCGCAGCAGAGAGTTTGAGCCGGATGGACCGAACTATACCCCTAGGATTTCAGGGATCATGCATGTGGAGGATGGAAGATATAATTATGCAATGTCTATCCTTAAGAGCAACAATGGAAATCCAGACGCATGTAACCGTTATACCTTTGCATACGAGAATCCGGTTGCGGGAGAGGGACATTTCATCCACACTTATATGTGCGACGGGAATCCACTTCCAAGTTTTGAAGGAGAGCCGAAGTTGGTTTCGATTCCGGACGATATGAATGCATTTACAGAATTACTCTGGAACAGTCTGAATGAAGACAATAAAGTATCATTGTTTGTGAGATACATTGATATTGCGACTGGAACATATGAATCAAAAATCGTGAATAAGAATCAGTAAGGGTGCGGATAGTGATTGTCCGTTTTGAAAAGACAGGAGAGAATAGAATGAAAGAATTAGAATTAAAATATGGATGTAATCCAAATCAGAAACCGTCAAAAATTTACGTGGCAGATGGAAGTGATCTACCGATTCAGGTTTTATGTGGAAAACCGGGATACATTAATTTTCTGGATGCATTTAACGGATGGCAGTTGGTTCGCGAACTGAAGCAGGCAACCGGACTTCCGGCAGCAACATCATTTAAGCATGTGTCACCGGCCGGAGCAGCGGTGGGTCTTCCACTTAGCGATACACTTGCCAGGATTTACTGGGTGGATGATCTCGGTGAATTATCTCCACTTGCAAGTGCCTATGCCCGTGCAAGAGGCGCAGACAGAATGTCTTCCTTTGGGGATTTCATCTCCTTGTCAGATGTCTGTGATGTTGATACTGCAAGATTGATTAAGCGCGAAGTTTCTGATGGTGTAATCGCACCGGGATACGAACCGGAAGCACTTGAGATTTTAAAACAGAAGAAAAACGGTAATTACAATGTAATCCAGATTGACCCGGATTATGTACCGGCCCCAATTGAGCACAAAGAAGTATTTGGAATTTCATTTGAACAGGGGAGAAATGAGCTGAAGATTGATGAGGATTTTTTCTCTGACGTTGTGACTGAGAACAAGACATTGACCGAGCAAGCCAAAATAGATATTGCCATTTCAATGATCACTTTAAAATATACGCAGTCTAACTCTGTATGTTTTGTGAAGGATGGACAGGCAATTGGTATCGGAGCAGGACAGCAGTCCCGTATTCATTGCACAAGACTTGCAGGATCCAAGGCAGATAACTGGTTCCTTCGCCAGTCTCCAAAGGTAATGGGGCTTCAGTTCGTAGATGGAATCAGACGTGCCGACAGAGATAATGCCATTGACTTATACATCGGTGAGGACTACATGGATGTACTTGGCGATGATATATGGGCAACTATTTTTAAAGTAAAACCAGAGGTATTTACAAAAGAAGAGAAGCGCGCATGGCTGGATCAGATGACAGATGTAGCTTTAGGTTCCGATGCGTTTTTCCCGTTTGGAGACAACATCGAGCGCGCACACAAGAGCGGCGTAAAATATATTGCACAGCCGGGTGGATCGGTTCGTGATGATAACGTGATTGACACTTGTAACAAATACAACATGGCAATGGCATTTACAGGAATCCGCCTGTTCCACCACTAAGCAATGTCCTCCCTGGACAGGGAGTTTGTTGGTGAACAATTGACTGGAAAGTTATCAGATACTAAAAAATGCCTGGAGGTAGACAATGTCAGTAAAATTTGATATTACCATGACGTCAGATGTCATGTTTAACTTTATGATTAGCCACACATATACGCACTTAAGCGGAATTTTTGGTGTGATCTTTGGATTCTTATCCCTTGTGATAGGAATCAATAAAGCAATGGGAGGAGATGTGATGCACTCTGCCGTCTTTTTCCTGTTTGCATTTCTGTTTATTTTATATATGCCGTTTTCGCTGTGGTTCAAAGCGCGGAATCAGGTCAAGAAATCACCAATGTTCCAGAAACCAATCTCGTATGAGCTGACTGAGGAAGGCGTTACTGTGTCTCAGGATGATCAGGTGGCTGAGACGAAATGGGAAGATTTTACAAAAGCCATTTCTACGAATCAGGCAATTGTGATTTATGTTACAAAGGTACGTGCAATCATTTTTCCAAAGGCTCAGCTGGGCGGAAAATACGCAGCGGTCGTGGAGGCGATTTCGACACATATGCCGCCGAATAAAGTAAAGATCCGTTCGGTGAGTTGATTTTATTGAGCAGAATAGAAAAGGTGAAGTATGGTTATTGAAACAAATAGTGCTGAGGAGACATTCGAACTCGGAGTCAGCATGGGGAAGGCAGCCGTGCCAGGTCAGGTTCTCACACTTGTGGGGGACCTTGGAGTGGGAAAAACTGTATTTACAAAAGGACTTGCAAAGGGACTTGAAATTAAGGAACCAATCAGCAGTCCAACATTTACGATTGTACAGATTTATGAGGAAGGGCGTCTGCCCTTCTATCATTTTGATGTGTACAGAATTAGTGATGTGGATGAAATGGATGAAATTGGATTTGAAGATTATGTATATGGAGAAGGGGTTTCATTGATTGAATGGGGCAATCTGATTGAGGAGATATTGCCGAATAAGCGGACGGAGATTGTCATAGAAAAGAATCTGGAAAAAGGATTTGATTTCCGGAAAATCCGCATAGAGGAATTGTAGGAGAAAGAAGGAAAAGATATATGCGCATATTGGCGTTGGATAGTTCTGGACTGGTTGCATCAGTGGCAGTATTAGAGGAAGAACAGATTATTGCAGAATACACAGTAAATTATAAGAAGACACATTCGCAGACCCTATTGCCGATGTTGGATGAAGTGGCGAAGATGACGGAACTGGATTTGAATACGATGGATGCCATTGCTGTTGCGGGAGGGCCGGGTTCTTTTACCGGCCTTCGTATTGGCTCGGCAACTGCAAAAGGACTGGGTCTGGCATTGAATAAGCCACTGATTCATGTTCCGACCCTGGAGGGGCTGGCTTATAATCTATATGGAAATGAGGGACTGATTTGTCCGATTATGGATGCCAGAAGGAACCAGGTTTATACGGGAATTTATACCTTTCAGGTGGGTACGCTTCGCGTAATAGAACGGCAGATGGCGATTTCAGTAGATGAATTGATTAAACGCCTCAATGGCTGGAATGGCGCAGTGACTTTTCTTGGTGACGGTGTTCCGGTATACAAAGAACAATTAGAAAAAGGTCTTACTGTACCGTATTCTTTTGCACTGCCCCACATGAACCGCCAGAGAGCGGCATCTGTCGGCGCGCTTGGAATCCGGTACTACAAAGAGGGAAGAATTGAGACCGCGATGGAACATGAGCCGGATTACCTGCGTGTGTCCCAGGCAGAACGGGAGCGTGCAGAGCGGGAAGCGAGAGAAAAGGAACCAAAGGTCAGACTGATGACAGCACAGGATACAGATGCAGTGGCAGCGATTGAGACGGAACTTTTTCCGGATGCATGGAGCAGGCAAGGAATATCGGACACACTGAATAATCCACAGACAGTCTGTTTTGTGGAAGAAAAGCAGGGGCTGCTCACAGGGTATCTGATGGTGTATCTTGCGGCTGACGAGGCAGAGATTGCAAAAATTGCGGTATCCCCGGAATATCAGAGGCAAGGGGGAGGCGGCAGGCTTCTTCTTGCCCTGGAAAATGAGTGTGAGACCAGAAAAATCAACAAACTGCTTCTGGATGTCCGTGAGAGTAATGAAACGGCCAGATTATTTTACCAGAACAGTGGTTTTGTGGAGGATGGAATTCGCCAGGGCTTTTATCAGAGTCCTGAGGAGGATGCGGTCCTGATGAGTCGTCAGCTTGGCTGCTGAAAGAATGAATTACAGAAACAATGCTGACATTTATCCTAGTGTCTGTATTCTCTTGGATAAAGGAAAAGCAGTGGTGCAGTGTGGGAAAAGTATTTGATTTCGGAGAACTTGTTCACATACTTGAGGGAAGCTGATGGCGTAGTGGATGAAAACAATGGAATCTGAGGAAACAGTTCCCACTAGTAATAGGCCTGCAGGGAAGATATAATGAGCTCGTAGCAGTGCACAGACATGTTCCTGTTTTGGAAAGATGGGAAGATACTGGCACACAGGAGAAAAGATTCTGTGGAGGAACTGTATGAGACAATATATTCAGAAAAATGAACAAGTGAAAAAAGCGGAAAAGATCTTCTGCAATCGATGTGGAAAAGAACTTCCAATGGATCATGGTATGGTGAAAGCAGGGGTATTCTCTATGGACTTTGAATGGGGATATTTTTCCGAAAAGGATGGCCAGAAGCATTCTTTTGATTTATGTGAAGCCTGTTATGATGAGATGACAGGACAATTCCAGATACCAGTTACTGTAGTAGAAAAGTAAAATAAACGGATTGAGCATGAGTGTGTTTGACATCAGACCAGTATTCATGCAAATAGAAAATAGAGGGTATATATGTTAGATGTATGTTTGTTAGGGAGCGGTGGAATGATGCCGCTTCCATATCGTTGGTTAACGGCACTGATGACGAGATTCAATGGCAGTAGTCTTTTGATTGACTGTGGTGAAGGTACCCAGATTGCGATTAAGGAAAAGGGATGGAGTTTTAAGCCGATTGATGTGATTTGTTTTACACATTTTCACGGGGATCATATCAGCGGCCTTCCCGGACTCCTCCTGACGATGGGGAATGCAGACCGCAGAGAGCCCCTGATGTTGATTGGACCGAAAGGTCTGGAACGGGTAGTGACGGCACTTCGCGTCATTGCACCGGAGCTTCCGTTTTCGATTATTTACAAAGAGATTGAAGGAACAGAGCAGACCTTTGAAATGAATGGGTATCGTCTGAAGGCGTTTAAGGTAAATCACAATGTGCTGTGTTATGGGTATACTGTGGAGATTGACCGTGCAGGAAAATTCAATCTCGAAAAGGCTGTGGAGTTGGATATTCCAAAACCGTATTGGAAACATTTACAAAAAGGAGAGACGGTGGAGGCGGACGGCCGGACATTTACCCCGGATATGGTGCTGGGTGAGCAGCGAAAAGGAATTAAGCTTACCTATACGACAGATACCAGACCAACGGATTCTATCCGCGAGAATGCAAAAGGGGCCGATTTATTTATTTGTGAAGGAATGTATGGTGAGAAGGATAAAATCAACAAAGCCAGAGAATATAAGCATATGACATTTTATGAGGCTGCAAAGCTTGCGAAGGATGCGGATGTAAAAGAGATGTGGCTGACACATTACAGCCCATCACTGGTGAAAGCAGAAGAGTATATGGATGATGTACGAAAAATATTTCCCCGGGCAAAAGCGGGGAAAGACCGCATGTCAATAGAACTTGATTTTTAGAGAAACGCCGGAAAGTGTTGGAGGTAGAGAAATGAAAGAACTTAGAGATATAAGGATTTTAGCGATAGAGAGCTCCTGCGATGAAACAGCAGCCGCGGTTATTCACAATGGCAGGGAAGTGATGTCCAATGTTATTTCTTCTCAGATAGAACTTCATAAGCTTTATGGAGGCGTTGTTCCGGAGATTGCGTCAAGAAAGCATATCGAGAAAATCAATCAGGTCATAGAAGAGGCACTGAAAGAAGCAGAGGTGACACTGGACGATATTGATGCAATTGGAGTTACTTATGGACCAGGATTGGTAGGTGCGCTTTTGGTAGGCGTAGCGGAAGCGAAGGCTATCGCATATGCCAGAAAGCTTCCTTTGATTGGGGTACATCATATTGAAGGTCATATTTCCGCTAATTATATAGAAAATAAGAACTTGAAGCCTCCGTTTATCTGTCTGGTAGTTTCCGGTGGACATACCCATCTTGTGTGCGTGCGTGATTACGGGAAGTATGAGATTATTGGCCGGACAAGAGATGACGCGGCAGGTGAAGCATTTGACAAAGTTGCCAGAGCAATCGGCCTCGGTTATCCGGGCGGTCCTAAGATTGACAAACTATCCAAAGAAGGAAATCCGGATGCAATCGTATTTCCAAAGGCTCATATGGAAGATAGTCCCTATGACTTTAGCTTTAGCGGTGTAAAATCGGCGGTGCTGAATTATATCAATGGATGTGAAATGAAGCATATAGAATACAATCGGGCCGATGTTGCAGCTTCGTTTCAGAAGGCAGTCATAGATGTCCTTGTGGAAAATGCAATGAAAGCGGTTAAACAGTATGATATGGCGAAACTGGCAATTGCAGGTGGAGTGGCATCGAACAGTTCTTTGAGAGAAGCGATGAAAAGAGCCTGTGAAGAGCACGGAGTGCAGTTTTACCATCCATCGCCTATTTTTTGTACGGATAATGCAGCAATGATCGGAGTTGCGGCTTACTACGAATATCTAGCAGGGACACGTCATGGATGGGATCTGAATGCGGTGCCGAATCTGAAACTGGGAGAACGGTAACCGGAGAACAGAAAGAAAAACCTGTTTGTTCCGCATTGCTGTTGCCAGACTTACATGAGGTATGTAGAATGGAGATTAGTATGCAAAAAGAGAAGTGTACGGCCATCGTCCTTGCAGCGGGTCAAGGCAGACGTATGGGTACAAAAATACAGAAGCAGTATTTAAAGCTGGAAGGAAAGCCAATCCTGTATTATAGTCTGAGAGCTTTTGAAACTTCTCCGCTGATTGATGAGATTATTCTTGTTACGGAGAGCGGATGGGAAGAATACTGCAGGGAGAACATTGTGGATTACTATGGCATTTCTAAGGTGAAGTTAATTGTGGCTGGTGGCAAAGAGCGCTATCTTTCTGTGCAAAATGGCCTGGAGTCTATAGAGGGAAATGGTTATGTTTTTATTCATGATGGCGCTCGTCCCTTCGTGGATTTGGATACAATCGAGCGGGCTTACCGGGAAGTGCACCAGAGTAAGGCATGCGTTGTTGGCATGCCTGTAAAGGACACCATTAAGATTGCAGATGAGCAGGAGTATGTTTCAAGCACTCCGAATCGGGAGAAAGTGTGGATGATACAGACGCCACAGGTGTTTGAACTGAATCTGATTAAAGGCGCATATAATATGTTGATGAGGGAATCCTATATCAAAGTGACAGATGATGCAATGGTTGTTGAGCAGACGCTTGGTTATCCGATAAAGCTTATTCGAGGATCTTATGAGAATATAAAAATCACCACACCAGAAGACCTTGACATTGCGAAAATATTTCTTGAAAAAGCTGCAAAAGAAAAAAAGTAAAATTATTCAAAAATGTTGTTGACAGTTAAAAGGCTTTTATGATAGAATACATCTTGTCGCGAACGATAGCGACACATGGAGAGGTATCGAAGTGGTCATAACGAGGCGGTCTTGAAAACCGTTTGTCCGAGAGGGCGCGTGGGTTCGAATCCCACCCTCTCCGCTTCAAAAAACTACCAGGTAGTATGCGGTAGTTTTTTTTACGCCAAGGAATAATTTTGAGAGGCCAAATTATTCCGCATGGAGAAGTACCCAAGCTGGCCGAAGGGGCTCCCCTGGAAAGGGAGTAGGTCGTTAATAGCGGCGCGAGGGTTCAAATCCCTCCTTCTCCGTTTATTATTTAGACAATGCTTATGATAAGATTTAGTTTACGAGCTATATTAGCTTGAAACAAGAACTAAATTTAGTGTTGAATGAGTTGAAAGAGTACAGATATTGTGCTTTAGAAAAAAGTCGAAAAAACTTTGAAAAAACTCTTGACAATTAGGCGGTGTAGATGATATTATGTTTAAGCTGACTCGCAAGAGACGGCGAAAGACACAACAAACTGTACAAAGATTTGTTGGATTAGAACCTTGATAATTAAACAATAGACAAACAACCTTGAAAATTTCTAAAAGAGAAAAATTTCAAAGAACAGTTGACAAAAGGAAGTTCAAAACAAGTTTTGAACGACTTTCTCACTAGATTCGCACG